>CALHLT010000001.1:0-15018 GCA_938034555.1 uncultured Bacillota bacterium
TTTCAAATTCCATCTTTTCTGTCTCATCCATCATATTAGTTAAAGTTTTATTTTCTTTTCCGGGTTTATGATTAGATGGATAGATAGATTTAATATCTTTTATTTTAATTTTTATTTTAGATTTAGATTTAGATTTTATTTTGCCATTTTTTGCTATACTTTTGCCATAATTCTTATAGCATTTGCCATTGTATGTTATAGCATTTGCTATACGTTTGCTATTTTTTGCTATTTTTTCTTCCTTTTTTGAATTATTTTCCTCTGTTTTTCCCCATCTACCTTGTGCTCCTCTTTGTCCTGCTTTTTTTCTTTTTGCACTCACTTCTTCCATTTTTGTCATGCGTTTTAATAAACTTTCTGACCAAAAATATTTACCATCAGTATTAAACAATCCATTTCCATCTTCTGTTTCTTTATATTCATTAATACAATCTCTTATATATTCTTCAATATTTATACTTGTATTAGATTGTATTTTTATAGATCTATATGTATTTTTTTCAAGAGGTAATTTATAGGATTCTGTGTTTCTTAATATTTCAATAATTATCCAAAACAATCCATATCCGTTCCACACCATAATCACATCTCATTGCTGCAATTTTAATATCTGTAAAGGCATTCGCATCGTGACTAAAATATACTGTATTTTTTCCCATATCACTACCCCTCTCCTCTCTCTTGTAATATAGTATCCATTGTTAATTGTTGGTTTTTATATACATCATTTAAATATTTTTTTTCACATACAGGTCCAAATCCTTTTTGAATACTTTTCCAAGTTTTTAATTCCTTTCCACAAAGTCTACAATTAAAGGATTTATCTTGTATATCGGGGCATTTTTTTAAGGCTTTTATGGCCAAGCTAATTGCTTTTATATCTTTTAAATAAATTTCATCTGATTCATCATTTTGAATAAAACTAAGCCTGTCCCTTTTTAATTCTTCTAATTGAGTTATTGCTTTTATACTATTCATATAAACCTCCATCAAAATGGATATAATTTTAATTCTAGATTTAGTCCTGGTCTTGCTATTGTTGTTTTTATTTTTGTTGCTTCATACACTTTATTTTGCATTATATCTTGATTAGAATTTGTATCAGATAAATGGCATAGTACAATATTTTTCGCATAACTTAAGTCATTAGATTTTAAAAATTTTATTACATTTTCTAAACTAAAATGGCTTTCCAATAATCTTGAATATCTAGTTTTATTTATTACTCCATTTTTTGCATTTTCTTTTGCAATTCTTTTCTTTGCATCGCTTTCAAGTTCGCCAACGCGTTTGTTTGAAAGGTTAACATAGAAAATGTTTCCTTTATGTTCCATCTTATTTTCAATACCGCGCAAATGGAAATATTCGTTTGGATTTCTTCCACGTTTTTTAAGCCTTGCATCTCTAATCATAATGTAAACGAAAAGAACAAGACCAATGCAGGCAGAAATTATGCTCATAAGTTGAGAAAATTTAATCGAGCCAATAAGCATTGGGTCGGTTCGGAAAATTTCAATGATTGAGCGAACAACGCCATACCACATCAAATAGCAAGAAAGAACAAGCCCACGTTTTTTAGATTTATAAAGAAGAGTTACTAAAACCGCGAATCCAATTGTGTTTAAAACCGCTTCGTAAAGGAATGTTGCAAGAAAATAGTGCCCGCTAATTTCAACAGTGAATGGAAGACCAAAATATTTTGGATCGAAAACTTCCCAGCCATGCGCTTCTTTGTTGATGAAATTTCCCCATCTTCCCGTTGCTTGGGCAATGATAAGCCCCGGAGCGATAACATCGCAAATTGAAAGCAAATCTTTTTTATGAATTAGGCAATATAAACAAACTCCAAGGAAACCGCCAATAATTCCTCCCCAAATTGACATCCCGCCGTTCCAAATTTTAAGGGCTTCAACAAAGGTGTAGGTGTCGCCATTTGGATTGAAAATAACATAGAATGTTCTTGCTCCAATAACTGCAAGGGGAAGGGCATAGAGCGCGCAACAAATGAGTTCTGAACTTTTAATTTGACGTCTTTTTGCAAAGAAATAGCAAAGAACAATTGCAAGAGCCATTGAGCACGCCATAATAACGCCATACCAAGCAACATGAAGGTTGCCAATATAAAAACCTGGGTTAACATTTAAAAAGTTTTTCATACGCATATTGTTGCACTTTTTACGTTTTTTTGCAAATAAAAAAACCAGCATATAATTGCTGGCTGTTTTTTTTATTCCATTCCTTGACCAAGGTCAGTTGGTTTTTGTTTGGTTTCGCTTTGGGCGTAGGTTTTATAGAAATCTGAAACTGCTTTTTCGGAAAGCGCTCTTTCTTTTGCAATGTTTGCTTCGGTTTTAAGTTCTTCCTTAACTCTCTTTCCGCCCTTGTTAACTTCGTCGATAACAACTTTCTTTGCTTCTTGTGGGATAAGAGTTATAAGTTTTGATTTAAGAAGTTTTGCAGCTTCGTGGTTGTCAAAAGCATATTTCATTTGAACTGGAGCTTGTTCTTCGTTGGTGTAGTAGGAAATTGTTCCATATGTTACAACTGGTTCGTTGTTTGCTTTTTCAGCAAAAACATCGTCGAAGAAGTTTTGTAAGTCAGTTTTTTGAACTTCGGAAAGTCCTAATCCTTGGTTTTGAACATATCTAAATGGGAAAACAGGGATTTGAGAAAGTTCAACTTTTCCGTTAAGTTCTTGGGAATTTGTTGAGAACGACCAATTTCCAAAGTATGCATCTTTTTGAATTCCTGGAGCTGCTTTGTTAAAGCTTGCTATTGCAGATTCCAAAAGTTTTTTAGATTCTTTTGAACTAGGGGAGTTGCTGTCAAGATATTTTGAATAAGCAACTAATCCTTTGTTTAATTCTTTATATCCAGTTTTTGTTAATTCGTCGTTTCTATATCTGCCATAGTTTCTCCATTTTGCAAGAGTTGCATAGGTTTTAAGACGTTTTGAATCGAATTTTTCGTTTTGAGTTGTTTGAGATTTTGCTGTAACTTTCAAAGCGGTTGTTTCGCGTTTGTCTTGAAGACGAGTTGAAACTGTTTTGCCTTTTTCTTCTTTCTTTGCAATTTTTGCATCAATTTCTGTAAGTTTTTCAGCAGATTTAATGTTTTTTTGGTCTTGAATTAAGCGAGTTCCTTGTTTTCTAACGCTTGAAGCATTAAGTTTTCTTTTAAGGAAGAGTGCAATTGCTGCGGCAGCGCCAACAGCACCTGCAGCAAGACCGGCTGTTATTGCATATGCAACTGCTTGATTTGAAATTCCAGCTTCTGACGAGTCTTGTTTAGGTTCAAGGTTTTCAATTTCATCGAAATTTGTTCCATGATTTGGGTCTTCAATTGGATTGATTGAAGGATTTGAATCGCCCTTTTCAATTTCGTCTAAGATTTTTTGTGTGTCGTCTGATGGAGTAAATCCGTCTTTTTCAAGGTCGCTTTCGCTTTCTGCGCCAGATTTATCTGTTGCACTGTCTATAAATCTATCTGCTGCACTTCCACGTTTAGAAGTTGTGTCGCGATTGTCTTCAAAACTTACTTCTTCGTCTTGAGAATCTTCTGCGGCCATAGCTTCGTCGGTTGCTTGTGTTTCTGCGTTGTTAACAATTGTAAAGCGAGTTCCTTCATTATTTGTCATATATGTTGGAATTTCAGAAACAACTGTTTGAACTTGAACCATGCTTGGTTCTGCTGTTCCAACGAATGCATCTTCAACCATTTGCTTTGAACTTTTTTGCGCATTTTTAAATTCTTTTATGCCAGCAAGGCTTGCTAAAGTTAATGCAAGACCAAAAGTTGTTTTAATAAGTGATTTAGCTGTTTTGTTCATTTTTAAACCCCTTTTTTAATTTCGACTTATTATAACTTGCTTGAATTTATTTGTCAATAGCAAATTCTAAAATTTTTCTTATATTTTTCTTACATACATTTGTATTATATATTCATTATTGATAATAGGGGATTTTGGCGAAAAAAAATTGATAAAAAAGAAAACGAAAAAAGTTTTGAAAAACAGTTGACAAGAGAGTTTTTTTATTGTATTATTATCACGCTTGAGACAGGGAATGACATGTGAGGTTACTTCTTTGAGCTATGCGAGCGCTCACTGTAAGAGAATTCACATCGACAAGTTTTAACATCGATTAAAGCGCCCCCGCAAAAAGCTAATTTTTTTTGGTCACAAGCGCGACACACACGGAATAGTTGTTGAAGGAAACCTTTAACCGCATTAAAAAATAAGTCAACACTTGGTTGAAACTGTTTTTTTGCGGCGTTTATGTTTTTAGAAACGGCAAATCCAAAGCGGTTGCAAATGGGGGATTAAAATAGTTTTAGACAGGAGGAAAAATAATGGCATCGCAAAAAATCAGAATTAAATTAAAGGCCTATGACCACGTTTTGCTTGACTTAGCTTGCGCTAAAATCATTGAAACAGCAAATAAAAATGGTTCAAAAGTCGCAGGGCCAATCCCACTTCCAACAGATAAAGAAGTGGTAACAATCATTCGTTCACCACACAAACATAAAGACAGCCGTGAACAATTTGAATGCAGAACACACAAAAGAATGATTGACATTTACAGTCCAACACAAAAAGCAGTTGATTCTCTTATGAGATTAGATTTGCCTGCTGGTGTTGATGTAAAAATTAAACTATAAGGAGAGAAGATAGAATGAAAAAAGCAATCTTAGGTAAAAAACTTGGCATGACCCAAATCTTCACGCCTGACGGTTTAGTTATTCCAGTTACAGTTGTTGAAGCTGGCCCATGCTATGTTGTTCAAAAGAAAACAAACGAAAAAGATGGATATGAAGCACTTGTTGTTGCTTTCGACCAAACAAAAGAAAACAGATTAAACAAACCTCAACTTGGAGTTTTGAAAAAAGCAAATGTTGCTCCTTCAAAAATCCTTAGAGAATTCCGTTTTGAAAACACTGCGGACTATGAAATTGGAAAAGAAATTAAAGCAGACATTTTCGCAGAAAGCGATATGGTTGATGTTTCTGGAACAACACGCGGACGCGGATTCACAGGAAACATTCAAAGATGGAACGCACACAGATTAAAAATGACACACGGTGTTGGCCCTGTCCACAGAGAAGTTGGTTCAATGGGCGCTAACAGCACTCCATCAAGAGTTTTCAAAAACAAGAAAATGCCAGGACACTACGGCTCAGAAAGTGTTACAATCCAAAATCTTGAAATTGTTAAGGTTGACGCTGAAAGAAACATTCTTTTAGTTAAAGGATGCCTTCCAGGACCAAAAGGTTCAATCGTAACAATTAGAGAAGCGGTTAAAAGATAGGAGGAAATATGGCAACTAAATCTAAACTTTATAATATGAACGCCGAAGAAGTTGGCACATTGAATCTTTCAGACAACCTTTTCGCAGTTGACTATAACGAACCTTTAATTCACGAAGTTGTTGTTGCATACAACGCAAACCAACGTCAAGGAACAAAATCAACCTTAACTAGAAGTGAAGTTAGAGGACACGCAAAGAAACCATACAGACAAAAACACACAGGACGTGCAAGACATGGTTCAACAAAATCGCCAGAATATAAAGGCGGCGGAGTTGTTTTTGCTCCAAAACCACGCGATTTCTCAAAGAAACTTAATAAACAAGTTAAGAAAATTGCATTTGCTTCTGCAATGAGCGAAAAACTTAGACAAAACGAAATTGTTTTCATCGACGAATTCAAGCTTGCAGAACCAAAAACTAAAGAAGTTGTTAAGTTCTTGAATGCATTTGGATTAAACAAATCTGTTGTTATTGTAACAGATGAGAAAAATGCAGATGCACTTAGAGCAGCAGGCAACCTTCAAAATGTTCAAATTCAAATTGCAGAACTTTTGTCAACATATGATGTTGTTGCAAATAACAAAGTTGTTATGACAAAAGATGCTGTTAAATCATTAGAGGAGGCATATAACTAATGAACGCATACGACATCATTAAAAAACCTCTTTTATCAGAAAAGAGTTATGCAAAGATTAGCGATAAAATCTACACATTTATTGTTGACAAAAACGCAACAAAAATTGACATTAGAAATGCTGTTGAACAAATTTTTGATGTTAAAGTTGAAAAAGTTAACACATTAAACGTTAAGGGTCATGAAAAAGCCCAAAACACAAAGAAAGGAAGAACAGTTGGAAGAACAAGTGACTATAAAAAAGCAATTGTCACATTAACAAAAGATTCAAAACCAATTGCATTCTTCGAAAGTTTATCTTAAGGTTTAAAAGGAGAATAAAGATATGGCTATTAAGAAAAGTAATCCAACAAGTGCTGGCCGCAGATTTTACTCTTCTGCAACCTTTGAAGAGATAACAACAGACAAACCAGAAAAAAGTTTGCTTGCTAAAATCAAAAAAACAGCGGGAAGAAACGCACAAGGAAAAATAACCGTTCGTCACATTGGCGGAGGAAACAGAAAAAAATATAGAATCATCGATTTCAAAAGAAATAAAGATGGAATCCCTGCAAAAGTTGCAACAATTGAATATGACCCAAACAGAACAGCTTACATTGCACTTTTAGTTTACGCAGACGGAGAAAAGAGATATATCTTAGCTCCAATTGGACTTAATGTTGGCGACATCGTTATGTCCGGCGAAAACGCAGAAATCAAAGTTGGAAACGCTCTTCCACTTGAAAACATCCCAGTTGGTGCTGTTGTTCATAACATTGAACTTCAACCAGGAAAGGGTGGACAACTTGCAAGAAGCGCAGGAGCAGAAGTTCAACTTATGGCTAAGGAAGGCAAATATGCAACCCTTAGAATGCCAAGCGGCGAAATGAGAAAAGTTTTAACAAGATGTAAAGCAACAGTTGGTCAAGTTGGAAACTTAGATCACGAACTTGTTTCTCTTGGTAAAGCAGGAAGAAAAAGACATATGGGAGTTCGTCCATCCGTTCGTGGTGTTGTTATGAACCCTAATGACCACCCACACGGCGGTGGTGAAGGTAAGAGCCCTGTTGGTATGGCTTCGCCAGTTACTCCATGGGGTAAACCAGCTCTTGGACTTAGAACAAGAAAGAAAAATAAAGCTTCTAACAAGTTAATTGTTAAGAGGAAGAAATAGGAGAGGAATATGAGCAGATCGTTAAAGAAACAACCTTATGTGTTTGACAGACTTATGAAAAGAGTTGAAGAAAACAACGCATCAGGCAATAAAAAACCAATTAAAACATGGTCTAGATCATCAGTTATCTACCCAGAATTTGTTGGAACAACATTTGCTGTTTACAACGGAAAAAAACATGTTCCTGTCTATTGCACAGCAGAAATGATTGGACACAAACTTGGTGAGTTTGCTCCAACAAGAACCTTCAAAGGTCACGCAGGAGACAAAAAGTCGGGCGGCAAAGTTGCTGCAATGAAGGCAAAGAATTAGGAGGATAAAAAATGGCAACAAGAATTAGAGAAAAAGCCGAAGCAAGAAAGGCAAACAAAGACAATCGCCCTTATGCAAAGGTTAAATATGTTCGTATGAGCCCATCTAAAGTTAGAATTGTTCTTGACTTAGTTAGAGGCAAAAACGCAGAAACAGCTCTTGCTATTTTGGAAAATTCTCCTCAATCCGCAGCAGCTGAATGCGCAAAACTCCTTAAATCTGCAATTGCTAACGCTGAAAACAACAAAGGAATGAACAGAGCAGACCTTTATGTTGCAGAAGCATATGCTTGCCCAGGACCAACAATGAAAAGATTGAACATCCGCGCAAGAGGCAGAGCAGACAGAATGTTAAAAAGAACAAGCCACATAACAATTGTGCTTGACAGTAGAGAATAGGAGGGCAAGATGGGACAAAAAGTTAGTCCAGTTGGACTTAGAATTGGAGTTAATAAAGGTTGGCAATCTTCTTGGTATGCAAACAAAAAAGATTTTGCTAAATACATCAAAGAAGACGATAATATCAGAACTTTTATTAAGAAAAAATACTACAACGCTGCAATTTCAAGCATCGACATTGAAAGAACAGCAACAAAAGTTGTTGTAACACTTAACACCGGACGCCCAGGTATGCTCATTGGAACAAAAGGCGCAGGCGTTGAAGAAATTAAAAAAGAACTTTCAAAAATGGTTGGAGCAAAAACTCTTTTCGTTAATGTTAAAGAAGTTAAAAAACCAGACCTTGATGCAGTTTTAGTTGCAGAAGGAATTGCAAGCCAACTTGAAAAACGTGTTGCATTCAGAAGAGCTTTGAAACAAGCAATTCAACGCGTTATGAAAGCAGGCGCAAAAGGATGTAAAGTTCAAGTTAGCGGAGTTGTTGACGGTGCTAACACAATTGCTAGAACCGAAAACTATATGGAAGGTTCTCTTCCACTCCACACTTTAAGAGCAGACATAGATTATGGTGTTGCTTCGGCATTCACTAACTATGGAAAACTTGGAGTTAAATGCTGGATTTATAAAGGTGAAATCCTTGGAAAAAAATCAGCTGAAAACAAAGGAGGTATGAACTAATGTTAATGCCTAAGAGAGTTAAAAGAAGACGTGTTCATAGAGGCAGAATGACAGGCGTTGCAACAAGAGGAAACAAACTTGCTTATGGCGATTTAGGACTCGTTGCAACAGAACCTTGCTGGATCAAATCAAATCAAATTGAAGCAGCTCGTATTGCTATAACACGTTACACAAAAAGAGGCGGGCAAGTTTGGATTAAAATTTTCCCAGACAAACCTGTAACAAAAAAACCTGCTGAAACAAGAATGGGAAGCGGAAAAGGATCTCCAGAATTCTGGGTTGCAGTTGTTAAACCAGGAAGAATTCTTTTTGAAATTGCTGGAGTTCCAGAAGCAGTTGCAAGAGAAGCTTTAAGACTTGGGTCTCACAAACTTCCATGCAAAACCAAAATCATTAAGAAGCAGGACGAAACCATAACAACAGAAGGTGGTGCTGTATGAAAATAAGTGACATCAAAAACTTAACAACAGAAGAATTGATTGCTAAAGAACAAGAATTAAAAACTGAACTTTTTAACTTAAGATTCTCCCACGCAACAGGAAATTTAACAAATCCAATGCAACTTCATAATTTGAAGAAAGACATTGCAAGAGTTAAAACAATAATTCGCGAAAGAGAAATGAAAAAGGTTAATGGGTAAGGAGAAACAGTATGGAAAAAGAAATCAGAAATAGCAGACCAACAAAACAAGGAATTGTTGTTAGTGCTGGAAAAATGAACAAAACCGTTGTTGTTGCTGTTGTTGAAAACAAAAAGCACCCAATTTATAAGAAAGTTGTTAAAAGCACAAAAAAATATAAGGTTCACGATGAAGAAAACGTTTGCGGAATGGGCGACACTGTTGAAATCATGGAAACTCGTCCATTAAGCAAAGACAAATATAACCGTTTAGTCAGAATCGTTGAGAAAGCGAAGTAGGAGGTAGAAAAATGGTTCAACCACAAACAAGATTAAAAGTTGCCGATAACACAGGCGCTAAACAAATCATGTGTATTCGTGTTCTCGGCGGGTCTTACAGACGCAGCGGGAACATCGGCGATGTTATTGTTGCATCAGTTAAATCTGCAATTCCAGGCGGAGTTGTTAAGAAAGGTGATGTTGTTAAAGCAGTTATTGTTAGAACTTCAAAAGGTCTTAGAAGACCAGACGGAACTCACATTCGTTTTGACGACAATGCAGCAGTTATCATCGACAATCAAAAACAACCAAAAGGAACACGTATTTTCGGGCCTATTGCGAGAGAACTTCGTGATAAAAACTATATGAAGATTATTTCGCTTGCGCCAGAAGTATTATAGGAGGAAGTCGATATGGAAATTAAAAAAGGCGACAATGTTGTTGTTATTGCCGGAAAAGACAAAGGAAAGAAAGGAAAAGTTGTTGAAACTTCTCCAAAATCTTTAAAAGTTGTTGTTGAAGGCGTTAACGTTGTTTCAAAACACAAAAAACCTCGTTCTGCTCAAGATAAGGGCGGAATTATCAAACAAACAAACCCAATCGATTCTTCAAATGTTATGGTTGTTTGCCCAAATTGCGATAAAGCAACAAGAGTTGCACATAAAGACATTGAAGGCAAAAAGGTTAGAGTTTGCAAAAAATGCGGAGCAAGTTTAGATAAAGAACATGCAAAAGCAGTTAAAAAAGATGCAAAAGCAGCTGCTAAAACAGCAAAAACAGAAGAAAAGTCGGCAGAAAAACCTGCAAAAACTGCAGCTAAATCATCTGCAAAAGCTAAGAAAGCAGAGTAAGGAGGAAAACAATGGCAAACAGAATGAAAGAAACCTATAAAAATGAAATTGTTCCTGAACTTATGAAGCTTCACGGCTATAAAAACGTTAACGAAGTTCCAAAACTTGACAAAATTATTTTGAATATGGGACTTGGCGACGTTAAGGACAATTCAAAAAGCTTAGGAATTGCAATTGATGAACTTGGAATTATTTCCGGTCAAAAACCAGTTGCAACAAAAGCTAAAAAAGCTATTTCTAACTTCAAAGTTAGACAAGGCATGAAAATTGGCGCAAAAGTTACACTTCGTGGCGACAGAATGTATGAATTCCTTGATAAATTAATCTCAATCGCTCTTCCAAGAGTTAGAGATTTTAGAGGAGTTTCAAGAAAATCTTTCGACGGACATGGTAACTATGCACTTGGAATTAAAGAACAACTTATATTCCCAGAAATCAATTACGACAAAATCGAAAAAATCAGAGGTTTCGACATTATGATCGTAACAACTGCAAAGTCGGATTCAGAGGCATTATCTCTTTTAGAGGCTCTTGGAATGCCTTTCAAGGATAGATAGGAGGGAATATGGCAAAAAAAGCTTTAATTGAAAAACAACAAAAGAAACAGAAATTCTCAACTCGTGAATACACTCGTTGCGAAATTTGTGGCCGTCCACATTCTGTTTTGAAAAAATATGGTCTTTGCAGAGTTTGCTTCCGCGAAAAAGCAAACAAGGGAGAAATCCCTGGCGTTAAAAAGGCTAGTTGGTAAGGAGGAAAAGTATGGTAGTTACGGATCCAATAGCAGATATGCTAACAAGACTTAGAAATGCTATAACAGCAAAACACGACAGCGTTTTGGTTCCTGTTTCAAAAGAAAAGGAAGCAATTGCAAAGATTTTGCTTGACGAGGGTTATATTAAATCTTATGAAAAAGTTGAAGAAAACAAGATTAAATACCTTAACATAGCAATCAAATATGATAACAACGGAAACAGCGTTATCTATGGTTTGAAGAGAATTTCAAAACCAGGCCTTAGAGTTTATGCAAGTGTTGATAAATTGCCTAAAGTTATTGGCGGAATGGGAATTGCAATCATCTCAACAAACAAAGGAATTTTAACAGACAAACAAGCAAGAGAACTTAAAGTTGGCGGCGAAGTTCTTGCTTACGTTTGGTAGGAGGAGAGGTTATGTCTAGAATAGGAAGAAATCCAATCGTTATGCCAGACGGAGTTAGCGCATCACTTGATGGAAATAAAATCACAGTTAAAGGACCTTTGGGTTCATTAACACAAGAATTTTCAGATGTTAGCGTTAGCATTGAAAACAATATCATTCATTTGACAAGATCAAATGATGAAAACGAAGTTAAAGCAAAACACGGACTTTACAGAGCATTAATCGCAAACATGGTTAAAGGTGTTAAGGAAGGATTTTCCAAAAACCTTCAAATCAAGGGAGTTGGTTATAAAGCAAGTAAAGTTGGCAACAAACTCGTTTTAAACTTGGGATTTTCCCACCCAATTGAAGTTGTTGAGCCAGAAGGCATCAAAATTGAATGCCCAACAGCAAACGACATCAAAATTTCGGGAATTGACAAACAAAAAGTCGGACAACTTGCTTCAAACATTCGCGATTTCAGACCTGTTGAACCATATCACGGTTATGGAGTTAGATACGATGATGAAGTTGTTATCAGAAAACAAGGTAAAACTGCTGGTAAAGGCAAGAAATAAGGAGCGAAAATAATATGATTAACAAACAAGATAAAAACGAAATCAGAAAAAATCGTCATGCCCGCATTAGAAATAAAGTTTGCGGAACAAGCGCAACTCCTAGACTTGCAGTTTACAGAAGTCTTAATGGAATTTACGCACAAATTATCGATGATGAGAAAGGCGTTACATTAGTTTCTTGCTCAACAATTGATAAAGATCTTGTTGCAAAGAAAGTTTTTGAAGGCAAAAACAGAAAAGAACAAGCTCAAATTGTTGGTGAAAACCTTGCAAAACGTGCTTTAAAGAAGAAAATTAAAGCTGTTGTTTTCGACAGAGGCGGCTATCTTTACACAGGAAGAGTTCAAGCTCTTGCTGACGGCGCTAGAGAAGCTGGCTTGGAGTTTTAGGAGGAATTTATGAACGAAGAAATCAAAAATGAAAATGTCGAAACTCAAGAAGTTGTTGCAGACGTTGTTAAAGACGAAAAGAAAAGACGCGAAGATTTTAAACGCGATAAGAAAAACGGCGAAAGACGCGAAAGAAGACGCGAAGAAAGCGAATATGATAAATCGCTTGTTTCAGTTCGCCGCGTAACTAAAGTTGTTAAAGGCGGAAGAACAATGCGTTTCAGCGCGCTTGTTGTTATTGGCGACCGCAAAGGAACAGTTGGAATTGGAACAGGACGCGCTAAAGAAGTTCCTGCTGCAATTGATAAAGCAACTCTTCAAGCTAAAAACAACCTTAAAAAGATTAATATCGTTAACGGAACAATTCCTCACGAAGTTGTTGGAAAATATGGCACAAGCAAAGTTTTGATGCTTCCAGCAAAGAAAGGTTGCGGAGTTATTGCAGGTGGCGGAACACGTGCTGTTTTGGAACTTGCTGGCGTTAAAGATATTGTTACAAAAATTCATGGCTCAACAAACAAGATTAACTGCGTTAGAGCAACTTTAAGAGGTCTTGAAGCTCTTAGAACTAAAGAAGAAGTTGCAATTGCTCGCGGAAAATCTGTTGAAGAAATTTAAGAGGTGAATTATGGCAGAAAAGAAACAAAAAATGTTAAAAGTTACCTATGTTAGAAGTGTTATTGGCTACAACAAAAAACAAGCCAAGATTCTTGAAGCATTGGGGCTTACAAAACTTAACCAAACAAAACTTCTTCCAGACAACGACAGTGTTCGCGGAAGCTTATTCCACGTTAAACACTTAGTTACGGTTGAAGAGGCTTAAGGAGGGCAAAAATGTATATACAAAATTTACAACCAGCACCTAATTCACGCTTTTCAGAAAAGAGACTTGGAAGAGGCATTGGAAGCGGTCTTGGAAAAACAAGCGGAAAGGGACATAAAGGACAAAACGCAAGAAGTGGCGGAGGAGTTCGCCCTGGTTTCGAAGGCGGACAACTTCCACTCATTCGCAGAATGAAAATTCGTGGATTTAACAATGCAAATTTCTCGAAAGAATATGCAACTGTTAATGTTGGCGATTTAGACAAATTCGAAGCAAACACAGAAATAACTCAAGAATTCTTGTATGAAAACAGAGTTATTGGGAAAATAATGCCATACGGTCTCAAAGTTTTGGGCAACGGGGAATTGTCAAAACCACTCGTAATTAAAGCACAAAAATTCTCTGCTTCCGCTAAAGAAAAAATTGAGAAAGTTGGCGGAAAAGCAGAGGTGATTTAATGTTTAAAAGAATTGCTGAATGTTTTAAAACAAAAGAAGTTCGCGTTAAAATTTTAATAACGCTTCTTTTGCTTTTAATTTTTAGAGTTGGTTGCTGGCTCCCTATTCCAGGAATCAACACAAGCGCATTTGAAGTTATAACAAGCGAAAACAGTTTCTTATCGTTGCTTAGTTCAATCAACGGTGGATCGCTTGCAAACGGAGCATTCTTGGCTCTTGGTGTTTCACCATACATCAGTGCTTCAATCATCATCCAACTTCTTTCAATTGCAATCCCAAGTTGGCAAAGACTTAGCAAGGAAGGCGAAGAAGGAAGAAAAAAACTTTCAAGATACACTCGCATCGCAGCGTTGATTTTAGCGCTTGCGCAAGCAATTGGTATTGTTGTTGGTTTTGGAGATGTTATTCAAGCAAATATGCTTTGGGGCGGAGCACCACAATGGACAACTGCAATTGTTGTTGTTCTTGTTTTAGTTGCGGGCGCAATGTTCACTGTTTGGCTTGGTGAAAGAATAACAGAACTTGGAATTGGAAATGGACTTTCCCTTCTTATCTTTGTTGGTATTCTTTCATCAGCAGGAATGGCAATCCTTGCGAATGTTCAATCAATCATAAAGGGAGATTTAAACGGTCTTTGGACATTGCTAATCTTCCTTGCAGCCGTTATTGTTATCTTTGCTTTAATTGTTTTTGTTGACGGAGCAGAACGTCGCGTTCCTGTTCAATATGCGAAACAAATGAAGGGAAGAAAAATGTATGGCGGACAAAACACAAACATTCCAATCCGTGTTAACGGGTCTGGGGTTATGCCAATCATTTTTGCGAGTGCGCTTTTAACATTCCCACAAATGATTATGAGCATTTTCTGGCCAAATTCAAATGCGATGGCTTGGTATAACCAATGGATGGGAACGGGCTCTTGGCCATACATCGTTGTTTCCTCGCTTTTGATTTTGTTCTTCTCATATTTCTATGCTCAAATTACTTTTAATCCAGACGATATTTCAAAACAAATTCAACAAAATGGTGGGTTTATTCCTGGAATTAGACCAGGCAAGCCAACATCCGATTATTTAAGAAAAATTTCGAACAGAATTATTTTGTTTGGTGCAATTTTCTTAGCATTCATCAATCTTGTTCCAAGTTTGGTTTTCAAAGGAATAAGCGGAAATTCAACATTAGTTAGCGCATTCAGCGCAACCGGACTTTTGATTGTTGTTTCTGTTGCACTTGAATTTGATAAACAACTTGAAGCACAACTTTTGATGAGAAATTACAGAGGCTTTTTGAAATAGACGGAGAATCTATGAGAGTTATTCTTTTTGGAGCACCTGGAAGCGTTTTTGCGTCACTATGCGCCGCAAATCCCAGCAGTAGATCGGCTGGAGCAGTTTAATAGTG
>CALHLT010000002.1:0-27792 GCA_938034555.1 uncultured Bacillota bacterium
GCTCAATGGCAGAGCAGCTGATTTGTAATCAGCAGGTTGTTGGTTCGACTCCAATCACCAGCTCCATATGGTAGACATAACACTTAGTTAAAACTATATGTTGTGTCTACTTTTTTTGTTGGCAAAAATTTGGCTAAATTCGTGGTATCAAAATTGGTATCAAAAACAAGGGTAAAGCCCTTTGTATAAATTAACTATATCTTCCCTTTTAATTGTTGGATCCAAATGCGTGTAAATATCGTTGGTTATTAAACTTGAATTGCGCTTAGAAATGGCTTTAAAACTTTTTCAATTATATGTTATTTTATTCTAGAAATTTATATTTTAAATGCAACCTTGATTTATTTAGACTTTTCTTTTTAAATTCCGTATTGAAATATTTTCGTTTTAAAGTATAATAAAGTTATGAAACAAAGAGAGAAGTTTTACATTTTTTTGGATATTGACGGCGTTTTGTGGGATTGGTCTTGGCGCTTGAATGCAACAAGGGAAGGAAAGATTTTTAACAGACTTCAAATTGAGCAATTTAATCCTGAAAGCGTTAAGGCGTTAAATTTTTTAACTTACAGCCTTGAAAAGAAATATGACTGCAGCCTTGTTATTTCTTCGTCTTGGAGAATTAATATGGAAAAGACAATCAAAATTCTGAGGAAGAACAATATTAATTATAACGGAAAAATTTTGGCAACTCCAATTTCGAAAGACCCAAGAAACAGAGGCGACGAAATTTATAACATAATAAAAAAAGATAAAGTAAAAAACTTTGTTATAATTGATGATGAGTCTTTTAACTTTAATAAATATTTTGAGCAAAAGAACATTATAAAAACAAACTTAACAAGCGGATCGCTTACAATGGACGATGTGACAAATTGGTTTAAAAGACAAGCGTCGCGGAATAATTTTGAGCAAAATATATAGGGGAAATGCCGCTAAAAAACAAATAAACACAATAAAACTTTAATATTTCAAAATAACACTTTTTTCGACAGAAGGTGTTATTTTTTTACATTCATATATTGCTAAACTCTTTTTTAGGAGGAAGCAAATGCAAATTAGAAACAGAATTTACAACAACACGCTTTATGTTGTTTTAAGCGGCGAACTTGACGAATATTCTGCAACAGAAGTTCGACTAACTCTTGACGAACTTTTTGAAAAAGAAGGATTCAATCAAGTTATCGTTGATCTTTCGGAACTTGAATTTATGGATTCAACGGGAATTGGGGTTATGCTTGGAAGATATAAAAAACTTAAAAGCAAAAATGTTCCAATTTTTATTTGCAATCCATCATCTCACGCAGAAAAAATTTTTAAAATGACCGGGCTATATGAAATTATGCCTAAAATTTCTTAAAGGAGAAAATATGAATATTATTAATGAAATGACACTAACTTTTAGGGCGCTTTCTGAAAATGAAGGGTTTGCACGAAGCGCAGTTGCTGCGTTTTGCGTTCAACTTAATCCTTCTCTTGACGAAATAACCGACATTAAAACTGCTGTTAGCGAAGCGGTTACAAACTGCGTTGTTCATGCCTATCCAAAAGAGGCAGGAAACATTTCTGTTAATGTTAAATTAACAAATTCAAGCGCAATCATTTCAATTTCTGATAACGGAATTGGAATTTCAAATTTTGAAAAAGCAAGACAACCTTTCTACACAACTAAGCCAAACGAGGAAAGAAGCGGAATGGGATTTACTGTTATGGAAAGTTTTATGGATAGGGTTTCGCTTTCAAAAAACGGAGCAAGCGGACTTACTGTTACAATGGAAAAGAAATTCGGCGAGGCGGAGAAAGAAGTTGTAGGTGGCTAATGTTGGACCACGAAACAACTTTAAAATTAATTAAAAAAGCGCAAAACGGCAATAAAGACGCAAAAGAAACGCTTATTATTGAAAATTCTCCGCTTATTAAAAGCATAATTAAACGTTACGTTGGAAAAGGAATTGAATATGACGATTTGTTCCAACTTGGCGCAATGGGCTTTGTTAAGGCAATTAATAATTTCAGCGAAGAGTTTAATGTTAAATTTTCAACTTATGTTGTTCCAATGATAATTGGCGAAATTAAACGCTTCATGCGTGACGACGGAGCAGTTAAAGTTTCAAGAACAATTAAAGCGTTTAATCTTCAAATTAATAAATATGTTGAGAAATTCCAGAAAGAAAATGGCGTTAAGCCATCAATTGAAACAATTGCAAAAAACTTTGATGTTCCGCCTCAAGAAGTTGTTTTTGCAATGGATTCTGCAAAGATGCCAATTTCGCTTTACACGCCTTTTGATGACGACGAAAAAGGGCTTCTTTTTGTTGACCGTTTTCAAGAAGATAATTCAACAGAAGAACTTTTTGACAATATTTTTTTGCGCGACACGCTTAAAAATCTTGAAAACAGAGATAAAAAAATCATTTTAATGAGATATTTTCGCGATAAAACGCAAAGTGAAATTGCAAAGGAACTTGGAATTTCACAAGTTCAAGTTTCGCGCCTTGAAACAAAAATCCTTCAAAAGATTAGGGAAAAGGTTGCAAAATAAATCAAATTCAAAAAAAGCAGCAAATTTTGCTGTTTTTTTCTTTGTTATAGCATAACAATTGACAAAAAAATAAATAAGTGTTACAAGTATCATATTAGGAGGAATATATGAAAGACATTATCTTAACAGGAATTAAACCAACAGGGAAATTGCATTTTGGAAACTATTTTGGAGCAATTAAACCTGCGCTTGAACTTGCAAAAAATTCAAACACAGAAGCAATGTTTTTTATTGCAGACTATCATGCGCTTAATTTAATTAAAGATGCAAATCTCTTTAAACAAAACTCGCTTGAGGAGGCAGCAACTTGGCTTGCATGTGGACTTGACGAAGCAAATGTTATTTTCTATCGCCAAAGCGATGTTCCAGAGGTTTTTGAACTTAACTGGATTTTGTCGAACGTAACCCCAAAAGGGCTTATGAACAGAGCGCACGCATATAAAGCGGTTGTTGAGAAAAATCTCAATGACGAGAAAGACCCAGACGACGGAATTAACATGGGGCTTTATAACTATCCAATTTTAATGACAGCCGACATTTTGGCAATGAACTCCAAGTTTGTTCCAGTTGGGGAGGACCAAAAACAACATGTTGAAATAGCACGCGAAATTGCAAGAATTTTCAACAAAACTTTTGGCGAAACTTTTGTTGTTCCAGAAGAAAAAATAAACAAAGGGGTTGGAACAATTCTAGGCCTTGACGGAAGGAAAATGAGCAAGAGTTATAACAACACAATTTCAATTTTCTGCGACGAAGCCGAACTTAAAAAGAAAATTAATCGAATTGTTACCGACAGTTCCCTTCCAACCGATCCTAAATCAACCGATTGTTACATTTTCCAAATGTACAGCCTTTTTGCAAACGAAAAACAAATTGAAGAAATGAAAGAAAAATTTGCAAAAGGAATTTCATGGGGTGAAGTTAAAGCAGAAACCTTTGAAGTTGCAAATAACTACTTAAAAGGCATGAGAGAAAAATATAATTTCTATATGTCACACCCAGACGAAGTTGAAAGAATTTTGCAAGAGGGAAGCAAAAAAGCGCGAGAAATTGCATCAGATGTTTTGAAAAAAGTTAGAGAAAAAATTGGAAAATCAAGTTTTTAAAACTTTTTTATTAAAAAATAAAGGGTTTTTGAAATTTATGTCGAACTTATATATTATCTAACTATAAAAATTGTTACAAGAGGAAAAGTTGCAAAAAAGATATTATCCGCCTGAATGGGTTAATGAACTTAGAAGTAAATTAGATATTGTTCAAGTTATTTCATCATATTTACAAGTTAATAAAAGAGGGAACGTATATTGGGCCCTCTGTCCTTTTCATCACGAAAAAACTCCGTCGTTTGCAATTAATGAGGACGACCAATTTTATCATTGCTTTGGATGCGGCGAAGGGGGAGATGTTATTAAATTTGTTCAACAAATTGAATCAATTTCCTATCCCGAAGCACTTGAACGCCTTGCCGAGCGCGCTGGAATGAAACTTCCAGAAGTTGAAGATGGCGAAAAAATTGAAAAAGCAAAACAAGAAAAAGACAAAATTTTTAAAGCGCTTGACCTTGCAATGAAAGAATATGAAAAGAATTTGTATGAACCTTTTGCAAAGCCCGCGCAAGAATATGTTAAACTTCGAAATTTCAAAAAAAGCGATTTAACAAAATTCCATATTGGCTATGCAAACGGAAACATGATAATTCCATCGCTTGTTAAACAAGGAGTTAAAGTTGAAACTCTAGTTAAAGCGGGAATTGCGGGGAAAGACGAAGAAAGCGGAAAATATTACGACAAACTTTCAAAGCGCCTTATTTTCCCAGTTTTAAATTCATATGAACAATGCATTGCATACAGCGGAAGAATTCTTGAAAAAAGTGATTTTAAAGCAAAATATAAAAACACAGAGCAAACTCCTGTTTTCGATAAGGGTTCAAGCGTTTATGCAATTGACATTTTGAAACAAGCAAAGCGAAACGGAACGCTTAAATACATAATCTTGGTTGAAGGGCAAATTGATGTTATCATGATGCATTCAAATGGATTTAACACCGCTGTTGCATCTCTTGGAACAGCATTCACGGAAAAGCATGCAGCCCAACTTAAAAGATTCTCAACCGACATTGTTGTTTGTTATGACGGCGATGGGGCAGGACAAAAAGCAACAATGCGCGCAATTGGAATTTTGGGAAAAGAAGGTTTTGCTGTTAAAGTTGCTCGCCTTCCAAAAGGGAAAGACCCAGACGAATTCTTAAAAGAATTTGGCAAAGATGCAATGCAAAAACTTTTAGACAACGCAAAAACTCCAATTGAATATAAATTGGATTTGCTTAAAGAAAAGTTTGATGTTTCAAAGCCAGAAGGGAAAGCGTCATATCTTAAAGAGGCGTTTGAAATTTTGCAAGCAGTTGGAACATTAAGCGAAAAAGACGTCTATCTTAAAATCATAAGCCAAGTTTCAAATGTTCCAATCGACATTTTGCGCCGAGATGCACAAAGCGGAAAGAAAACAGTTGAAATAAGCCAAGAAAAAAATGTTTTAAGAACAATTGAAGATGGGAATATTAAAGCAGTTAAGTTTGCACTTAAAGCAATAATTAACCGCGAAACCTATTCAAAATTGGATTTTGACCTTGAAAAATATCTCATTAATCCTTTATACATTTCAATTTTGAAAAAAGTTAAAGAAACAAACTCAAAAGAAGAATTTTTTGAAAAACTTGATGAAAATGAAAAAAGTGTTGTTGAAAAGATTTTGGAATTGCAAACGTTTGGCGAAGGAAAAGAATATTTTAACCAGTGTGTTTGGAAAATTGTTGAAAACAATTTGAAAACAAAACAGCAAATGTTAAACGAGCAATATAAAGCCGCAACTTCTTACGATGAGCGAAAAGAAATTGCCGAAAAACTTAATGAAATAATTAAAAAACTTAGCGAAAGAAAATTATAGGAGAGAAAATGGACGAAAAATTTAAAGTTGAACTTAACAGATTTTTGGAAGTTGGGCGAAAAAAGGGGAATGTTAACGAGGAAGACATTTATTTCCGTCTTATGAAATATGACGCAAGCCGCGACGACATTAACGAATTTGTTGACGAAATTGAGAAGAATGGAATTCGTGTTATTCGCGCAAGCGAGGAAGATTTGAGCAAAGAAAGTTTAGACGACATAATTGTTCAAGTTAATGTTGACGACCCTGTTAAAATGTATCTTAAAGACATTGGAAAAGTTCCTCTTCTTTCAAGCGACGAAGAAATTGACCTTGCAAAAAGAATGGCAGAAGGCGACCAAGCGGCAAAAGCAAAACTTTCGGAATCTAACCTTCGCTTGGTTGTTTCAATTGCAAAAAGATATGTTTCCCGCTCAAATATGCAATTTTTGGATTTAATTCAAGAGGGAAATATTGGACTTTTGAAAGCCGTTGAAAAATTTGATTTCACAAAAGGTTTCCGTTTTTCAACATATGCAACTTGGTGGATTCGTCAATCAATAACAAGAGCAATTGCCGACCAAGCAAGAACAATTCGTGTTCCTGTTCATATGGTTGAAACAATCAATAAATTAACAAGAGTTACAAGAACTTTAATTCAAAAACTTGGTCGCGACCCAACAACAAGTGAAATTGCAGCCGCAATGGGCGTTTCCGAAGAAAGAGTTATGGAAATTCAAAGAATTGCAATGGACCCAATTTCTCTTGAAACAACAATTGGCGACGAGGAAGACAGCAAGATAAGCGACTTCATTGAAGATGAAACCGCTCAATCTCCTTTGGAAGCCGCTGCTCAAAAACTTCTTCGCGAACAACTTCTTTCCGTAATTGAAACCTTAACCCCACGCGAACAAAAAGTTATTCGTATGCGTTATGGCCTTGATAATTCCCACCCAAGAACTTTGGAAGAAGTTGGAAAAGAATTTAACGTAACGCGTGAGCGTATCCGTCAAATTGAAGCAAAAGCCCTTCGCAAACTTCGCCACCCAAACCGCTCGAAAAAACTTGTTGACTATCGCTCATAAAATTTAACCGGCTCTAATCAAAAAAACAAAAATAGATAAAATAATTTCAAAAGAAACAACCATTTAATTGTGGTTGTTTTTTTGCAAATATCATTTTAAAACGCAAGCGAAATTGAGGGAAAAGTTTAAAGAAAAAAGTTTTTAAAAAGAACTTGCTCTTTTTGCGGGTTTTATTGTATAATGGGAAAGATAAAAGGGGACAACAAAGTATGGACTTTAAAAATGTTTTGGAATATCAGAAAAAAGACGGGGAACTCATTAAAATTGAAAGAGAACTTAATTCCCATCCAAGCAGAAAAATTTCTTCGGAAATGATTGGTGTTGTTAAGAAAGCGCAAGAAAGATCGGCTCAACTTGAAAGCCATGCAGGCGCTCTTTCAAAAGATTTTGAAGCGCTTCAAAAAGCGTATAAAGAAAATGTTGCGCAAATTGAAAAATTCGTTTCGAAAGACCTTGAATCTCTTTCCCAAAAAGATTTGGAAAGCATTTCGGAAGCATGCAACGCAATTTTAAACAACATGAACATTTTGGAAAAGAAACTCTTTTCGGCTGCGGAAAATCTTAACATAACTCTTAATGAATTTGAAAAAACAAAAAAACAATATGGAGCAGCACGCGCTAAATATGGCGAACATAAACAAGTTTATGATGCGCTTTTCAAACAAAAAGAGCCAGAAATTAACGCAATTAAAGCAGAACTTGCAAAACTTGAAGGGGGAATTGAACCAAAACTTCTTGCAAAATATAAGCAACTTCGCGCGGACAAACTTTTCCCAGCGTTTGTTAGATTAAACGATAAATCCTGCGGCGGATGCAGAATGGAACTTTCGGCGGCGGAAATTGAAAGGGTTAAAACAAACGGATATATGGAATGTGACAACTGCCACAGAATAATTATTTCACAATAAAACAAAAAAATAAAGGTGGGTTTTCCATCTTTTTTTGTGCCTTAAAACAAATTAAAGTTTGACAGTGTGCGCAGTTAAGTGATAATATATAAATTATGAAAAACGATTTAAAACTACAAAATTTGAAAGGCACAGTTGACTACTTACCAAAAGAACAAATCCTTAGGGAACAAATTTTTTCAACGCTTAAAGGTGTTTTTGAAAAATATGGCTTTTTGCCTCTCGACACGGCAATTCTTTGTCCATTCGAACTTCTTTCGTCGAAATATGCCGGCGGGGCAGAAATTTTGAAAGAGGTCTATCGTCTTAAAGACCAAGGAGAAAGAGATTTGGGGCTTAGATATGACTTAACCGTTCCTTTCTCGAAAACAATTGCGGCAAATCAAAACATTTCTTTGCCATTTAGACGTTACGAAATTGGAAAAGTGTTTAGAAACGGACCTGTTAAACTTGGAAGAATGCGCGAATTCTATCAATGCGATGTTGATGTTTGCGGCGTTGAAGGAAGATTTATTGAAGTTGAGTTTTTCCAAATGGCTTTGGAGGGATATAACACTCTTGGCCTTGATGTTGAAGTTAAATGGAACAACAGAAAATATCTTTCGGGGCTCATTGAAGAATCGGGAATTCCAACAGAGATAACTTCGAAATCAATTCTTGCGCTTGATAAACTTGAAAAAGTTGGCGAAAGAGAAGTTGAAAAAGAACTTTTGGAACTTGGGTGCTCAAAAGAATCGGCTCAAAAACTTTTCAATCTTCTTTCCCTTCCTTTAAATGAGGTTGAAAAAGTTGCAACTTCAAATCTTCTTAAAGAGGGAATTTTCGAAGTTCAAGAAGTTCAAAAACTTATTAGCGAACTTAATCTTAAAGATTGTGTTTTCTCGTCAACTCTTGCTCGTGGACTTGAAATTTACACGGGAACAGTTTGGGAAATTTTCGATAAAACTGGAAAAGTTAAGTCAAGCCTTGGCGGCGGCGGAAGATATGACAAAATAATTGGAAAATTCATCGACAATGGCTTGGAATATCCAGCGCTTGGAATGAGTTTTGGAATTGAACCAATTTATGTTTTATTGGAAGAAAAACAGCCAGAATTTAATAGAGTTGATCTGCTTATTTATGCTTTCGAGCTTAACTCGAAGATTTTGGAAATTGCCTCGGCTCTTCGAAAAGAAGGGGTTAATGTTATTGTTGACTATAAAAACAAAAAACTTAAAAAAGCTCTTGAACAAGCAAACTCGCTTAAAATTCCTTTTGTTGCAATAATTGGCGAGGATGAAATTAAGGAAAATAAAATTGCGCTTAAAAATATGAAAGATGGAACGCAAGTTTCTCTTCCAATTTTTGAAGCGGCAAAACTTATTATTAAGGAAAGAAAAAATGGATAATCAAAAACTTGCAGATTTACTTTTCCCAGACGCAAAAGACGTTTCCTATTGGGAAAACAAATTTCCAAGAAGAAATTTGGATAAAACGCAAGAAGTTACAAGATATGCGCCAAGCCCAACGGGGTTTATGCATCTTGGAAACTTTTTTCAAATGTTTATTTCATATAATCTTGCAAAAAACTCAAACGGAATTTTCATAAAACGCCTTGAAGACACCGATGCAAAGCGCGAAAAAGAAAATGCATTTGAAGTTATTAAACAAGTTATGGATAAATTTGGAATTTTCCCAGACGAATATCAAGAAAAAGGGCAAGAGCCTGTTGGGAATTATGGCCCATACATCCAAACTCTTCGAAAGGACATTTATGTTTCCTATGCAAAAGACCTTGTTAAGAAAGGAAAAGCATTTCCATGTTTCTGTCGTGCAAAAGATGGAAAAGAGGAAATTTTTAAGGAAAGAGAAGAAAAGTTTGCTGTTAACGACGAATTTGAATATGATCCTTGCCGCAGTTTAACTTTGCAGGAAATTGAAAGCAAAATTAAAAATGGCGAAAAATTTGCAATTCGTTTTAAAACAAGCGGAACTGGAAAAGAAAGAATTAAGTTTTACGATTTAATTAAAGGTGAAATTGAAGCGGCGGCAAACGCAAAAGATGTTATTTTAATTAAACAAGACGGAATTCCTCCATATCTTTTTGCGCATATAATTGACGACCACTTGATGGGAACAACAACAATTGTTCGCGGGGAGGAGTATATTTCCTCAACTCCAGTTCATTTGGAAGTTATCGACGCGCTTGGATTCGACAGATTCAAATATTGCCATAACCCTTTAATTTGCAAAATTCCAGAAAACGGGAACAAACGCAAAATTTCAAAGCGCTACGACCCAGAAGCCGACATGCGTTTCTATTTTGAAAAAGGTTATCCAATTCAAGCCGTTTTTGAATATCTTTTGAACCTTATTTCTTCTTCTTTTGAGCCATGGCGCGCAAAAAATCCAGACCTTCCTTGGACGGATTTTAAGTTTGGAATCAACGATATAACAGCTGTTTCTCCTGTTTTGGATATGGCAAAATTTAACGATATTTCAAAAAATATTATTGCAAAAATGACTGCTGAAGAAGTGTTCGAAAAATCGCTTGAATGGGCCAAAGAATATGACGAAGAATTTGCAAAATATTTGGAAACAAATAAAGATTATGTAATTAAAGTTTTGGGGATTGACCGCTACACGCCAAAACCAAGAAAAGATATTGCTGCTTTTGGCGAAATTAAACAAGTTTTTTCATATATGTTCGCCCCATATTTTAAGCATTCAAACATAGCAGATTTTGAAATTGACCCTGAAAATTTTGAGAAAGCAAAAGAAGTTGTTTCAGCTTATGCAAAAATTGTATCCGCCAAAGATGACAAAGATGTTTGGTTTGCAAAAATAAAAGAGCTTGCTTCTTCTCTTGGCTATGCAACAGATAATAAAGCATATAAGGCAAACCCAGAAAACTTTAAAGGAAATGTTGCGCAAGTTTGTGAGTTTATTCGCGTTGCTTTAACTGGCAGAAAAAACTCACCAGATTTATTCGAAATAATTTCAATTCTTGGGCAAGATAAAACCGAAGTTCGCCTTCAAGAATTTGCAAAAAAATTATGAAAAAGGTTGAAAATATCAATTTTTATACGCAAAACGCAGTTGTTTTAGCGGAAAAATTGCTTGGAAAATGTCTTTGCCTTAAAAAGGGCGAAGATATTTTTAAAGCAAAAATAACCGAAACCGAAGCCTATCTTGGCAAAACCGATTCCGCAAGCCACGCCTATAAAGGAAAGACAAATCGAAACTCTGTTATGTTTCAAAAGGGCGGGGTTTGTTATGTCTACCTTTGCTATGGAATCCACAATTTGCTAAATATAGTTTCGGGCGAGGAAAATGACCCGCAAGCAGTGTTAATTCGTTCTGTTGAAGGTTTAAATGGACCTGGAAAAGTTACGAAAGAACTTGGAATTGACCGAACTTTTAACGGCAAATCTCTTTTTGAAAATGAAATTTGGATTGAAGACGGGGAGGAGCCAAAACAAATTGAAAAACTTCCTCGCGTTGGAATTGGCTATGCAAAACAAGTAGATCAAGAAAAACTTTGGCGTTTTCGAATTTAAACAAAAAATCTTTTAAAAATGCTTGACAAAAGATTTGTTATATACTAAAATACAAACTGCATTTAAAAGATGCCTCCTTAGCTCAGCGGTGGAGCACTCGGCTGTTAACCGATAGGTCGTAAGTTCGAATCTTACAGGAGGCGCCAATTAAACTTGGGAAATTATCCCAAGGTTTTTGTTGTTAAAATAAATAAAAACCTTATTAAATAAAAAGCCGCTAGGGTTCTAGCGGTTTATTTTTAAACAAGGCGGTCGAAAATTTTTTCTCCGGTTTGTTCTTCAAGTTTTTGGCTTGGAAGTTCGTTTTCGTTTGTTTCTTCCAATGTTTTTATTTCATCTTCTTTTTCAAGATTTACATTTGGTTCGGCAACTCCAAAGGCTTTAAAATCTTGTCTTTTTTCTTGTGGGAGTGGCTTTTCCATTGAAACATCTTGAAGCATTTCTGTTTTAAGTCTTGCGCCTGGGGCGTAGGTTGAAGGAATTTGAGTTGTTGATTGAGGTGGAAATTTGTACGTGTCGGTGTTGCGATATGGATTTGTTATTCCATTTTCATAGTTGTGCATTCCGTTATATCCGCCGCCATAAACTCCGCCAAATCCGTTTCCATATGCGCCGCCATATGTTCCGTTTCCGTATGTTCCGTTAATTGGCGAACCATAAACTCCGTTTCCATAGCCATAGGTGTTGGAGTTGTTTGGAAGTTGAGTTGGAGTTGGTGCAATTGGAATTTCTTGGTTATTTTGTTTGTTTTGATTTGTATTATTTTCGTTTGTATTTTGTTTTGAATTATCTTGTTTTTTATTTTCTTTTTTAATAACATTTGGAGTTATTGTTTTGTCTTTAAAAGTGTCGATGTTGGATTTTCGTTCAGTTTTTTCGGTTTTTTCCTCATCATTTGTGTTGTAATCGGCAATTTTTTCTGGGTTTACTTTATTTTTTGATGAAATCGTTTTTGTTGAATTTGTTGTTGAATTTGCGTTTGGGCAAACAACATTTCCATCGTTTATAACAGTGTTGCCGTTGCAAGTTCCGTTGTTAACAGTTGTGTTGCCGTTGCAAGTCCCATTAGGGCAGTTTTTAAGGTAAACACGATTTCCGTTTTCGTCGCGTGTGTATAAGTTTCCGTCGTTATCAAGGCAATAGGTCCTTCCGCTTTCATCGGTGAAACATTTATCGTTTGAGTTATTTGAATTGTTTGAGTTTGTGTTATTGCCGTTTAATAAATCTTTGAGATTTTCCAAATTTTTTAAATTATCTAAAACATCGTTTGATGAGTTGGAATCTGTTTGGCAGTTTCCGTTTAAAACGCATTGAAGTTGAGCAAGAAGAGCAAGAATGTTTTGATAGTTTGTTAAGCGATTGTCAAGGCAATTAACAAGCGTTACATATTTTGAACTTATTGTGTCGATTCCGTTTGAAAGAGATTTCTTTTGCGAAAGTCCTTTGCAACTGTTTGAAACTTCGTTCCTGGTGTCGGTAAGTTTGTTTGTTGCTTTTGAAAGTTCTTTTAAAAGGCTGTTGCAAGATTCTGTTTGCTCTTTTGTAAGTTCAATTTTGTTGTCTTTAAGTTGTTTTGCGACTTCTGCCAAAAACTCGCAATATGCTAAAATATTGTTTTTGCAATTGCAAATTGAGTCGCTTGCGCAAACGGCGTCGTTAACCATAACATACAAATCTTCAACCTTTCCAAGATAGGAATTATAGCCCGAATTGGTGTAGTTAACATTGGTTAATCTGCGTGGATTATATGTTCCAATTCTTGAAGAAGAAAGAGATGTTCTTGGCATAATTTTTGATTGGTCGTCTTTAATTTCGTCGGTTGAAACAATTTGTTGGTCGATGCTTGGAAGTGTTGTTAAATCTCCATGTTTAAGTGGAGCAATCCTAGAAGTTGTGTTCTCATTTGGAGTGTAGATTTCTGGAATGATAAGTTCCGAAGTTTTTGCTTCCTCGGTTTTATTTAAAATGTTTGTTAGTTTGTTAATGTTATATTCAAGAGTGTAGGAAAGAGATGCGTTCGAGTTTCCTGCCACGCACCCTGCAAATCCAAAACTTAAAATGATAACAAGACAAATGCAAGAAATTGATAAAAACTTTTTCATGTTTCCTCCTAAAAATGTTTTCATGCTCTTATTGTGTATTTTTTTTGAAAAAATATGCTTTTTGCGGTTAAAATTTCGTTTTTTGCGCAACATACGGGTTGAAAAGGAGAAATTTCAAATATGGATTTTGCACAAAGAAACAAAAAATATAACGAATATGTTAATTCAAAAATTCCAAAAACAAGAAGTTGGCCAACACTTTTTAATGCTTTTTGGGTTGGCGGGTTAATATGTGTGATTGGGCAAGGAATTGGCGATGGAATTCGCGCAATTTGGCCAGATCTTTCGGGAATGGCTGTTTCGGGCTGGATTTCAATTATCTTAATTTTTATTGCTTCTCTTTTAACAGGAATTGGAATTTACGACAGAATTGGAGCATATGCTGGCGCGGGTTCAATTGTTCCAATAACAGGGTTTTCAAACTCGATAACAAGCCCAGCAATGGATTTTAAAAATGAAGGAATCATTTTTGGGCTTTGCGTAAAGATGTTCACAATTGCCGGCCCGGTTATTGTTATTGGCGTTTTAGCAAGCGCGCTTGTTGGGTTTATATACTTGTTTATTTAAGGAGAAAACAATGCAAAAAGAACGAAAATTTCAAACAATTAAATTCAATAAAAAGCCAAGAATAATTGGGAACTATTCAATTGTTGGGCCAAAAGAAGGTGAAGGCCCTTTTGGGAATATGTTCGATTATGTTATGAAAGACGATTTTTTTGGTGAAAAAACTTACGAAAAAGCGGAAAGAAAAATGCTTGAACATGCAATTTTTGGAGCAACCGACAAGGCACATATCAATCCAAAAGATGTTGACATGCTTGTTTGCGGCGATTTACTTAACCAAATCATAACCTCAAGTTATGCGGCGCGTGCGTTTGATGTTTGCTATCTTGGAATTTTCTCTGCTTGCTCGGCAATGGCGCTTTCAATTGGAATTGGAGCAACAATGATTGACGGGGGATATTTTGACACTGTTGCCTGCGCAACATCAAGCCATTTCTCAACCGCCGAACGTCAGTTTCGTTTTCCTCTTGAACTTGGGAATCAACGTCCTCCAACAGCGCAATGGACCTGCACGGCTTCGGGCTGCACAGTTCTTTCAAGCGAAGGCGAAGGTCCATACATTGATTCAATAACTTTTGGGAAAGTTATGGACTTTGGAATTTGCGATGTTAACAACATGGGCGCGGCAATGGCACCTGCTGCAATGGAAACAATGATTTCGGTTTTTGAAGACACAAAAACAAAACCGGAAGACTACGATTTAATTGTTACGGGCGACCTTGGAAAACTTGGCGTTGAAATCTTGCTCGACCTTATGGAAAATCAAGGATATAAACTTGGAACAAACTATGGCGATTGCGGTCAAATGATGTTCTATCACGACCAAAATGTTTTAATGGGAGGCTCTGGCTGCGGCTGTTCGGCGTCAATTTTCAATTCCTACATTGTTGAACGTCTTAAAACAGGGCAACTTAAAAAAGTTTTATATGTTGCAACTGGCGCACTTCTTTCAACAACTTCTTGCCAACAAGGCGAGTCGATTCCAGGAATTGCGCACGGAATTGTTATAAAAAGTGAGCCGCCTTTCAAAGAAAAAACAGTTACGGAAGAAGAGAAAAAAGATTTTGCAAAAGAGGTTAAAATTAAAGTTGAAAAATTTAGCACCGAGGAGGATTAATTAAAATGGAAATTTTTTTAAGATATCTTTATGTTTTTCTTGTTGGCGGGTTTGTTTGTATGGTTGGGCAAATTCTTGTTATTCGAACGAACATGACAACCTCAAGAATTCTTGTTTCGTTTGTTCTTCTTGGCGTTTTGCTTGAAGCAACAACCGCATATGACTATATCTATAGCGTTGCCGGAGCGGGAATTTCCGTTCCAATTGTTGGCTTTGGCGCAAGCCTTGCGAAGGGCGCAATAAGCGCTGTTAAGACAAAAGGCATAATTGGAATTTTCACGGGCGGCTTGGAAGCAACCTCTGGGGGAATTGCCGCGGCAGTTATTTTCGCATTTATTTTTGCATTAATTTTCCGTGCAAAAACAAAAAAATCATAAAAAATTATTAAAAATTAAATAAAATATTAAAAAAACACTATTTTTTAGTGTTTTTTATTTATTTTTAATTGATTTAATTAATTTTTTATTTTATTAAATTTATTTTTATTTTTAATTAATAAATAATTAAAAAATAAAAGCAAATTATTTTTTGCTTTTATTTTTTCCATTCAACATCAATTAATCTGTCCTTATCAAAGAAAGAAACATTTGGGCATTGTTTTCTGTGGATAATAATTCCACGCCCCTGGGAAACAAATCCAACTATTTCGTCGCCCTCAATTGGGCAGCAGCATTTTGCAAACTTAACCATTAAATTGTTAACGCCTTTAACATCAATTTTGTTGTCGCTTGGCTTATATTCAATTGATTCAATGTGCTGCGTTTGAAGTTTTTCTTGTTGTTTCTTTATGTCGGCCTGATAGATTTGAATTAATTTTCCGGCAAACATTTTAGCGGAGTAGGCGCCGTGCCCAACGCTCGCCAAAAGTTCGTCAAGTTCGGAGAAATTAAATTTATCAAGCAAGGCTTGAACATATTTTTTCTCGGTCACTTTTGAAACAGAATATCCAAGATTTTTAATTGCTGTTTCAAACATTATTTTTCCGTTTTTAATGTTTTCTTCCTTCATTTCTTTTCTGAAGAAAGCAAGAATTTTGTTTTTGGCTTGTTGCGTTTTAATAACTTTAAGCCAATCGCGCGATGGGCCACGCGAATTTGGGTTTGTTATAATTTCAACAATGTCGCCGTTTGAAAGAGGCTTTGTTAAAGGTTGCATTTTTCCGTTAACTTTTGCGCCAACGCATTGGTTTCCAACTTCGGAATGAATTAAGTAGGCAAAGTCGATTGGCGTTGAGTTTTCTGGCATATGAAGAACTTTTCCTTTTGGCGATTGAACGAAAATTTCGCCGTCATAGATGTCAACACGAAGAGAATTGATAAGGTCTTCGCTCGACATATATTTTTCGTTTTCCATAATTTCGCGAACCCAGCCAAGACGCTCGTCAAGTGAATCTTGCTTGTTGCGTTTTTCTTTATACATCCAGTGCGCCGCAACACCAAATTCTGCCATGCGGTGCATTTCTTGCGTTCTAATTTGAATTTCAACCGGAACGCCTTCAAACATAATTGTTGTGTGGAGCGATTGATAACCGTTGGATTTTGGAATTGAAATGTAATCTTTAAATCTGTTTTGAAGAGGCATGAAATTTTCGTTAATTTTTCCAAGAAGAGCATAGCAATCGGCAACAGTGTTTAATATTGCGCGAACGGCAACAAGGTCGTAAATTTTGTCAAGGTCGCCGCCTTTTTCTTTAAGTTTTTTGCTTATGCTGTAGATATGTTTTTTCCTTCCCATGATTTCGCCGGAAAGACCAAGTTCATGCATAAAGATTTTAATTTGATGTTTCAAATCTTCAACAGTTTTTTCGCGCTCTAAATATCGTTTATGAACTTCGCGCTTAATTTCCATAAATTCTTGTGGGTGGAGCATTTCAAAAGCAATGTCTTCAAGTTCGCTCTTAACAGAGGAAAGCCCAAGACGCGCAGCAAGAGGAGCGAACAAATCTAAAATTTGTTTCGCTTTTTCGGTTGCAGTAAGTTCGGTTTGGGTTTTAAGTGCTTTATCGGCCGAGTTTTTGGTTTCAATTTTTTCTTCGGCAAAAGCAGAACTATATAGTTTAATTTCCGCCAAAACAAAGCAAATTTTAACCAAGATTACTCGAACATCTTTTGCAAGCGCAAAAAACATTTGACGAATGTTTTCGGCTTCTTCTTGTTCATTTGTGTAGGAAATTTCGATAAGTTTTTTAAGCCCGTGGAGGAAGGCCAATGTTTCCTCGCCATAGGTTTGTTCAATTAACCTTTTAAACTCGGTGCGTTTAATGTCAATTTCTTTTTTCCGTTCGTCTTCTTCCTTGCGTTTTGCCTCATCGAAAGATTTAAGTTCGGCTTCGGAAGGAGGAGTGTAGATTGCGGTTTTAATGTATGGATAGTATAAATAGCATGCAAGAACGCATTCATCGCCAAGATGAAGTTTTTTAACTTGTTCAATTGCAAGCGCGCAGATTTGTTTTTCTTCTGGATTTGCAACTTTTTCAAAAAGTTCTTTTGCGCTTTTAAGTTTATTTTCCATACATTTATATTATAACAAACAATTGATTTTTAGAAAAGAAAAAAGAGGCAAATTTTGCCTCTCTCATTTAAAAAATTATGGCTTAAAATTTATTTTGTTTCAAGGTTAAGATAGTCGGCTGGGTTAACTTCTCCTTCGTCGCGGAAGAGTTGGAAATGAAGGTGTTTTCCGCTTTTTGTTTCGTTTTTAGCAGTTGAACTTATTTCGCCAATTTTTTGTCCGCGTTTAACTGTGTCGCCTTCCTTAACAAGAACATTTGAGTCGAGCGAACCATATTTTGCTGTGTAAACATCGTTATGTTTAATTATAACAACTGTTCCTTCAAGGTCGTTTGTGTAGACTTTTGTAACTGTTCCTTCTGCGCTTGCAAGAACGTCAAGTTTTTCGCTTGTTAAATCAACGCCGTGGTGGGTTGCAAACCAGCCAAGAGTTTCGTTATAAACGAACTTATCTGTTACATGCGCTGTTAAAACCGAGCAATCTTCAAGAGGAAGGTCGAAGGTTAGGGCGTAGGCGTTAACTGGTTCAATTGGGTCTTTGTTGTCAACATCAAGACTTGTTTTTCCTTTAAGCGAAGTTAAAACAACAGTTAAAGTTATTGCAAGAATTAATGCTGCGGCAATGAAATAGTAGCCATATTTTTTCATAAAATTAGTAAATTTTTCGCCTCTTTTGTCAAGTTTAATTTCGTTTTCCATGTTTTTTGTTCCTCCATGCAACAATTGTTGACACAATTTATAAATTTATACATAAACCCAAAATTTAATAGCCAGTTTGAATTATTGGGAATCCAACAATCGATTTTTCGCCGTTAAACGCAATTTGAAGATTAACCTTTTTGTTATTGCAAACAATGAAATTGTTAATGTTTTCAACAAAGCAATAGTAGATTTCAAGATTTTCGTTTTCTAAAATTTGTTTGCTATGTATTTTTGCGTTAAGAGTTTTAATGATTTCGCTTGGGGAAAGTTCTGTTTCAAAGCAAAAACTGTTTGGTGTTTGCGTGTTCTCAACAATCGTAATTTCGCTTGCGCCAAGTTTTTCAATTGCTTCTTTTTCTTTTCCGCAAATAAAAACTGCGCAAAGAAGCGCAACAACTAAAATAAAAATCCCAAGACGAACTTTAAGTGTCATGGGATTATTATTGACAGATTTTTTTGCTCTTAAACAACATTCAAATAGCCATAGCGCGAGAGTAGGGAAGGAAGAAGCGACGAAGAAAAAACAGGAAGAATTTCAAGCGACGAAAAAAGTTCGTTCTCATCAATCATTCGAAGGCGCTTTGAATTTGAATTTAATGCGAAAAGTTTTCCGCGGAATTTTGAAATGTTAACTTGCTTTTCCAAACATTTTTCAACAAGTTTAATTCTTGAAGCCTGAATTTTAAATTGTAAATTTTGATTTAATAAATAATTTGTTTTTAGTATATATCTATTGAATATTTCTTCAATTTCAGTTGAAACGTGGAAAAAATCGGTTTTTTTGCTTAAAATTTGCAATATTTTTTCTCTTTCTGGAATATTTTTTGGCAAAATTAATTTTTGCTTTAAGAAATTTGAATAACATTTCAAAAGAACTTGGCCGCAAAGCAAATATTTTTCACCAAAGTTATGTTTAAGAGTTGAGCAGTTAATTAAATTTGAAAGCATAAGCGCGCTGTTTTCTATTTTAAAGGAAACAAGAGAAGATAGGTCGAAAACATAGTCCATTAAATTTAAAATTGCAAATGAATTTGAAAGCGAAAGCCAGCCGCAAAGTTCTTCAATTTTTTTAATTTTTGATTTAATCTCTTGAAGATTAACATTTTGTTCGCCTGCAATAAGGCTTTGTGTTTCAAGAGCAAAAACATGTTCCAAAAGTCCAAGCGAAAAACAAAGAGTTGAAGTTATGAATTGCTCTGGACTTTCGTTAATTATCCTTTCGTCAAGATATACTTTTGTTGGTTTTTCTGTTTCAATAATTTTTGGAATTGCATCGCATAAAACTGCGCATGAAGAAAAAATTCCAAAGTGGGTTATTGTTGTTGGAACAATAACGCAAGGGAGCGAAAGTTTTTTGGAAACAATTTTTGCCGTGTCGGCAACTGTTCCTGCGCCAAGCGCAACAACAACCGATGCTCCTTTAACAAAAGAGCATGCTTTTAAAACGTTTTCACTTGTGCAAGTTGCGTTTTTTGGCAAACAATATGTCCAAAAAGTTACGTTGTTTTCTTTAAGCAAATTTGAAATTAAGGGAAGAAATTTCTCTTTTGGGGTTGGGGAAGTTAAGATAAAAACCTTGTTATATTGTTTAATTTGCTGGAAAAACTTTTTAATTGCGTCTTTTTCAAAAATTACATTATTTTCTTTCATGTTTTCATGATAACACTTGTTTATTTGCGAAAAATCGCGAAAAAAAAGGAAAAAGATATATTAAAGGGAAAACAAAATTTGTTTTGCCAAACGAACAAAAAGATGTAAAATATCTGTAAATTATGTGCGACATTGAATGTATTATTGAGCGAATTAAATTCAGGAACGAAGAAAACGGCTGGACAATTGCCGTTGCTTCAACAAGCGACGATGAAATAACAATTGTTGGGAAATTCCTTAACATTAACATTGGCGAAGCATTCAAAGTTTATGGCGATTTTAACACTTCAAAATATGGCGAACAATTTGAAGTTGAAAAATATGAATGTATTGAACCAAAAACAAAAAAAGGAATTGTTAAATATCTTTCAAGCGGATTAATTCGCGGAGTTGGCCCAGTTACTGCGCAAGCGATTGTTGACGAATTTGGTCTTAACACGCTTGAAGTTATTGAATTTAACCCTAGCGAACTTTTGCGCGTTAAAGGGATTTCAAAAAAGAAAATTGAAGTTATTTCCGAAAGTTTTCTTGATGTTAAAGAAATGCAAAACGCAATGATTTTTTTGCAAACATACAACATTTCATCTAACATGGCAATTAAAATTTTTGAAAGATATCGTGCGCAAACTGTTGAACTTGTTAAACAAAATCCATATCGCCTTGTTGAAGATATAAGCGGAATTGGATTTGCAAGCGCAGATAAAATTGCAATGGAAATGGGAATTGCAAAAGACAGCCTTTTTAGAATTAGAGCAGGAATTTTACATCTACTTTTGGAAGCGTCGGAAAAAGGCGGGCACACTTTTCAATATCGTCCTCAGGTTGATTCAATGCTTGGCGCGCTTCTCGATTTGCCAAAATGTGAATGTGAAAACCTTGCCGAAAAAGTTTATGACATTTTGCAAAAAGAAAACATAATTAAGGTTTTTTGGAAAGATAATAAAGAAATTATTACAACAACTAAATTATATAACACCGAAAAATCTGTTGCTTCAAAACTTGCCCTTTTGCAAAACTCATCAATAAATCTTGCGCTTGACGTTTCGAGCGAAATAGACCAATTTGAAAAGAGAAACAATTTAACTCTTCATTCCGACCAAAAAAACGCAATCAAACTTGCAATTTCAAATGGGGTTTGCGTTATAACAGGCGGGCCGGGAACAGGGAAAACAACAATCATTTCTTGCATTCTTGAAATTTTTAAAATGCAAAGGAAGAAAACGCTTTTGCTTGCGCCAACAGGACGCGCGGCAAAAAGACTTTCCGAAACAACAGGGCTTGACGCGCGAACAATCCATCGCGCCCTTGAAATCAACTATAAAAACGATGGCGGGCTTTTTGTTTATAACGAAAACAACCCAATTTCTTGCGACGCCGTTATTGTTGACGAAGTTTCAATGGTTGACATTAACCTTATGTATAATCTTCTTAAAGCAATTCCGAAAGGAGCAAAACTTATCCTTGTTGGCGATAAAGACCAACTTCCGTCTGTTGGCGCAGGAAATGTTTTGGCAGACATTTTGGCAAGCGAAACAATTCCCGTTGCCGAATTAACTAAAATCTATCGACAAGGAAACGACAGCTTAATAATTTCAAATGCACATTTAATTAACAGCGGCGAAATGCCTGTTTTAGATAATAGGAGCAGCGATTTCTTCTTTGAAACAAAACAAACCCCCGCCGAAACATTTGAGACAACCGTTAACCTTGCAACAACAAGAATTCCGGCCTATTTAAAAATTGAACCGCAAAAGATTCAAGTTCTTGCTCCTTTGAAAGCAGGTGTTTGCGGAATTGAAAATCTTAACAAACAACTTCAACAAAAACTTAATCCGCCTTCAATGCTTAAAAAGGAAATAACAGTTGGGTCAATTATTCTTCGCGAAGGCGATAAGGTTATGCAAACTGCAAACAACTATAATCTTGAATGGAAAAAAGATGGAACTCTTCCTTGCTTTGAAGAAAACGGGAAGGGAGTTTTCAATGGCGATATGGGAATGGTTTCAAAAATTAATTTGCAAACTGGCGAGGTTGAAATAACGTTTGACGACCAAAAAGTTGCAACCTATCCTCGCGGAGAACTAAGCCAAATTTCGCTTGCCTATGCAATAACAATTCATAAGAGCCAAGGTTCGGAATTTGATGTTGTTATAATTCCTCTTGTTAGCGGCCCAAGCCTTATTTTAACAAGGAATTTAATTTACACTGCTGTAACACGTGCAAAAAAAATGGTTGTTTTGGTTGGGGATAAAGGTGCGCTTGCAAGAATGGTTAAGAATTCCCACACAGCAAAGCGTTACACGCTTTTAAAAGACTTTTTGACTGATGAAAACAACAAAATGAAAAAACTTTTTGGAGAATAAACAAAAATGGAATCTTTTAAAGAATTTTTTGATGTTGCTCTTGAAACACTTTTTCCAAGCGGACTTGTTTGCTTTATTTGCGGAGATGAGGTTCAAGAAAGCAAGTTTGAACTTTGCAATAGGTGCGAAAAGAAAATCCCGCTTGTTAAGAAACATTGCTTGAAATGTGGAAGTCCAATTTATTCCGATGCAAACTACTGCTTAACTTGCAAAAGTAACAAAAGATTTTTCGATTTTGCCCGCTCCGCATTCATCTATCAAGATGAAATTGCTTATGTGATTCAAGAACTTAAATATGACAACAAAAAATATTTGGCGCGCCCTCTTGCAAAATTTCTTGAAAAAGAGTATTTGCTTGTTAAAGACGAAATCAATCCTGTTGACTTCATAATTCCAATTCCTCTTTCAAAAGAGAGGTTCAAGAAAAGAGGGTATAATCAATCGGAACTTCTTGCTCGCGAACTTTCAAAACTTATAGACATTCCAACAAACACGGAAATTGTTGAGAGAATTAAAAACACCGAAACGCAAACCAAACTTTCGTTTGTTGAAAGACAAGAAAATCTTAACGGCGCGTTTAAAGTTTCGTCGAAAGAAAAAGTTAAAGGTAAAAGTTTCATTTTGATTGATGATGTTTTAACAACTGGATCAACTGTAAGCCACTGCGCCGAAGTTTTGAAAAGGGCAGGCGCAAAGGCTGTTTATGTTTTAACAGTTGCAACAACAGACAGCGATAAAACCTAAAAAGCCCCATTTTTCAAGGGAAAGAGGCAAAATGTAAAATAAAAAACTTTTGAAAAAGTGTTAATTTATTTTGTTTATTGCTAAATTTATGGTATTATTAGAGCGTTAGATGGAAATAATTCCCCTAGCAAAATAAAGAATAAAAGGAGATTTTAAACAATGAACAAAGGAGAATTAGTAAAAGCTATTGCTGCAGAAGCAGGATTAACACAAAAAGAAGCAGGACTTGCTTTCGACGCATATGTTAATGCTGTTACAAACGAATTGAAAGCAGGCAACAAAGTTACTGTTCCAGGATTTGGAACATACGAAGTTAAAACAAGAGCTGCAAGAACAGGAATTAACCCAGCAACAAAACAAGAAATTAAAATTCCAGCATGCAAAACTCCAGTTTTCAAATTCGGCAAAAGCTATAAAGACCAATTTTAATTTTGCTCTTTAGTTTTTTTTGAATTTTGCTCCAACAATTGTTGGAGCTTTTTTATTGTTTTCAATCTTGACAAACGCGCAATTAATGATAGAATTTAAGTATGGAAAATGTTTGGCAAACGCTTGCAAACGGAGCAGTTCTTGGCGCGAATTATAAAACCGAAAAATTCTTTCGCCCAGAATTTGAAAATGCTAGCAAACTTAATTTAACAATTCCCGCCCAAATTCGAGAGCAGTTTGTTGACCTTTCAACTTGGGAAAAACTTTTTGTTGTTAATTTTTATGGCAAAAACGACAACGGAATTGTTCTTGAAAAACCAAACAATAAGGAAACAAAAATATTTGAAATTAAACAAGATATAAATTTTGAACTTGAAAGGCTTTATAACATTACCGAAAATTCAAACTTCTTTGAAATTGAAACTAAAAACAATCAATTCCTTGAAAGAGAATTTCAAAACGAGGTTAATGCTCTTAAAGCGCGCGGCGAAGAATTTGAAGTTAAATTATCTCTTGACAACAAAGAAAACACGCTTATTTCTCTTGCAAAAAAATATTCAATTTCGCAAAGGGAAGAATATAAGCATGTTGTTAATTTAGTTAAAGGTTTAAATTTTGAGCCTGCTTTCAAGGCTCTTATGCTTCGAGAAACCCTTTTGCATTGCTACAAACAAACCTTTGAAAACGGAAAACCTAAAACAATTGTTGAAAAAAGAATTCCAAACAAAACCTTAACAGGACATATGACGCTTGACGAAGAGGTTTTAAATTACATAAATAAAAACATCGAAAACTATTCGAATTTTTCAAGTTTATATTTTGACGGCGTTGCTTGCGCAAAGAAAATTATAACAGAAAAAAGCGAAATTTCTCTTGAAAGTGTTAACACATTTGGAATGGGGAAATGGATTCAATTTGAAGGGAAAACTTCAAATGAAAAAGAATATTTAAACAACGCGACAAAACTTTCGGCGCTTGTTCAAAACACGCCTTGGTGCACGAAACAACTTGCTGCTTCCCAACTTGAAAATGGCGATTTTTTTGTTTTTGTTGACAACTTGAATGCGCCACATATTGCTGTTAAAATGCAAGGGAATTCAATTGGCGAAGTTCGAGGAATTAAAGGCGGAAGCGCTCAAGAAATTGAGGAAGAATATCGCCCTGTTGCAATTGAGTTTTTGGAAAAGAACAAAAACATTAAAAACGGAAAAGAATGGCTTGAAAAAGAAGAATGGAACAAGCGACTTATAGGTTGGAAAAATCAAATTGAAAACGGAACTTTTAAAAATGAAAATGTTTTAAATTGTCTTAAAGATTTAACAAATGAGGATTATAAATGTCATTCTGGATTTAAAAATTCCAACTTAACAAATTTAGTTGGCGTTTTGCCAAAAGCGAAAGCATCTTTTGGGGAAACTCTTGGCTGCAAGGACGAAAACATCTTTTTTGGCGACTATGATTTTGTTGGGAATTATGAAGTTTGCTCGTTTGAGGCAATTGTTGGAAACGCAAAGTTTTTCACCTGCGCAGCAAAAGATGTTGGAAATTTAAAATACGTCTTTGGGGATGCGGATTTTAGCGGAAGCCAAATTAAAGATTTAAAAAGTTTGGAAAAAATTTGGGGAAGCGCAAACTTTTCTTGCTCAAATGTTAAAAATCTTGGGGCTCTTAAAGAGATTGGAAAAAACGCATATTTTGGGGCGTCGAAAATAACAAATTTAAACGAACTTGAAACTGTTGGCGGAAATTTATATCTTGTTAATTCAAAGGTTGAATCGGCTCCAAACCTGAATTTTGTTGGCGGCGAAATATATCTTAATCCAAAAGATAAATCTAATTCGCAAATTTATGAGCAACTTTCAAAAATTAAAGATGTTAAACAAATTTCAAATAAATTAAATTCCAAAAAAATATCTAAAATAAATTCCAAAAAACAATTTAAAAATGAAAATTTAAAAGCAAAAAATAACATTTTATTAAAAAATAAAGATTTATTTTTAAATTTTAATGAAAATATGGAATTAAATTCAAAAAACTCTATTTCCGTTGAAAAAGAAGATATTTTAATGGAATTTAAAGAAAAAAACAACCAATTTAATTTTTAATTTTAATGATATAAAAAATGCTATTTCGACAAAATAGCGTTTTTTTATGCTTTAAATTGAAAAATTTTAAGTTTAAAATTGAAAATATGAAAAAAATTCGCGTTAATGTTAACAAAAAAGATGTTTTTGTTCAAATTATCAAATATTTATTGTTCTTTTTCGGGTTTTATGTTATTAGCAAAGCAAACATAAACGGGGTTATCTTTCCATTCTCGTTTGGTTTTTTGTTTGCCCTTATGTGGTGCAACAACAATGTTTTAATTCTTTCCCCTTTATATATTGCGGGAACTTTTCTTGGCTCGTTAAATTTGCTTTCGCTTTACAGCGCAATTGGAACGGTTGTTGTTTTGCTCGTTTGTTATGGAATTCATTATAAACTTAAAAAACGAATTCGCTATTGGCAAATTGGTCTTTACAGTTTGCTAAGCCAAACGGTTTATCTTGTTCTTTCAATCCTTGGTGGAGGCAATCTTGTTTACATAATTCTTTCGGTTGTTTTTGGAATTCTATTTTGCTTTGCATGCGTTAAAATCTTTGAAGCCATTTCAACAAAAGGGTTTGCATATAAGTTCACGGTTGACGAAATTATTTGCGCGTCGGTTGTTTTAATGGCTCTTTCAAGCGGGCTTAGCGAATTTTCGCTTGGAAAATTTGAACTTATTAAACTTTTCGCTTGTTTGATTATTCTTGCTGTTTCAAACACATTCAACATTTCAACTTCGCTTTTCACGGCTGGTATTATGGGGTTTGGGGCAATGCTGAATTCCAACAGTCCAATCTATATTGCCGCGTTCATTATTTGGGCGATGGCGGTTTCATGCTTTAAAACAAGAAACAGAATTTTTGGCGCTGTTGCGGTTCTTCTTGTTGAAGCCGCGTTAGGTTGGTTTTTCAAGTTATACTACGACTATTCAATTTTCAGTTATCTTCCTGTTATCATTGCGGCGCTTGCATATGTTGTTATTCCAACAAAAGTTTATGACGAACTTTCCGGATTCTTTGGTGCAACGGCAAGCAAAAGTGCAATGAGAAATGTTGCAAACAGAAACAGCGAAAACATTGCACGAAAACTTGGAGAACTTTCCGAAGTGTTTGGGGAAATGGATTCTTCGTTCCGCGGTTTTATTAAAGGCGGGCTTTCCAAAGAACAAGCAAAGGAAATGCTTGCAAGCGACCTTAAATCTAAAGTTTGTGCCGATTGTCCAGAGCGAAATAAATGTCACAGGCAATATGCCGAGGAAACAAAAAAAGTTTTTGCAACAATGGTTAACGCAGGATTTGAGCGCGGAAAAGCAACACTTATTGATGTCCCTCCATATTTAACAACAAGGTGTAACAGAGTTAACACTTTAATTTCAACAATCAATCAAACAAGCGCGCAATATAAACAATATGCAGGGCTTATGAACAATTTTGATGCAAGCCGAACAATTGTTGCCGAACAACTTGGGGGAGTTTCAAAAATTCTTCGAAATCTCTCGCAAGAGGTTAAAAAGCCAGTAACTTTCGATTCGTGGAAAGAAAACAAAATTATTGAAGAACTTTCGTTCAGTGATATAACTTGCAGCGATGCCGTTGTTTACGACCAAGACAAGGAAAATCTTTGCGCAACGCTTGTTGTTAAAAATGAGGACGCCGAAAAAGAGCAAATTGCGAATGTTGTTTCAAAAATTTGCGGCTCGAAAATGAGTTTGGAAAATGAAAGCCCTTCGGGAAGAAGCGGCTGGACAGCGCTTAACTTCAAAACAAGCCCAGTTTATAACATTGTTTTTGGAACGGCTGCAACAAAGAAAGCAACAAGCAAAGTTAGCGGCGATTCCTATTCCTTAATTAAAATTGACAACGAAAAATTTATGATGGCTCTTTGCGACGGAATGGGAAGCGGGAAAAAGGCAGAGAAAAGTTCGAACCTTGCAATGGGGCTTGTTGAAAATTTCTATCGCGCGGGTTTCGATAATGACATAATTCTCTCGTCAACAAACAAACTTCTTGCGCTAACAGGCGAGGAAATGTTCTCCGCTCTTGATCTTGCGGTTATCGACCTTCGAAAGGGTGTTGCAGATGTAATTAAACTTGGCGCTCCTGTTGGGCTTGTTAAGCATATCAACACAATTGACGAAATTGAAGGGAATTCTCTTCCTCTTGGAATTGTTGACGAAGCATCTGCAAACATTAAAAAACTTGTTCTTTCCTCTGGGGATTTTGTTATTCTTGCAACCGACGGAATAACCGATTCGTTTGTTTCAAACGAAGAGTATGCAAATTTTGTTAACAATCTTTCAGAAGCAAACCCTCAAATTCTTGCAGAAGAAATTTTGAAAAAAGCGCTTGAAAACTGCGGGGGCTCGGCTGTTGATGACATGACAATTATTGTTTCGAAGATATTTAAAAATTAAAAATTAAATTAAAAATTAAATAAAATCGCAAAAATATAATCAAATTTGCGATTTTTTAATTATTTTTTGAATTTAAAAATGAATTTATTTTTAATTTTTAATTATTTAAATTAAATA
>CALHLT010000003.1:0-12800 GCA_938034555.1 uncultured Bacillota bacterium
CTTGTAAGGCAGGTGCTCTAACCAGCTGAGCTAAACTTCCAACCGAGAAGTAATATACCATAACTTAGCCGATTATGTCAACATTTTTTCAAATATTTTTCAAAAAATTTTTAAAATTCTTAAATCCTATTCTTCAAGGGAACTTAAAAGTTTTTTCAAAATAAGGCGATGATTCTCTTCGTCGGAAAGAATTGCACCAAGCAACAGTTTAATTTGGACATTATCAATTTTTGAAATTGCAATTTTATAGTCTATAATCGATTTTTCCTTGGCTTCCAAGTTCACAGAAAGAATTTGCTTAACGCTTTTAACATAGTCAATTTGCCGCCCGCCAATCCATTTTCCGGTTGAAGTTGCGTAAATTGGGTTTCCATATGTTTTTTCAATTGCCGAGGCAAGAAGTTCTTGATGCTTTAAGTCGCACATTGAAATTTCTTCAAGAACGCTTGAAATTTTTGCGTTAAAATTCTTTAAAACATTTGAGTGATAGCGAAGTTGCAAAAAAGTTATAACTTCGCCTTCCGAACCGGCATAAAGATTTTGCAAAATTCCGCTGTAATAGGAATTTTTGCAATAACTTTTTAAAGCGGGGTAGTCGCGCCCCAAAAACTCATCTTTCTTTCCCAAGTTTTGCCTCTTGACTTGTATATGAAAAGGAAGAAATTTTTGTTAAAAAAAGCCTTCATGTTGAAGGCGCATTTTTTATTATGAATACATTTTTGAAACAACCCATTCAATAAATCTATTTGGCAAAATTTTTGCAAGGAAAAGCAAAAATTTATATGGAACTCCAATTGTTTTTGTTAAAGGAGGGCGCTTTTTGTTTGCAATTTTGAAAATCACTTTTGCAACATACTCGCTGCTCATTCCGTTTTGCTCGTCGTGTTCCATTTTCCCAATTGATGAGGTGTATCTCTCGTTATAAACCCCGTCGTCTTGTTTAACTCGATTTGCAGTGAAGGAAGTTTTAGTGTCGCCAGGAAGAACGTTTGTTATTTTAACGCCATATGGCTTTGTTTCGGCGCGCATTGCAGCAGAAATTGCGTCAACAGATGCTTTTGTTGCGGAATAGAAACCTTGGAAAGGAATATAGAATTTGCTTGCAACAGACGAAACGTTAATAATTTTTCCTTTGCTTTCTCGAAGAAAAGGCAAAGCGCTTTTACACATAAAAAACGTTCCAAAAAAATTAACATCATAAATTTTTCTTGCGTCTTGTTCGCTTGTGTTTTCAATTGACCCCGAAATTCCCATTCCGGCGTTATTTATAACAAGATTAAGTTGCCCTTCTTTTTCAACAATTTTTTTAACAGTTTCTTGGCATTGCTTAAGGGAAGAAACATCGCAAATTATGTGGGAAAGACCGTCAAGCGAAAATTCTTTTCTTGAAACGCCATAAACTTTCCAGCCAGATTTTATGAATTTTTTGGCAAGTTCAAGCCCAATTCCAGACGAAACGCCAGTTATTAAAACAACTTTTTTGTCCATATTTTCTCTCCTTATTTTGCCCATGAAGGCGTAATTTCAAAATCTAAATTGTTAAGATATTTCAATTTTTCATCTTTTATTTTAAAAATGATTTTAAACGAAGTAAGTTTTTGAGTTTTTTCTTTAAATTTTCTGTTATCAACATTCTTTCCATATTTTCCGTCGCCAATTATTGGAAAACCAAGGTTTGCAAGCTGAGCGCGAATTTGGTGGGTTTTTCCGTTATGAATTTCCGCCATAATAACAGATGTTCCACCAGAGGAGCGACTTATAACTGTTAAGTTTGTTTGGATTTTAACAGCATCTTTTTTTGGGGAATTATAAATTTTTACTTCGCTTTTTTCATCGTCTTTAATTAAAAACGAAATTGCTGTTTTTGTTTCCCAACTTGGAACGCCAACAACATTTGCCAAATAAAATTTGCTAATTTCGTCCTTTTTCATTGCTTTTTTAAGAATTTCCAAAACATTTTTTGATTTTGCAAAAATAACTAGCCCTTCGGTGTTCCTGTCGAGCCTGTTTAGCGCATAATACTTTTTTTGCGGATTTTTATTAAGCATTTTTTCAACTGAATTTTCGTTTGGAGATGTTACTTCAATTCCGCTTTTTTTGTTAACAATTGCAACATTTTCGTCTTCAAATTCAATTTCAAAAAACTTTTTTTCGTCAACAACTGTTGCCTCTTCTGGCAGGAAAATTGTTATCGTTTGCCCTGGGAAAACAACAATGTTATCGCTAATTTTTTTGTTGTCAACGCGAATATCTTTTTTTCTTAAACACTTGTTTGCGTTTGCATAACTTATATCATTTTTTGAAACAATGTTAAGAACTTTGTCTTGTTTATTTGCAATAATTTCTTTTTTTATCATAGTTTTAATATACTATTAAAATTGTTTTTTTCAAAATGAATTGTTTTGAATTTTTGCTTTGAATGTGTTAAAATAATAAAGTATTATGGATGAATTTAACGAAAGCGAAAACTCCCAGCCAATTGAAGGGCAAATATGTTATGACGAACTTGAACCAATTGTTGAAGAAAAAGAGGAAAAGTTTGAAGCAAACTTGGATGGGCAAATTGGTTTCGATGATTTCTTAAATTCAAAACAAGAAATTGAAAAAACAAAGTTTAATGAAAACGAACTTGGGAAAATTAACATTAAAGAAGAAAAAAGCAAAGTAAGGAGAGATGTTAACTTGGAAAACATGAGCGACGAAGAAAGAAAAGAAGAAATTTTGGAAGAAGCGCAGGGTTCGCCTTCTTCTTCGAAACAAGAAAGCATTTTGGACGAAATTGAGCAAGACAGAGAAACAAGCAAGCCACAGGGCAGCGTTAGAAAAGAAAGAATGAAACAAGTTAAACTCGATCTTTCTGAAGCGGACGGAAGCGGAATTATTTTAACTTCTCTTGAAGACGTTCTTCATAACTCAATGATTCCATACACCGAACACGTTGTTCTCGACCGTGCTCTTCCTCGCGTTGAAGACGGTCTTAAACCGGTTCAAAGAAGAATTTTATATACCATGCTTGAACTTGGTCTTCAACCAGACAAGCAATACAGAAAATCCGCAAGAATTGTTGGAGATTGCATGGGTAAGTATCACCCTCATGGCGACAGTTCGGTTTACGACGCAATGGTTAGAATGGCGCAAAGTTATTCTCTTCGCGAACCTCTTGTTGACGGGCACGGAAACTTTGGCTCAATCGATGGCGACAGCGCGGCGGCAATGAGATATACCGAGGCGCGTTTAACACCTCTTGCAATGGAACTTTTGCGCGATTTGGATAAGAACACAGTTCGTTGGATGCTTAACTTCGACGACACTTTGAAAGAACCAACAATGCTTCCAGGTCGTTTCCCAAATCTTTTAGTTAACGGAACCTACGGAATTGCTGTTGGTGTTGCAACAAACATACCTCCACACAATCTTTCCGAAGTTGTTGAAGGAATTATTGCATACATTGATAATCCAAAAATTACTTTGGAAGAAATGATGAAAATCATTAAAGGCCCAGATTTCCCAACCGGCGGAATTGTTATTGCGGGCGATGAACTTGAACAAGCCTATCGAACAGGGCGCGGAAAGGTTTTAATTCGCGCAAAAACTCATATTGAAGAAAAAGGCGATAAAAAATCGATTGTTATAACTGAAGTTCCATATCAAGTTAATAAAGCGGCTTTGCTTCAAAAAATTGCTGAACTTCGCGAAGCAAACAAGAACATTCTTTCGGGAATAACCGAAATTCGCGACGAATCGGACAGAAGCGGGCTTAGAGCCGTTATTCGCCTTAAAAAAGAGGCAAACGAACAATTTATTTTGGACTATTTGTTTAAACAAACGCAACTTCAAGTTACATTTGGGATTAACATGGTTGCAATTGCAGGCGGAAAGCCAAAGCAAATGGGGCTTATGGAAATCATTTCCTACTACACAGAATATCAACGCGAAATTATCTATCGTCGAACAAAATTTGAACTTGACCAAGCAAAAGATCGCGCACATATTTTGGAAGGCTTGCTTATTGCAATTAAAAATATCGACGAAGTTATTAAAATTATTAAATCTTCCGCCTCGGTTAGCGAAGCAAAACTTAAACTTCGCTCTAAATTTGTTTTAAGCGAAAAACAAGCACAAGCAATTTTGGATATGCGTCTTGCGCGCCTTGTTAACTTGGAAGTTAACAAACTTAAAGATGAGCTTGAGGCGCTTAAAATTCGAATTGCAGAACTTACAAAAATTTATGAAAGCAAAAAACTTCAACTTGGCGTTGTTAAAAGCGAACTTGGCGATATTCGCCGCCGCTTTAAATCAACAAGAAAGAGCAATATTGATAAAAAAATTATTGTTGAAGAAGCAAAAACAAGGATTAAAATTGAGCCTGTTATAACCGAAACAGAGGTTATGTTGGCGGTTACAGGAAGCGGAAATGTTAAATCAATTCCTCTTAAGAACTTTAATCTTGCGCAAAAAGAACTTGGCGAATCCTCAACAGTTGAGCATGTTCATTCGCAAATTCTTAAAACAAAAAACACAACAAAAATTTTGATTTTAACAAACAAAGGCAATTGCTATAAAACAACTGCTGGATTCCTTCCAGAACTTAAATGGAAGGAAAAAGGCGCAACATTAAAAGCCGTTGACAAGAGAATTCCAAGCGACGAAAAAGCAATTAAGATTTTCGAACTTCCAGAAAAACTTGAAGGGAAAGAACTTATTTTCTTCACGAGCGACGGAATGGTTAAACGAACAAAACTTGAAGAATATGACATTGCAAAAGCATTCTTCCAAGCAATTAAACTTAAAAATCTTGAAGAGGTTGTTGGTGTTGAAATGTTTAAGGAGGGCGGCTCAATTGTTTGCGTAACAAAACAAGCCATGGTTCTTAACTTTGAAAAAACCGACATTCCTGTTCAAGGAAGAGTTTCGGGCGGTGTTAAGGGAATTAACCTTGACGACGGCGACAGCGTTGTTTATGCAACCCAAGTTGATAAAGCAGGAAATTTAACTTTAATTTCTGATAAAGGAGTTGCAAAACGCGTTCCAATTGCTGAATTTGGACTCTCGGCAAGATATCGTAAAGGGCTTCGCGGAATTAGCCTTGGACTTAAAGGAAATCTTGTTTATGCTGAATTTGATTACGACAGCCCAAGCGTTGCGCTTATGGCGAACGATAAACTTACGCTTTTAACAAATGTTCCAATTTTAAGCCGACTTAGCGACGGAAAACAAATTTCAAAAGATAAACTTTCTGGGGCATGGAGATATTGCATCCAGTAGGGGAAGGAGAGATTAAAAAATGAACATAAGTTCCGATTCAACTGTTAATAAATTGGTTTTACTTTTTGTTTTGGAAAAAATTGAAATTCCGCTTGCCGAAAATTCAATTTTGGACATATGTTCAAGCCGAAACAATTGGGTTAACTATATGGAATGCAAAGAAATTTTGTATTCTCTTTTGGAAGTTGGGTTTATATATAATATCGATCCAAACGGCGAAGAACCACGCTATAACATTTCGTATGAAGGTCGAAATTGTTTGTCACATTTCTATCGCCGAATTCCTCTTGCTCTTCGCGAGGAGATAACTGAATTTACAAAACAAAATCGACTTGTTTTCAAGCGCAGCCAAGAATATTTGGCAGACTATGAAAAACTTGAAGACGGCTCATACAACCTTAAACTTAAAATTCGTTCGCCTTTCGACAACGAGCCAATGTTCATTGTTGAGTTCCGTGCACCTTCGCGTTCAAGCGCAATTAATGCTGTTCGTCTTTGGCGTGAAAAAGCGGCAACAATCTATGAAAATGTTTATGAAACGCTAATTGAAGAAGAATAATTGCATTTAAACTTCAAATATGATAAAATAATTATGGAGGAAAAAATGAACAATAATTCAAATTATAACGGAATTTTTTCAAAACTTATTGAAAGAGCTAACGAAAGAATGGACAAAGTTAACGGAGCAGTTAACGGCGAAACCGCAAAAAGAATTCGTAAGAAACTTTTAACATGGGGCGGAGTTGGAACTGGTGTTGGAATTGCAATGATTATTGCTGGTTTTATAACTTTTGCAGTTGGCGGCTTTAAAAGCGTTGAAACAATGACCGTTCCAGTAACAACAATAATTGGACCAATCATCTTTATTCTTGGCGGATTTTTAATGACTTTTGGCGTTGCTGCAATTCGCGCGGGGCTTGCAATTGTTATAACAGGAGTTGCAACAAAAACGCTTGATGTTAACAAATATTGCCCACATTGCGGCGATGTTATCGACGAAGATGAACTTTTTTGCAATAAATGCGGAGCAAATTTAAGAGAAAACAAAATTTGCGAATGCGGAACTCAAAATGATGTTGACGACGAATATTGCAGAAAGTGCGGGAAAAAATTACAATAAAATTGGAGCAAAATATGAATTTCCTTATAACTAATCCAACAAAAATTGATTATGTTGACAAAGTTTTTGACCGTCTTCAAGATAATTTAACACTTAAAGCGCATCTTAACGATTCCGAAAACAAACGGTTTTTGATTATGCAAATTGAGCAAAACGAAGTTTACATAAATTGGCTTCTTCGCGAAAACAAAGGCGCGAAAGAAGAAATTGAAAATGTTTTTAAAACAATTGAGAAAATTGATGAACTTCAAATTGGAATTGCAAAAGGAAAAGAAAAAACATATGCTGTTGTTGATAAACTTTATAACGAAGCATATGGAAACATTCCTTCAATTGCAAATCATCTTTTTGATTTTGCAAAACCTCTTTACGCTTCGCGTGTTGAAAAAATTTTCAATAAAATAACAAGCAAGAATTTTGAAAATTCACTTGAACAAAATCTTTAAAAAACAAGTTATAAAAACACTTGTTTTTTTGTTTTTCTTTTGCTATAATTTCTTTGTTTTAAAAATGCCCTCATGGTCAAGCGGTTAAGACGTCGCCCTCTCACGGCGGAATCTGGGGTTCGATTCCCCATGAGGGTACCAAATTTTTTGAAAAGCAAAAGTTTGCTCATTGAGTTAAATTTTTGTTTTTTTTGTTTTGAGGGGAATCGAACTAAGCGTTAAAAAAAACAACGCGGTGTCGTTGTTTTTTAGCGCCGGCGTGAAAGCGCAAATCCATCAGCGCCTTTCTTCCGCGGAGCGATTCCTCATGAGGGTACCAAATTTTTTGAAAAGCAAAAGTTTGCTTTTCTTTTTTTGTTTTTGGGGAGGTTAAACAAAATTTTAAGGACATTTAAAGATAAAATAAAATCAATATATTTGCAAATAATAGGGATATGTTAGATAAGAGAAGCGAAGCGCTTTTACGAATTATTAACAAGGAATGCAGCGAAGGGTCGTATCGAGTTTTGGAAGTTGACGACTTAATTCGTCTTATGCCCAAAAAATTTAAAGTTGATTTCGACACGATTTCCCAACTTATGGGATATCTTAAAACGGGGGAGTATGTTTCTGTTAAATACAGCGACAATGAAGTCTTTTGCGTTTCGCCGCTTCCAAGAGGCCGAAGAATTTTTGAGGTTGAGCAGGAAGAAAAAAGCAGCAGCAAAAAATCGAAGCTTAAAAAGTTTTTTCTTTTAACGTTCTATCTTCTTCTTATCTTTGGTGTTTCGCTTGGCGCAGCATATATTTCAAAATTTTTCTAGGCTTGCATAAAAAGTTTATAGCAATAAAAAAAACGGCTTTCGCCGTACTGCACAATTGATTTGTCAACCCACCTTGCCGAGCCATCATAAATTTTGCTCCACCAAAGTTTCCTTAAATCACTTGTTTTAATCTGCTTAATGATGCTCCCGTCAGGGCCTGACATGGTTCACAGCAAAACAATGCTTAAGACCTTGATTTCAACGCAAAAGTTATAACTCATTCCGTCAAAATGAAATTGCCGCAGTCAATTCTTCGGTCTTGCTATAGCGGATTGCAAGTTCAGGGCACCGCTAGCTCCCCACCTAGTGCAGCAACTGCATTATATCACAAGAAAATTAAGATGTAAAGCAAAAAAAAGAACGACAGGTTGCCGTTCTTTTTTATTATTCTTCTTCAACTTTCTCTGTTTTAACTTTTTCTTCTTCTTCTTTCTCTGTTTTAACTTTTTCTTCTTCTTTCTTAACGCTTTGTTCTTTAAGAGGAAGGGTTACTGAAAAATTGTTTGCTGCTCCTTGCGAGTAGGTTATTTCGCTGTCCCCAGCAGAGGAGGCAACTTTTCCTTGAATTTGCGCATCAATTTTTGCGTTTCCCATAAGTAGAGCAATTGTTCCGTCATTTTGGGAAGAGATTTTTGCTTCGTCGCAAATTTTATCAATTTCGCCAGCGTTAATTGTTCCAACAAACGCTTTGTTAAGAACTTGTCCAATTTTTCCGTTCATGATTGTTGTTATTTGGGCGTTGTCTTCAAGAGCAAGGATTTCGCCGTTAATAAGGGTTCCAATTTTTGAGTTGTTTCTCATATACAAAATTTTGCCGTTATTAAAAGTTGTAACTTTTGCTTTGTCGTCCAAAAATTTTATTGAACCGCCGTTGAAAGTTCCAATTTTTGTTTTATTTTTTAAATAGTCAATTTCTGCGCTGTTAATTGTTGTTATTTGAGCAGAGCCTAAAACGTTTGTTATTTCGCCTTCTTTAAAAAGCCCAACAACTGCTTTGCCGGAAAGGGTTTTAATTTTGCCGCTGTTAAAAACATAGATTTTGGCTTTGCCAGAAACTTCTTTAAATGTTGAATTTGTTGTTTCAAGCGCAATTGCTTTTCCTGTTAGAACAATTTCCTCGCAGTTTTCAAAAAAATGACGTCCTTCCTTAATTTCAAGGTTGTTTTCGCCTTTATGGAAAATTGGTTCTTCTTCTTTTTTAAATTTATCAAAAAGTTTCATTTTCTTCTCCTTTTTTAATATATTACCATAATAAAAATTTTTAACAAAATAAATGAAAACTTATTTCAAATTTTTTCTTTTAAATTGCAAAAATTTGTTGAAAAATTTTGGAAGATTTAACCCTTTTTTTGTTGGTTTTTGTTGTAAAAAATTTATGCTTTTTTCAATTCGTCATTCTTTTGAAAAACCGCCCATTTTTCGACTTTTTAACCCCTTTTTCTCCTCAAAAAAGTTCTTTAATTTATCCTAAACTTGCCGTGGCACTACAAATGAATTTAAGGAGGAAAATATGGATAAAAATTACAATTGTGATGCACTTAAAAGACTTGCGCGTCAAGCAAAGAATCGTTTGAGCAAACGAAATTATTTAAATGGGAAAGGTGAACTTAGAGTGGTGAGCGGTGGCTATCTTGCAGACTACAAACTTGTTCTTCTTAGCGGGAAGGACGACGAAAAACTATATTGCAAAGTTAAAGAGATGTTAAGCGAAAATGAGGATACGATTAATCCAATTGGAAAACTTGTTGATAAAACAAAATTTTCATCTCTTTCGCCTTGCGAGCAAGAAAGATATATTTTTAACTTGGTTGACAAGTATAAGAAAATGAAAGAGCGTTTCGAGCAAGAAAAAGAACTTTCAAAGGTGTGTTAAATTCTTTCTTGTTTTCGCTTAAATGTGTTATCATAACATCGTGAGCGAAATTTTAGATCAACTTAACAGCGAGCAGCAAGCAGCCCTTCTTCAAACGGAAGGTGCTGTTTTGGTTACTGCTGGGGCTGGAAGCGGAAAAACAAAACTATTAACAAACAGAATTGCCTTTTTAATTAAAGAAAAAGGTGTTTTGCCATACAACATTTTGGCAATAACTTTCACGAATAAAGCAGCAAAGGAAATGAAAGAACGCTGCGAAAAACTTATTGGCGAGGGAAACAGCGTTTGGATTTCAACGTTCCACTCAATGTGCGCAAGAATTTTAAGAACCGACATTGAAGCGCTTGGCTCCTACACAAAAAATTTTACGATTTATTCCGAACAAGATTCCGACAAGGTTTTGAAAAAGATTTTTTCAGAGATTGGGGTTGAAAAAGACGAAGTTAAGAAAAACATTTCTTTCCATATATCAAATTTGAAAACTAATAATATAACGCTTTTGGAATATGAGAAATTATATTCCTATGTTTCATGTTTCAGTCAATTTAAAAAAGCCTATGTGCTTTATGAAAACGAACTTAAAAAAGCCAATGCGCTTGATTTTAACGATTTGCTTAATAAAACATATGAACTTTTAACTTCCGTTCCGCAAGTTTTGGAAAAGTATCAAGAACGATTCAAATATATTCTTGTTGATGAATTCCAAGACACAAACAAGGTTCAATATGACCTTGTTAAACTTCTTGCTGGAAAATATAAAAATATTTTTGTTGTTGGCGACGAAGACCAATGTATCTACACATGGCGCGGAGCAAATTTTTCAAACATTTTCGATTTTCAAAAAGATTTTGAAAATGTTAAAGTTTTTAAACTTGAAAGGAACTATCGTTCAACAAAAAAGATTTTAAACCTTGCAAATGCACTTATAAAGAAGAATAAATCACGGCTTGATAAAAACCTTTGGACGGAAAATGAAGGCGGGAAAGAGCCAGAAGTTCGCCTTGTTTACGACGAAAAAGAAGAAGCGGAAATTGTTGCACGCGAAATTTATGACCTTGTTCAAAGCGGGGAATATAAATTTGGCGACTTTGCAGTTTTAACAAGGCTTAACGCATTAACCTATCCTTTCGAAGAAAAATTTTTGTCGTATAACATTCCACACAGAATTTTTGGCGGGTTCAAATTTTTTGAGCGCGCGGAAATTAAAAATGTAATTTCTTATTTAAGACTTTTCTTAAACCCACGCGACGATGTTTCATTTTCAAGAATTGCGAACTTTCCAAAACGGGGGATTGGCGACAGCGCTCTCAACACTGTTTCAACGATTGCAAGTCAAAATGATTGCAGTATGTTTGAAGCGGTTTTAAGTCTTGAAAAGTTTGGCGCGCAGCCAGCACTTATAAAGAAATTTGAGAAATTTAAAAACACATTTATTTTGCTTCTTTCAAGTTTCGAAGAATTAAGTTTATTTGATTTTGTTTCAAATGTTATAAGCAAGTTTGAAATTTTGAGCGCGTATTCAAGCGGAAGCGAAGAAGACCTCGACCGTAAACTTAACATCGACAACCTGCTTACTTCGGTTAAACAATTTAGCGAAAGCAATCCAAGCGGAACGCTTCTCGATTTCTTGGAAAGCGTTACTCTTGTTTCCGACATCGACACTATGGACGACGAACAAAATGCGGTGACAATTGCAACAATCCACTCGGTTAAAGGGCTTGAATTTAGATATGTTTTCATAATTGGGCTTGAAGAAAAAATCTTCCCAATTTCTCGAGCCTACGACAACCCAGACGATATGGAAGAAGAACGCCGTCTTATGTATGTTGCAATAACGCGAGCAAAGGAAAACTTGATGCTTACACGCTGCAAAACTCGTTTTCTTTATGGCCAAAGAGAATATGAAATTGACAGTCGATTTTTGAAGGAACTTGGGCTTTCAAAACCGCAAGAATTTGTTATGCCAAAACTTTCGCAAACTTCATATCAATCTGCGCCATTTTCCGCTCCAAAAGTTTATAATTTTGAAACAGAAGATGTTAAAACTCAAACATCAGAGTATTCTTACAATCCATTTAAGAAACAAGAAAAAACTAAATATGAAGAATACGTTAGCGCAAATCCAAAGCCAATAAAAATTTTTGCGAAAGGCGAAAAAGTTAGCCACCCAAAATTTGGAATTGGAATTGTTCAAAAAATTGACGGGCAATTTATTGACATTGATTTTGGAAAACTTGGCGTTAAAACTCTTTTAACAGAAATTGCGCCGCTTGAAAAAATTTAATTAAGGAGAAAAATATATGGGTTTATTCAAAAAAATTGCAAACGCACTTAAAAAAACAAAAGAGGCAATTTCAAGAAAATTTGACGCTCTTTTAAGCGGCGGGGAACTTAACGACGAGTTTTATGAAGAACTTGAAGATGTTTTAATTTCTTCCGATATTGGAGCAAAAGCAAGCATTGAAATTGTTGATGAACTTCGCGTTTATGCAAGAAAAAATAAAATTCGAACGGCAAACGACGTTCGCGCAGCTCTTAAAGAAATTTTAATTTCAATTTTTGATGATGTTAAAGTTGAAAAATATGACGGAAGTTTTTTTAAAACTCCTGCAATTGTTTCGGTTATTGGCGTTAACGGCGTTGGAAAGACAACATCGCTTGGAAAACTTGCCCATAATCTCAAAAAAGAAGGAAAAGAAGTTTGCCTTGTTGCTGCCGACACATTCCGTGCAGCTGCTGCCGAGCAATTAACAATGTGGGCAAACAGAGCAAAAGTTAGAATTATTAAGCATGCGGAAGGGGCAGACGCGGGCGCAGTTGTTTATGACGGAATTGCAAGCGCGAAAGCAAAGAAAACAGATGTTCTTTTGGTCGACACCGCTGGCCGTTTGCACACGAAAGAAAACCTTATGAACGAACTTGCAAAAATTGACCGAATTATTGATAAGGAATACCCAGAAGCAAATAGATATAATTTAATCGTTATTGACGCAACAACGGGACAAAACGCGGTTAGCCAAATTGAAAATTTCAATGAATTTGTTAAACTTGACGGAATAATTTTAACTAAACTTGACGGAACGGCAAAAGGCGGAATAATAATTTCAATTGCAAAAACTTTGAAATTGCCAGTTTATTATGTTGGCGTTGGCGAAGGTATTGACGATTTGGAAGAATTTAATGCAAAAGAATTTGTTGAAAATATATTTTAATTAAAAAAATCATTAAAAATATTTATCATTTTATCAATTCTTTGGGTTTTTGCTTTTTATTTATATAATACATACCAAAAG
>CALHLT010000004.1:0-12802 GCA_938034555.1 uncultured Bacillota bacterium
GCTTTATTCCTAACATAGTGCAGAGCTTTGCAACCAAAAACGGGATCCTGTTTGGAACCTTCATAATCCCGACGATCATGGCGGCAGGGCAGCTCATATTGCAATTTTTCTTTGGCCTTAGCGATAAAAAATATCAGAAATGCGTCGAGGAAAACGAAGCGCGTGCTTTAGCGGATCAGGCTCAGTTAAACGAATAAATCTACCTTTTAGGAGAAAATTATGAAAGTTATTTTACTTAAAGATGTTAAAGGAAGCGGAAAGAAAGGCGAAATTGTTAATGTTTCTGACGGCTATGCAAGAAACTTCCTTTTTAAACAAGGACTTGCAAAAGAGGCTTCGTCGGTTGCGCTTAACGAAAACAAGCAACAAAAAGAAGCAAGCGCATATCATAAATCGGTTGAAATTGCAAATGCAAAAGCGTTGGCAGAAGTTGTTAAAACAAAAACTGTTTACCTTAAAGTTAAATGCGGCGAGAACGGCAAAATTTTTGGAAGCATAACTTCCCAAGAAATTTCAAACGCGCTTAAAGAGCAAGGAGTTGAACTCGACAAGAAAAAAATTGTTCTTGCCTCCCCAATCAAAAACGCAGGAACCTACTCTATAACCGCAAAAATCTATCCTGAAATTTCGGCTGTTTTCAAAGTTGAAGTTGTTGCAGAATAACAAAAAGGGCTTTTGCCCTTTTTATTTGCGGAAATGGCGAAATTGGTAAACGCGCAAGATTCAGATTCTTGTTGGGAAATTCCCAGTTGCAGGTTCAAATCCTGTTTTCCGCACCATTTTTTGTTGCGCCTTTCTGGCGTTTTTTTATTTCTTCCCCATAACTTTTTTGAAATTCTAAGAATGTTTGATAGAATATAAATGAATGGAAAAAGGTCTTTCTAAAAACATTGTTTCAAATATTATTGATAACGGCGCAAACGGAAGCGGAATTGCAAAAGTTGACGGCGCTGTTTGTTTCGTTCCTTTAACAATTCAAGGCGAAAAAGTTTCGTTTGATGTTGTGTCCCATGAAAAAAACTACTGCCTATGCAAACTTGGCAGTGTAATTGAAAAATCGGAAAACAGAACTTTGCCTTTTTGCAAATATTTTGGAATGTGCGGAGGCTGCCAACTTCAACACATGAAAAACCAATTCCAACTTGATTTCAAAACAAAACAAGTTAAAACAATTCTTGAAAAAACGCTCAAAGTTGACGTTCCTGTTTTGCCATGCAAAAGGGAAAACGAATATGCCTATCGAAACAAAATTAACTTTGCAATTTGCAATAATAAACTTTGCTTTGCAAAAGCCGACGGCTCGTTTTTCGGGGTTGAATCCTGCCCTCTTTTTAAAACCGATTTAAGCGAAATTATTAAGGCTGTTAATAAATATCTTTCTTCCGCTAAGCCAAATGTTGTGGCTTTTCACATTCGCAATTTAAACGGAAAATATCAATTTACTTTTGTTTCAAAGGAAGATGAACTTGAACACAAAGAACTTATAATTTCCCTTTTAAACGAACTCTCAATTTCCTTTTCGCTTTTCCTTTCAACAAACAAAATTGCCAACAGTTCAAACATAACTGAAAACGTTAAATGTTTGTTTGGAAACGACAAACTCGATTATGAAATTCTTGGAATTAAAAGCAAAATTTCGCCTGGGTCTTTTTTGCAAGTTAATGAAAAGGTTCAAAACGAAATCTACACTCAAATTAACTCGCAAATTCCAAGCGAAAGCAAAGTTATTAATGCATACGGCGGAACAGGAATTTTAAGTTCGATTATGGCTAAATGTGCAAGTTTTGTGTATTCTGTTGAAATTAACAAAGCAGCAAGCGCAAATTGCAGCGAAATGCTTAAAGAAAACAATATAACAAATGTTCGGGCAATTTGCGGCGACTGCAAAGTTGAAATTCCAAAAATTTTGAAAACCGAAAACATTTCCCACATTGTTTTCGACCCTCCAAGAAGCGGAATTAACCCTTCAATTTTAAACACTGTTGCATCTCTTAAAATTCCAAACTTAATCTATCTTTCGTGCAATCCTTCAACTCTTGCAAGAGATTTAAAATTGCTCTGTTCTTCCTATGAAATTAAGTTTGTTCAACCTTTCGACATGTTCCCTCAAACAAGCCATGTTGAAACACTTGTTTCTCTTAAAATAAGGTCTTGAAATTGAGTTTTGTTTGTTGTATAATTTCCATAAGGAAGTAAAATTATGAAAGAACAAAAAACATTTACAACTCTTGAAGAAATTAAAGAAGAACTTGAAAGAAGAAAAGAAGAAGCAAAGAAAGACGGAAAATACAAAACTAAAAAGGGCTTAAAAATTGGAGCTGTTGCCTTAAGCGGAATAACAGTGGCAACAGTTCTTGTTGCTTGCAACGCTAACGAACAAACAAGTCTTCCTGCTCCATCACAAACACCAGAACAAAAAATAATCCCTGAAATTCCTGTTGCATATCAAACAAATCGTTATAGCTATGCAATGGACTATTCCGCCGATTTTTTCAGTTCGAAAGCAAATCATATGCAAATAAATCCAGACAGTGGAAGATATGTTGATTTAAATAACTACTTAACTTCTTACATTTATTATGAAGACGGTTTAGATTCCGAAATTGTTGAAGAAATTAAACGCGCCGCATCCTATCTTGAAAGTGTTCTCCACACTATTAACCATGGCTATTCAATTGAAGTTAAAAAAGGAAGCGCAAAGCTTATTAGCCAGCTCTTCTGCAAAGATTCAATTTTCTTCTGTAAAGCCAATGCCGACAAGATTAAAGAAATGGAAAAATCTGGCGCTGGCGCTGGCGCTACGGCTATGACAACAAAAAGCCCAATGACTCCCCCAAAAATTTACATCAATAAAAATAAAGCAAACGAAATTATTGTTAACGGGAAAAGGATTTCTCTTAACAAAGTTATTCTTCATGAAATGCTCCACGGCTATGGCTTTATCCACACCATAGGTCAACTTGATGTCATGTATTACACCATTGGACATACTTCAAAAGATTCTCTAGGTAAATGGATGATTGGAGCTAAAGGAAAGAAATCTTATATAACAGACTATTTTAAATTTACCGATGATGAAGTTCGCTCCTTAATTTACAAGTTTTGCCACGCAAAAGACAACTTGAATGTAACAGTTCCAATGTATAAACAAATTATGGGAATTGAAACCATTTCTCAAGGCGACTTTAAAGATTCTGTTGAACGTTATGTAAGCAAAAACACCAAAACTTTAGACAAATTCAACCCTGGAAAAGAAATTAAACCAGATCAAATTATTTCAATGGACAGCACAGATAGGAATTTACGTGTAGTTTTAAATGCCGACTATCTTGGAATGTATAAAGCATTCTATAAAGGAAGAGTTTTTAAGGGGGAATATTTCTTATATAACACAACAGTAAACGGGAAAACATACCAAACAATTTACCTTAACAATTTCCAATATTCAGCAAATGATAAAGGTTCATTAAAAATTGTTCCTAATAGAAAAGAAATTTCAGGCGATCGATTCCAATATTTCCAAACCGTTAACTCTAAGGAAAGATTTACATTCATTGATTCAACAGAAAAATGGTTTACAAAAAATAACATAATTGCAGAAAAAGTTGACATTGCAAGTCTTTTGGGTGTTGAATTCCCTGTTGCAACAACATCTTCAAATAAATCTAAAAATGGCCGCGAAATGTAACATAAAGAAATTAAAAAAAGAACTCATTTGAGTTCTTTTTTTTTATAAATTTAATTTTCAAATGCTAAGCGCGAGCAATCAAAATTTATATTATTTTTCTGTGTTGGATTTTCGAATAATTCACACATAGATTATGTTAGCACAAGCAATTTTTAACTTCTTTAAGGAATGAACGGACAGTTAAAACCGAAATCATTTCTTGACTGTAGATTGTTTTTTCTTGATTATAAATTGAGCGAACTTCTCCAATTGATGCATTTGAAAGGTAGTTTAGAACCTTCAAAAAGACATTATAGGCGTGATATTCTTCGTCTTCATATTTAAAAAGCGCAGAAGGAACGCTGCAAATCAAACTTTCAATAAATTGATAGTTATTTGATTTTTCAATGTTATAAAACAAGTTTTTAAAAATTCGTATAACCTTATAAAGAATTTCGCCGTCTTCCTTTCCAGAAAGAGTTAGTTTTGAAATTTCATTTGCTTTCTTTTCCAAAAGACTTTTTGCTTCAAAAGGCTTAATTTCGCAGAATTTACCCTTTTCCGGTTCCCAAATTCGGAAGAAATCGTCGTGTTTAATAACAGGATATAGGTTAATTCGATAGCCAAATTCATCGCGACCAAGAATTCGAATTTTATCTTCGCAGTTATATAAAACCGTTAAGTTCGTAAGTTTTGTTGCAAGTCCTTCATAGAAATCGTTTTTGAAACTGACAAGCGAATATGGCTTTTCTTTTTTTTCGCGAAGTTGACTTTCTGTTATTTGAGAATTTGCTTTTTTAAGTTTTTTCTCTTGTTTTCTTCTTGCGCGGGCAGAGCCTTTATTCCTGTTTTGCCACGCTTTCTTAACCTTGTTCCAAAAATTTTTCCATTTATTGCTCATAAGGTCAATTGAGTTAAGTTCAATTTGCGCGTTTCGAATTGAAAGATAGAAATTAAGTTCAGAAATTTGTGTTAAAGTGTTCGTTAAAAAGTCACCAGCAAGAAACAACTCAACATTTTGCTCGTTAACAAGCGGATTAATTTGGGAAATTTCGTTTGAAACTTCGTCAAGGTCGTCGCTTAAAGCATAGAAAACATTTCGCGCTTTTTCGCTTGAAACGGCTTGCGCAAATTCCTCAATCATTCCCCTGTCGATAATGTTTCTTTCTTTCGGCATCTAGGCGTTCTTTCCTTTTCCAATAACTTTCTTTCCACGCATAAATGGTTGCAAAACTTCTGGAACGCGAACTGTTCCGTCTTCGTTTTGATATTGTTCCAAAATTGCAGGGAACAAACGGCTTGTTGCAAGTCCAGATGCGTTCAAAGTGTGAACATATTCTGTTTTCTTTGTTTCGCTGTCGCGATAACGAATGTTTCCGCGGCGTGCTTGATAGTCTCTTGCGTTAGATGCGGAACTTACTTCCTTATAAATTCCCATGCTTGGAATCCAAATTTCAATGTCATAAGTTCTTGCCATTGTTGCAGAAACGTCTTCTGCGGCAAGTTTCGAGGTTCTGAAATGAAGACCAAGTTTCTTAACAAGGTTTTCAGCCTTTGCAACAAGTTCGTCAAACGCTTTATCGGAACCATCTTTTGTTGTTATTTGGAACATCTCAACTTTGTTGAATTGGTGTCCTCTAATCATTCCACGTTCTTCTGCGCGATAACTTCCTGCTTCGCGACGATAGCAAGGTGTGTAGGCAAACATCTTAATTGGAAGTTGCTCTTGTGGGATAATTTCTCCGCGATATAAGTTTGCAAGTGGTGTTTCGGCTGTTGGAAGAAGGAAACGGCTTGTTTTAGATTTTTCGTCAAGCCAATAAACTTCGCTGTCAAATTTAGGGAATTGTCCCGCAACAAAACCGCACTCATAGTTAAGCATATGAGGTGGCAACATGAAACGATAGCCATCTGCAAGATGCTCCGAAATAAAGTAGTTCAAAATTGCCCATTCAAGTTCTGCGCCTTCGCCAGTGTAAACCCAGCTTCCGTTTCCAGCAATTTTTGCTCCACGTTCATAATCAATAAATCCGTTTATTTTGCAAATGTCAATGTGGCTAAGTGGCTTAAACGAAAATTCAGGTTTTTTCCCAAATTCTCTAAGTTCTTGGTTCGCCTCTTTGCCCCCAGCAATAATATCTTCATCAACCAAATTTGGAATTGGAGCAAGAAATTCGAAAATTTTGTTTTCAAGTTCCGAAACTTTTTCGTCAAGCTTTGAAATTTCTTCGCCAAGTTCTTTCATTTCGGCAAAAATTGCGCTGCAATCTTTTCCTTCCTTTTTAAGCATAGGAACTTTTGCGCTTTCTGCATTTCTCTTTGCTTTAAGTTCGTCAACTTTAACAAGGTTTTCGCGTCTTTCTTTGTCAAGTTCCAAAAGAGGTGCAAAATCAATTTTCATTCCTCTTTTTTCAATTGCCCTGGTAACGCGTTCAGGGTCTGTTTTGATTAAGTCAATTGAAATCATATTTTTCTCCTTATGTGTAACTTACATTGTATTATAAAACAAAATAAACGCATTTTGCAAATATAATGAAAATATTTCTTAACTCGCTTGTGTATTATGCTTTGCATAGCACACAACATATAGAGTGTTATGCATTAATTTTTCTTTAATATTGTTAAATTATTTGACAAATTAAGTTGTTTTATACCATAATTTCATATATGGCAAAAGTCAGTTATCACACCGAAAGAGATTTAATTAATCAAAAGAAAATTCAAGAAGAACTTATGTTTTTTCCACCATATGTTCAAGATTTTATTATTTCAATTGAAAACAACACCTCTTCTCTAACCCGCGTTAACTACTTAACCGACCTTAAACTTTTTTTCACCTATCTTGGCAATGTTTATGGTAAAACCCCAAAATCAATTGACCTTTCCGACCTTGACAAGCTTAAATCTCGCGATGTTGAAAGATTTTTAAGTTACGTTTCCTATTTTGAGAAGGACGGAAAAGTTCATATTAATAAGGAAAAAGGGAAAGCACGCAAACTTTCGGCAATTCGAAGTTTATTTAAATTTCTTTTTAACTCCGACCTTATATCTTCGAATGTTATAACCAAAATTGCAACGCCAAAAATACACGAAAAAGAGATAATTCGCCTTGAACCAGACGAAGTTGCTCGTCTTCTTGACGAAGCAGAATGCCCTGAAAATCTTACAAAGCGCGAAATCACGTATAACCGCAAAACAAGAGAGCGCGATGTCGCAATTTTAACAACATTTCTTGGAACCGGAATTCGTATCAGCGAACTTGTTGGGCTTAATGTTTCCGACATAAACTTGGAAGGAAACAGTTTCAAAATAACGCGAAAAGGCGGAAATGAGGTTGTTTTATATTTCTCAAACGAAATTAAACAAGCCCTTGAAACATGGCTTGAAGCAAGAGAAAAATTAACAGACATCAACCCAAACGAACAAGCGCTTTTCCTTTCTCTTCAACGAAAAAGAATAACCCCACGCGCGGTTGAAAATCTTGTTAAAAAATATGCGCAAGCGGTGACCCCTCTTAAAAAAATCTCCCCTCACAAACTTCGAAGCACCTACGGAACAAGTTTATATCGCGAAACTCACGACATTTATATTGTTGCCGACGTTTTAGGCCACAAAGATGTTAACACAACAAAAAAACACTATGCAGCAATTGACGATGACATTCGAAGAAACGCCTCAACAATGGTTAAATTGCGTTAAACAAAGCTTTAATCAACAATAAAAATCCACGGAACATTCCGTGGATTTTTTTTAAGGGGGTTATATAGGAATTTAATTCGAATGAATTAAGTTTTCAAGGGTGTAAACAACTTTATGAGCAGCATCATTTGTTGGCAAAATTATCATAACAGTGTCATCGCCAGCAACCGCGCCCATAACGGAATCTAAATTTAACTTGTCGATTAAAGAGCAAATTGAGGAAGCCATTGATTTAATTGTTTTTAAAACAACAAGGTTTTGTGCGGGCTTAATTGAGATAACCGCTTCTTTAAAAATTGAAATGTATTTGTTTGAAATTGCTTGCTCGCCGGAATCAACAAGTGAGTATTTATATTTTCCAGTTTCTGCGCTCAAAATTTTAATAAGGCCAAGTTCTTTAATATCTCTTGAAATTGTTGCTTGGGTTATATCAAAATTTGCATTGCGTAAACATTCAACAAGTTCGTCTTGAGTTTCAATTTCTCTTGTTGAAATGAGTTCTAAAATTTTCGATTGTCTAACTGAGCGCGCCATTTTCAATCTCCTTAAAATTTTTCTTAACAGGTGCTATGCAAGTACTATGCAAACTTTTTTGCCAAATTTGAATTTTTGGCTTTAACCTTTTTCCTTCCTAACAAAAATCGCTACATGCGCCTATTTTAGGGCTATTTAGCGATTATGAATATTTATAAATTCATAAATATTCAGGTTCCTTTTCAAGGTTTGGAATGATTATACATCATAATTTATAAATATGCAAGCGATTTTTGCATAAAAATTTATGCAATTTTTTATAAAAATTTATAATATCAATTTTCATACATTCAAAATTTATAAATATAAATGAATATTCATAACTGCCCCATAGCATACATCTCTTAACTTTTGCATAGCACCTTAAATTTTTTGTTGAAGAAAAAAATCAGCCCTTCATCAAGCTGATTTAATTTTTGCCATAAACCCAAATTTAAGTTTTCTCTTTCCCCGCCACTTTAAATTTTTGCCTGCTCCATTTATCTTTTTATTTTGCCAAAGACAAATTAATTTATTATTTGCGCCAAACCTCATCTCAAAATTTTGACATTAAAATTTTTGTGCCAAGGCGAAATTTTTGATTAATGGAAATTTTGACCGCTTCACAATTTGTTTTCGCAAATAAGATTTTCTCAGTCCTACTCCAACAATATTTTGGGCAAATATTGTGGATAATAAAAGTTGCGGGTAAAAATTTTTATGCTGTCGGCTAAATTTGGGTTTAAAAAAACTTGGCATTTTCGGGAAGGCGAAAAGCCAAGTTGATCTCAACGATTGCAATCATATCATATATAAAAATAAATTGCAATAGGGTCTGCCAAAATTTTTTAAAAATTTTTAAACAAAAAAAACAAGGCTTATTTTTTGCCCTGTTTTTCGGTTTTCTTTTTTCTTGAAAAAATGCTGAAACATTTTCCAACGCCAAGAATGATTTTTGAACAGTTGTTAATTGCAAACTTTTTACACATTGCTTTTCCAAAAATTGTCAAGCCTGCAATTGTTGCACTAACCGCCCCCGCTATTAAAATTTGAAGAGAGTTACCCATACTTTCGGAAATTAGCTTAACAGTTATCGCTGCCCCCGCTGTTCCCGAAAGAATTCCGCAAATATCTCCGCAAACGTCGCAGCAAATGCTTGAAACCTTTTCCGCATTTTTAACAAGCGCCATTGCAACTTTTGCCCCTCGAACTTTTCTTGAACACATTGCCGCAAAAGGCTCAATTGCGCAAGCGGTTGCCGCAACTCCAATCATATCGGTTATAATTCCAAGCGAAACGAAGAAAACAATAACAACAACGGAAACGGCAATTCCAACGCTTGAAAGCAAAAATTCGCTAAGCACGCTGAAAGCAAGCGAAAGGCTCATTGCAATAACAAGAATTTTAATTGGCCAAACCCACCATGGTTGAACCTTTTTCTTTGACGCTTTGTTAGCCGCCGATTTTAAATCGGCCTTTTTGGTTTTTTGTTCGTTTAAATCGGTTTTCGGCAAAGCCCCGTCTTGTTCTTTCGAAGGCTCCTGGCTTGAATTATTTTCGGTTTTATCTAGATTATTTTCCATACAATATTATAATAACATATTTTCTTTTATATAACAAGCATAAAAAAAGAAGGATATGTATTATTTCCTTCTTTCCGTCAAAGGTCTCGCAAATCCGGGTAAACCTTGCAGCATAGGTTCGGTTGGATTTCCCGCTTCCCCACTTTTCGTCGCCGAATAAGCAGTTTCCTTTTAAGGGGTTGACATCACCGAATCGCCACTTAGACCACACTATAATCCCCGAAGCGAACCGCGCCACTTGACGCGAACAGTCTAGAGAATTTCTCAAACAAACAGAGATTCGTCCTTATCCTTTTTTGCAAAGTGAATTTCAAAAGCTTGCCAGTTATAAGCTTTGACTAAATTTGTTTGGCCAAACTAAATTAGCCAGTTAACTTCATCCCAACACTTCACTCAAGGCTGGCTACACTGCACACAGCAATTTTTTTACCGCAATGCAGGTTCTTCCCCAAGAGGTGCCTTCTTTGCGAAACCACCAAAACTTGGGTCTCCACGAAATCTGGGTCGCGCTCTGTATGCCGTTACAGTGCTCCCAAAAATCTTAACTTCCAGCATCAGCCCCGGTTTGGGCAACCAAAGCCAACACAAGAAACTTCACAGTTGTGCCATTTAACGCTTTTAACGTCTTGTGGGCAAGTCTGTTCGACTAGAATACTGCGCCTTCATAAGTATTATACTATAAATTATGAAAAAATGCAACACCCAGCATGAAACTTGCTTTTTGTTGCATCTCTTTTGCTTATTTTTTTGGTTTTATTTCAGTCGTTTTCGGCCGCAAACACGACATTTATTTGCAATTAGATTTTTAAATCCCTTTTCAAAACCTGGTCTTTAAAATACATTAGCAATTTAATAGGATAGATTTTTATAATGTTTTTCAACAAAAACAAATGCCAAAATTTAATTTTCGTTCCAATTCCAGTTTGCAATTTCCGGCATGTCGACACCAAACTCGCGTATATAGTCGTGGTTTTGCTTTAATTTACCTTTTGCAAATTTCGCAATTTCGTTCGCTTTTTCTTTTGGCAAATCAATATATTTAATTATTTTCAAAAGTTGATTATATCTGTCGGTTTTGTTAAGCGCACACATATCAAACGAAGTTGTTATTGTTCCTTCTTCTTGATAGCCCGAAACGTGGATATTTCGATTTTTTCTGTTATATGTTAATTGATGAATTAAAGTTGGATAGCCATGGAAATTGAAAATGATTGGCTTGTTCAAAGTGAAAAACGCGTTAAACTCGCTGTCCGTAAGTCCATGAGGATGCGCTTTGTTTGAAACAAGTTTCATAAGGTCAACAACGTTAACAAAACGAACATTAAGTTTTGGAAGAAGTTTCTTCAAAAGCGAAATTGTTGCAAGCGATTCAACGGTTGCCGTGTCGCCACAAGACGCAATAACCAAATCTGGGTGCGCCGTGTCGTTCATTCCCGCCCAAGTCCATTCGCTAACACCTTTTGCGCAATGTTCTTTCGCTTCCTTAATTGAAAGCCATTGCCAACGAGGATGTTTTGACGCAACAATTGTGTTAACATAGTTTTTGCTTTTTGCGCAGTGGTCATAGCAAGAAAGCAAGCAGTTTGCATCGGCTGGAAGATAAACTCGAACAACATCCGCTTTTTTGCTTACGATATGATCCAAAAATCCTGGGTCTTGATGCGTAAATCCATTGTGGTCTTGCTGCCAAACATTACTTGTTAAAATAAGGTTAAGCGAAGAAATTGGTTTTCTCCATTCAATTTCGTTGCAAACCTTAAGCCATTTTGCGTGCTGCGCAACCATACTGTCAACAACACGAATAAACGCCTCATAACTGTCGAACATTCCGTGGCGACCCGTAAGCAAATATCCTTCCAACATTCCTTCGCAAAGATGCTCCGAAAGGAAAGAGTCGTGAACCCTTCCTGAAGGCGAAAGTTTGTCGTCAAAATCATAAATTTTCGCGTCAAATGCTCTGTTTTCAACATCAAAAACTTTATATAAGCGGTTACTCATTGCCTCGTCTGGGCTGAAAATACGATAGTTTTTATTTTCCTTGTTAAGAACAAACAAATCGCGAATATATCCGCTAAGTTCAAGCATATCCTGAGCCTTAACCATTCCGTGTCCTTTAAATTTTACGGCATATTTATCAATTGAAGGCGTTTTAAGGTCTTTTAAAAGCAGTCCGCCGTTTGCATATTTCGAGACTGTAATTCGCTTTTCGCCTTTTGGTAAAATCTCGGCAATTTCGCTTGAAAGTTTATAATTTTCGTCAAAAAGTTCATTCGGATTATAACTTAAAAGCCAGTTTTTAAGAATTTCAAGATCCTTTTCATTTTCAATTGCAAGAGGAACTTGATGCGCCCTAAACGAACCCTCAATTTGTTTTCCGTTAACCGTTTTTGGGCAAGTCCAACCTTTTGGCGTTCGCAAAATGATCATTGGGAATTTAATTTCTGCGCCCTCTTTCATGTTCTTAATTTTTGAAATTTCCAAAACGCATTCATCCATTGCTTTTGCCATTTTTTCGTGCATTTTAATTGGGTCGCTCCCCTCAACAAAATGAGGCTTATAGCCATAGCCATCAAACAAATTTTCAAGTTCCCTGTTTGAAAGACGAGAAAGAATTGTTGGGTTTGAAATTTTAAATCCATTTAAATGAAGAACCGGAAGAACAACGCCGTCGGTTTTTGGATTGATAAATTTGCAGCCAAACCACGATGTTGCAAGAGGCCCTGTTTCAGCCTCGCCGTCGCCAACAACGGTTACAGCAATTAAAGACGGATTATCCAAAACCGCGCCAAAAGCATGGGCAAGAGAATAGCCAAGTTCCCCGCCTTCATGAATTGAACCTGGGGTTTCTGGAACACAGTGCGACCCAATTCCGCCTGGAAAAGAAAATTGTTTGAAAAGTTTTTTCATCCCTTCCCTATCTTGCGAAATTTCAGGATAAACCTCGCTGTAAACACCTTCCAAATAACTGTTTGCGGTTAAAAAATTCCCACCATGCCCAGGGCCAGAAATAAACAAAATGTCCTTATCAAATTTATTTATAATTCGATTGCAATGCGCATAAACAAAGTTTTGCCCAGGAACTGTTCCCCAATGCCCAACAAGTTTTTTCTTGATGTCGTCCATGCAAAGTTCGTGGTCGCGCATAAGCGGATTATCAAGCAAATATAACTGCCCTGCGGAAAGATAGTTTGCCGCTTGCCAATATTTATTAAGTTTTTCAAAGTAACTTTTTGTTGAAAATTTATCTTTCATTTTTCCCCTCATCTTAATGTTTAAAGCGTAGTTAAGTTAATTTTGGCTTTAACCAATATTAATCAAAAATTTTAATTTATGTTCCGCC
>CALHLT010000005.1:0-37511 GCA_938034555.1 uncultured Bacillota bacterium
GTTTCTTATGTTATCCCATCTAAGCCTTTAATTACAGTTAAAGGTTATTTGTTTGATGGAAAACGTTGGTTTGCAATGAAAGAAACTTGGGATGGTTGGATTCATATTGAAGAAGAATTTTTACAGACTCTCGCAAATTAAAATAAATTGAAAATTATAAAATAGAGGTGGTCTTTCACTAATGGAATATAATGCTAATTCGATTGAAACTTTATCATTTCATGACGCAGTAAGAACTCGTATTGCCATGTATATGGGAAGCGCAGACAATATGGGTGTTCTTCAAAGTGTTAGAGAGATTATTACCAACTCTATTGATGAGTACACAATGGGTTATGGTAAAGACATCAAAATTGACTTATGGGAGAATAACCGTATTGCTGTAGCAGACCATGGCCGTGGAGTTCCTTTCGGTCCACGCGCGGATGGAATTGATGCGATTGAGGCGGTATATACTATGGCGCATAGCGGTGGTAAATTCGACAATAAAATTTATCAGAACGTCGCGGGAATGAATGGAATCGGAGCTAAAGGCACAGCACTCGCCTCAGACTATTTCAAAGCCATCAGCAACCGTAGCGGCACTCAATGTATTCTCATTCTCGAAAAAGGTATTAAAAAATCACTCTTTTGCGCGCCTACTAAGGAAAAAGATGGCACATATGTTGAATACATTCCCTCTCAAGAGGTATATAATCTTGAACCAATCAAAATTGACTTTGAAGAAATCAAGAAAATGTGCCGTGACTGGTCTTATCTTTGTAAAGGTCTGAAATTTGACCTTACCAATCACATCACTAATGAACACGTTATTTATCTTTCCAATAATGGCCTGCTTGACTTCATCAAAGATACTGGTGCACGCAGTCTTCACAAAACTCCTCTGTCAATCAATATTCAAGAGGACAATATTGAAACTGAAATTGTTATGTGTTGGACTGAAAAGCGCACCGAAGAATTTCATGTATTCACAAATGGACTTGAAAACTCCGAAGGCGGCACAAGTAGCACAGGTATCAAGACAGCATTGACCAACTTCTTCAAAAAGAAAATCAAGAATAGCTCTCCTGATTTAGTACGGAAAGGTATGCTTTGCGCAGTTAGTTGTAAAGTCCCTAACCCATCTTTTAGCGACCAAACAAAGCGCAAAGTCAACAATCCAGAATTACGAGGGCTTTGTCAGCGCGCAACCACAAAAATGCTTGAAGATTTTGAAATGCGACATAAGGATGAATTTGACAAGATTATTGAGGTCTTGACAAAGGAAATGAAAGCCGAAGCCGCCGCAGAACGCGCGCGAGTTCAGGTCTTGAATGCACAGAAAGATATTGAAAAAAATCAAAAACGCAAAGTATTTGCATCAGATAAACTCAAAGATGCCGAATTTCTTGGACAAGATGCTATTCTTCTTGTTTGTGAGGGAGATAGCGCACTTAATGGTATGGCACAGGCGCGTAATGTAGATAAAACTGGACTAATGTGTGTCAAAGGTAAAATTATCAACTGTCTTTCTAATGATGATGAAAAGATTTTTCAAAATGAAGAAATCAAACTTCTTCTTAGCGCCATGAATATTGTCCCTGGAAAATATGATAGTAAGAAACTTAGGTATGGACGTCTTGGGATTTGCACCGATGCAGATAGCGATGGATATCATATAGGTTTACTTATTATGGCGTGTCTTCTCAAACTTGCTCCTCAATTTATTGAAGAAGGTCGTCTTTGTTGGCTTCGTTCCCCGCTATACATTGTTGAGCAAGGTAAAAATCGTTCTTATTACTTCAATGATGAAGAATTTGATACTGCGCGCAGACAAGGCAAAATCAAGGGTGAGGTTCATAGAGCGAAGGGACTCGGAGCACTTGAAGCAATCGAAGCCCATGAATCCATGTTCACTCCAGAATATCAAAGACTTGATGTATTCAAACCCGACCAGCTTAGCTTTGATTTGCTTTATAGTCTTATGGGCAAAGATGTTGAACCCCGAACAGACTTCATTTTCAAAAATGTTGATTTCTCACTAATTAGAGAATAAAGAGTAGAGAGGAAATTTGACTTTCCTCTCTATTTTTGTTATAATAATTATATAAAATGTAAAAGGAGGAATTTCTTTGGAAGTAAATCTTACTCCTATTATCAAAGATTCTTTTATTCAATATAGTGGAGCAGTTCTCCAGTCTCGCGCACTTGTAGACTCTCGTGATTTATTGAAGCCCTCTGCTAGACAAATCTTTTACTCTATGTGGCGCAATAAATATGTCCATGAAAAGCCTTATGAAAAAACTAACGCTCCCATGGGAGATGCCATGAAAGATTTTTATATTCATGGTGATAGCTCTTGTGTCGGTATTATGATGCGCGCAGCACAAAACTTTAGTATGAGATATCCTATTACTGAAGTAAAAGGTAATTCAGGTACACTTATGAGTTCTGGTAGTTGGTCAGCAGAGCGTTATACATCTACAAGATTAGCAGAAACTTGTAATTATTTGTTTGCCGATATTCAGAAAGATACCATTGAAGAGTGGCATGATAATTATGCCGATAATCTTCAATATCCGTCTGTCTTGCCAAGTAAAGGTTTTTATAATCTTGTAAATGGCAGTAGTGGTATTGCTGTTGGTATGGCAACAAACATTCCTCCACACAACCTTGCAGAAGTTATTTCTGGCGTTCAAGCATTAATTGCAAACCCAGACATTGAAATTGACGATCTTATTAGAATTATTCCTGCCCCAGATTTCCCAACCGGCGGAATTATCATGGGACGTGCAGCAATTAAACACGCATATAAAACAGGAAGAGGCGGAATTGTTGTTCGCGGAAAAGCAGAAATTGAAGAAACAGAAAGCGGAAGACACAGAATTATTGTTACTGAACTTCCATATCAAGTTAACAAAGCACGCCTCATAATTCAAATGGCAGACCTTGTTAAGAACAAAAAAATTGAAGGAATTGCAGACATTAAGGAAGAATCCGACCGTGACGGTATGAGAATTGTTATCGACCTTAAACGCGACGCAAATCCACAAGTTGTTTTAAACATGCTTTACAAACACACCCAACTTCAAGTTAGCGACGGAATAATTTTCCTTGCCCTTGTTGACGGAACTCCAAGAATTTTGAACTTGAAAGAGATGTTATATTACTATCTTGAACACCAAAAAGAAGTTTTAACAAGAAAAACTCAATTCGACCTTGGAAAAGCATTGGAAAGAGAACACATTGTTAAAGGTCTTGTTATTGCCCTTGCAAACATTGACGAAGTTGTTCAAATTATTAAAACATCTTCCGACAAGCAAGATGCAGTTGCAAAACTTATGGAAAACTTTGAACTTTCCGATAAACAAGCAAACGCAATTTTGGAAATGAAACTTGCAAGATTAACAAGCCTTGAAGTTACAAAACTTAAAGAAGAACTTGAAGAACTTGAAGCTTTAATTGCAGATTTGAATGACATTTTGGCAAAACCACAAAGAGTTCTTCAAATCATCAATGACTATCTTGAAAACGTTAAAACCCAATTTGGAACTCCAAGAAAAACAGAAATCAGCATGGAAGTTGGAAACATCGACAATGAAGACTTAATTGAAAAAGAAGATGTTGTTATTTCCTTAACCCACGGCGGATATGTTAAGAGAATGAGCGTTAGCGAATATCACGCACAAAAACGCGGCGGAGTTGGAATTTCGGCTCATAAAACAAAAGAAGAAGATTTCGTTGAAAGAATTTTAATAACAAGCACCCACAGCGACTTATTGTTCTTCACGAACTTTGGAAAGGTTTATTCAATTCGTGCATATGAAGTTCCAGAAGCACAAAGACAAGCAAAAGGCCGCGCAGTTATCAACCTTCTTCCTCTCATGCCAGACGAAAAAGTTGAAGCGCTTCTCTCCTTTGAAAAAGGACAAGAAGGAAACCTTATTATTGCAACAAGAAACGGCTTAATTAAGAAAACAGACCTTAAAGAGTTTGCAAGCATCTTAAAGAGCGGAAAAATTGCAATTAAACTTGTTGAAGGCGACAAACTTATTAATGTTGGCTTAACAAACGGAAACAACGAAATTTTAATTGCTTCAAACAAAGGAAAATGCATTAAATTCAACGAAAAGAATGTTCGCCCAATGGGAAGAACTTCGCAAGGTGTTCGTTCGATGAAACTCGACAGCGACGACTACATTGTTGATATGGCAATCTTAAACCCAGACACACAACTTATAACAATAACCGAAAACGGATTTGGAAAGAGAACCAACCCAGAAGATTATCGCCTTCAAACCCGCGGCGGAAAAGGAATTAAAGCTGGAAACTTTAACGAAAAAACAGGGAAACTTGTTGCACTTAAAGTTGTTAACGAAGAAGAAGATTTAATGCTTATTTCCGACAACGGCGTTATCATAAGAATGGCAGCAGCCGATGTTAGAATGGTTGGAAGAAGTTCTCTTGGCGTTAAAGTTATGAGACTTCGCCCAGGCGCAAAGATTGTTAGCGTTGCAACAACAGAACACATTGACGATGAAGAAAGTCCAATGGGAACAGAAAATGTTGAAGATGTTTCAACTCTTTCAACAGAAGACATTGAATATGCACAGCAAGAAGCGCCAATTGAAAACGGCGAGGGCGAAGATGAGCAATAAAAATTGCGAACTTCTCGCTTTGGTATCGGCCATAATTGGAACATATAGCGAGTTTAATCCCTACGACTATGTTGACTTTAAAGCAGTTTCAAATTCCTCACCTTTAAAAGTTAACTTTCAAAACCTTTCAAAAAAAGAAATTTTGAAAACGGAAAACAAAAAATTTGGAAGTTTTCCAAAAAACAAAAACTTTAAAACATCTTCGTTTAATCGAACCGCAGATGACATTAGAGAATTATAAAAACAAAAACGCACCTTCCTTGGTGCGTTTTTCTATATTAAAAAAACTCTCACGCCGCAAATCAACAGCTGCCCATGAGAGTTTTGTATATTATGCTTTAATTTTTCCAACCTCTTCCAAAAGAAGTTCTTTTTCGTTTCGAATTGCCCCGTCAAAAACCTTGCTAAGAAGTTCGGTTAAAATAACTTTATAATACTTATCTTTAATTTTAGGATATTTCGATTTAATGTCGAGCCCATTAATTTTTAAGTCTTTCAAACGAATTGGAATTTTGTTGTTTTTAAGATAATTATAGAAGAAATCATATTTTTTATAGATTTTTTTCGATTTTTTCTCTAATAATTCCGAAATTATTGCAAAATCTTCAAAATATTCAATAAAAAACTCTTTATTATCGGTTTTTGCAAGAGCGTCATAATAGCCGCAAACAATGTGCCTATAATATTCAATTTTTACTTCTGGAAGGCAAAGCCCAAATCGCCCAAGAAGTTGATTAACAAGTTCTGCATGATCTTCTTTCTTATATTTCGAACTTGAAATAATGTCAATCAAAAGAGCAACAAATCTTGCCTCTGGTTTAACTTTTTTAACAAGATTAAAACGAACCCTTAGAACTGGACTGTTATAATATTTCCAAAGCCTTAACATATTAAAAACTTGAAGTCCAAACAAATAGGAATTTGGCTTGCTAACTTTATATCTTTTTGGAGAGTTTAAAATTAAGTTAAGTTCGGAAAATTTGCGCGCGCCGGAAATTGCGTTAAGGTTTTCGCGCATTTCATACGCCGTAACCATTGTTTCGCCTTGAATTGAAAATCCAAGTTCGCTTGCAATTCGAACCATTCTTAAAATTCGAAGTCCGTCGTTTTCAAAAACATATTCAGGGGTTTCAACCGTGCGAATAAGTTTTCGTTTAACATCACGAATTCCGTCGTAGAAATCAACAAATTCATCTTTTAAGATGTTATAGTAGATTGCGTTAACTGTGAAATCGCGACGTTTTGCGTCCTCGCGAATGTCGGTTATAAATTCAACATTTGAAGGAACGTGCTCTCCCCCGTCGGCATATTCTTCTTTTCTAAATGTTGTGTGTTCCCATTTTTCTTCGCCAAGCGAAATAACAAGAGTTCCAAGTTTTTTTGAAGTTTCTTTAACTTCATATTTTGTTCCAAATAAAACCTCTTTAACCTCGTCGTTTGTAAGCTTACTTGCAAGGTCAATGTCTGTTTCATAAATTCCTAAAAGAGCATTTCGAACATATCCACCAACAATATAAAGTTCGCCTTTCTTTTTAAAAAGTCTTGCAAGTTTCAGTAAGTTAGGTGTTATATGATCCTTCATTTTTTTGCTCCTTTATATTAAAAATTTATAATTTTAAGGCTAAATTTAAGTTTTTTCGATAGAATTTATCGTTATTTAACAATTTTAACATCTTTTTCGCCATCTTCGAATTCAAGCGAAACAATTGAGCCAACAGCTTTAATATCAACTTCGCAGGCTTTAACAAAATCGCCATAGCCAACAAGAGTTACCTTTGAAAGTTCCTCTTTAAGCGAAAGATTGTTTTCAGATTTGAATGCGCGAATTTTTGAAACAATTTGCGCAACCTCGTCGCCGTTTTCAACAGTTTCGGCGTCAATTTCTTCGTCGATTGGAGTAAGTTGTGTTAAATGAATTGATTTTTCGCCTTCAATTTCGCGGAAATATGCTTGATAAATCTCTTCCGTTATATGTGGCAAATAGATTGCAAAGAGTTTAAGCATTCCAAGAAGAACATTATATGAAGCATATTTGGCGCTGTTTGTTGCGTCCAAGCCATAAATGTCTGGATTATAAAGTCTTTTCTTTGCAATTTCAATATAATTATCACAGAAATTCCAGAAGAATTTTTCAAGTTCGCCAATTGCAAGACCAATTTCATATTTTTCAAAATAGTCTTTAAATTTGCGTTGCATTTGGTTGAATTTCCCAATAATCCATTTGTCCATTGGAAGAAGGTCAATTTTTTCCGGTTTATATTCGCCAAGAAGAGAAAGAACAAAGCGGGACGCATTCCAAATTTTGTTAACAAGTTTTGCGCCATTTTTAAATTCTTCATCCGTGAAAATAATGTCACGACCAAGACTTCCCGTGCTTGCCCAATAGCGAGTTACATCGGCAGATTTTTCTTTAAGCAAAGTTTCTGGCGACATTTTGGAGTTAGATTTGCTCTTCGAAATTTTTTCGTCCTTGTTTGCCATAACAAACCCAGAAACCATAACGTTTTTCCATGGCAAAGAGTTTGAATGATAGTGGGATTTTGCAATTGTGTAGAAGTCCCAAGTTCTAATAATGTCGTGAGCATTTGGGCGAAGGCTCATTGGCATCATTTTTTCATAGAATTTTTCGTCTGTTCCCCACTTGCAGTTAATTTGAGGAGTTATTGACGAAGTTTGCCACGTGTCGAAAATATCTGTTTCAGGGCGGAAAGATGTGCTTCCACATTTAGGACATGCGTGTTTTGGCGAAGAAACAAGAGGATTAACAGGAAGGTCTTGTTCGTCTGGCAAAATTATTTCGCCACATTTTTCGCAATACCAAACAGGAATTGGAACGCCAAAATATCTTTGACGAGAAATGCACCAATCGCGGTCGACATTTTCAACCCAATTTGTGTAGCGGCTTTTCATGAATTCTGGGAACCATTTAATTTGTTCTCCGCGTTTTAAAAATTCTTCTTTATGATCAACAAGTTTAATAAACCATTGTTTTTTAATGTTAATTTCCATTGGTGTTCCACAGCGTTCGTGGGTTGCAACAGCATGAACAAGTGGTTCTTGTTTTAAAAGAAGACCTGCTTCTTTAAGGTCGGCAATAACAGCCTCTCTTGCAGCCTTAACTTTCATTCCTTCATATTTCCCAGCAAGCGCTGTCATTCTTCCGCCGTCGTCAATTGCAACTTTAACAGGAAGATTATGTGATTGTTGCCAGAAAAGGTCGGTTTCGTCGCCATACGTGCAGCACATAACAACGCCTGTTCCTTTGTCAATTGCTGCTTTGTCGTCGGTTAAAACTTCAACTTCAAAGTTATAAAGAGGAACAATAACCTTTTTGCCAACATATTTTTTATATCTTTCGTCGTTTGGGTTAACAAAAACGCAAACACACGCGCAAAGCATTTCAGGACGCGTTGTTGCAATTTCCAAATAATTATTTTCGCCAGCAATGTTAAATTTCAAATGATTAAAAGAGCTTTCAATATCTTTGCTTTCAAGTTCTGCTTGCGCAATTGAAATGCGGCATTCTGGGCACCAAATTGCAGGACGCTCGCCATAATATGCCTCGCCCGCTTTAACAAGTTCGAGAAAAGATTTTTGAGAAATTTTTTGAACTTCTGGGCTAACAGTTGAATAGCAAAGCGAGAAATCTGCACTGTTTCCTGCGGCGATAAACAAATTTCGGAAATCTTGTTCATATTTTTTTGCAACTTCCATACATTTATCGCGGAACTCTTCTCTTGAAACCTCGTGTGCTTTAATTCCAAATTCTTTCTCAACAAGGCGTTCGGTTGGAAGCCCGTTATCATCGAACCCAAAAGGATAGAAAACATTATATCCTGTCATTCTTTTATATCTTGCAACAAACTCTGCTTGGCTGTATGAAAAAATATGTCCAATGTGAATTTTCCCGCTTACTGTTGGAGGCGGAGTGTCAATTGAAAAAGTTTCTTTATTTGAAGAAGGATTAAATTTATAAATTCCTTCGTCTTGCCAAAATTTTTGCCATTTTGGTTCGCTTTCTAAAAAATTATATCTATTGTCTAACATTTTGCCCTCGTAAAAAATTTGCACCTCAAAACAAGTGCAAATTCATTATACTTTTCATGCAAGATTTAGTCAAATGTTTTTTCCAAATTAAAGTTTGTTTTTATTATAACTATATGATACAATACAAATATCTCAAAGTTCATGGAGGAACATTTATGGAAAGAAAAAGACTTAAAATCTTAAATTTAATCGACACCTATTTCCCAGTTGTTGGCGGAATTAGCACGGTTGTTGACAGAAGTAGCATTGCGCTTAGCAAATATGCCGATGTTACAGTTGGAACAGTTAAGGCAAAAAACTACACCGACCCAGAGCGTCCATACAAAATTTTAAGATGTAAAGGATATAACAATGCAATAACATCTGATGGCTTGGCATATCCTGGCTTAGACAAAAAGTTTAGAAAAGAAGTTGAAGAAGGCGGCTATGACATTATCCACTGCCATTCCCCAGCAAACCTTATGAACTATGCATTTAAAGTTGGAAAAAAACTTAACATTCCAGTTGTTGCAACAGTCCACAGTATTTTTAAACCAGATGTTAAACACTATGTTCGAAGCGAACACATTGCAAATTTAATCACATCACACTTTATGAAAAAAACAAACAAAGCTGACTATGTTTGGGCGGTTACTGGATATTGCCGCGATTACGTTCGTCCATTTGGAGTTACAAAAGATGTTACAGTTATGAACAATGCAATTGAATTTGTTGCCCCATCAAACACAGAGGAACTTGAAGAAAGAATTAACAAGTTACACAACATTTCAAAAGACACCTTTGTTATGACATTTGTTTCAAGAATGGTTAAAGTTAAAAATGTTGACCTCATTATTGACGCAATGAACCTTTTGAAAGACAAAAACTTGGATCTTAAAATTTTCCTTGTTGGCGACGGCGACTACTTTAAAAAGACGCAAGCAAGAGTTAAAAAACTTGGGCTTGAAAACTATATAATTATGACCGGAATGGTTAAAGACCGCGACCTTCTTGCCGCTTACTATGCGCGCGCAAATCTTGTTCTTTTCCCTTCCTACATGGATTCCGCAGGGCTCATTCAAGTTGAAGCAGCGGCATATTCAAAACCAACTCTAGTTATTAAAAATATGGCGCCAGCAGAAAAAATGACCGATATGGTTAACGGGCTTATTGCAGATAATGAGCCTCAAAGCTATGCCAACAAAATGCTTTGGGCTTATGAAAACAAGGAAAAACTTGTTGAAATTGGAAAGCAAGCTTATAAAACACTCTATCGTGTTTACAGCGATAAAGCGGTTACAGACGAAATTCTTGAAACATACTATCGAATTATCGACGACTATAAACAAAAACACAAAACGGAGAAAGGCGCATGAAAAAAAGAGTTTTAATAACTTTTGTTGAGGCTGGGCAAGGACACATTGTAACAGCTGAAGCAATTGCAAACGGGCTTGAAAAACTTTATGGTGATTCCGTTGAAGTAATTCGCGACTATATCTTCCGCGACAGTGGCGATAAGGATTTGATTAAATATGAAAAATTCTTAGTTAAAGAAGTTAAAAGATCTAATAAAAACCCTCTCCACCTTGGCTTTCAATGTGTTGCAATGAAACTGTTTACGGAAGTTGGAACTCTTAATTTCACCTACAACACCGTCTTTAGAAAAGTTAAAAACAAAATCATTAAACATTTCGAAGAAATTAACCCAGATGTTATTGTTTCAACTCATTTTTGCCCAAGCCATTTTGCAGCATGCGCAAAGAAAAAAGGCAAACTTCAAAACACAAAAATTGTAACCTACGACCCAGATCCAAATGTTCACGGCTGGTGGACGCGCGAGGGAGATTTGTTTATAACAAACAACGATAAAGCAACAGAGGAAGCAATTTCAAAAAAGCATTTCAAAAAAGAAACAGTTAAACAAGTTAATTTCATAACAAGAGAATCGGTTGTTAACACAACAGAAAGCAAAGATTTCTACCGAGAAAAATATGGTTTTCCAAAAGACAATTTCACGGTTGTTCTTGCCGATGGTGCTTATGCAAGCGCAAACCTTGAGAGGTTCACCGACGAGCTTTTGAAATCCAACATAAATTTAACAATCATTCCAATTGCCGGGAAAAATGAAAAGGTTTTAAACAAATATAACGCTTTAAGCAGCAAAACAAAACCTAACATTGTTCTTCGTCCTTTTCCATTTGTCAGCGATGTTCAAGAGATTTACAGGGCGGCAGATTTGTTTATAACAAAAGCAGGCCCAAACGCAATTTTAGATAGTATTTTTATGGGAACTCCTGTTTTAACAAACTTTTATAGCGGACCAATTGAAAAAGCAACAAACGATTTGTTTGTTAACCACTATAAAGTTGGATTATTCTGTAAAGATGCAAAAAAAGCAAAACTTCTTGTTGAAGATTTTGCAAACAACAAAGAAAAATTAAAGCCATATATTGAAAACACAAAACAATTTAACCCTCAACAAAACGGCGCAGACGAAATTGCAAAAATCATTGCAGAGTTATAAAAAACAAGGCAAATTGCCTTGTTTTTTTATCCTCTATTTTCTGGAATTTTTTCGTTTATTTGAAGCTCAAAAGTAATGTTTCCTTTTGTAACAACAGCAACGGAATATTTTATTGTTCGATTTTTCGGCGTTGTTATTGCCCCTTTTTGATAGTAGTTATAAAACTCAAAAGTAAACCCCGTTTCTTCCGATGAAGACGTTACGTCAACACCATATGAAATTGAATTGTTATCTTCAAAATATTTTCGCGTGTAAATGGTAAGACCTTTTTCAAGAGGTTTGTTCGATTTTGTTAAAACGAAACCAACGCTTGTTTGTCCGCTTTGGCGGGCGTGTTTAACAATAATTTCTCCCGCAGAATCGGCTTGTTTTGTTGCAGTTGCCCCCTCTTTTTCATGAAAAACACCAACCTCACCAATACTAATGCTTCCCGCTTCTTTGAAAACACGAATTGAATAATTCCTTTTGCCCGCCTCAATCTTAGTTATTCCACCCTTTGCTTCGGCATAGAGAACTGGAAGTGCAACATACATTTTAGCGTCTTCAAGTTTCCAAATTGGAACTTCCAAGAAGTTGTTATTGCCAACGCTGAAACGGAAAATCTTTTCTTTTTTGTAAATAACATTGTTAATTGTTATTGCTGTTAAATCTTGCTCTTCATCGTCGCTAATTTCCAAATAGAAATTTTCGTTTGTTGGCTGGATTAACTCTGCCCCTTCCTCTTTGTTGTAAAACGCGGAAACAAGTTTCGTTGAAAGTGCGGCGCAAGTTTCAACTTCATTTCGAATAACTGTAAGTTTCGTGCAACCAACAATTAAACAAGCAAAAATCATAACAAAAGACATTAAAAAAACTGGGATTTTTTTCATATAGAAATTGTTTCCAGTTTTATTTAATCTTAAACATTAAATCTTTGTTAAAAGGAAAAGCAACAAGCAAGGATTTTGGCATCTTTTAATCGTTTTCTTTTCGCACGTTTTTGAAGGATAAAACGGCTTTGGAACAACAACTGTTTTTGGCAAAACAGAAAGTTCAAAAACGTTGCTGTAATATGTTTTTGAAACCCCGTTTTCTTTGCTTGTTAAAACCGATTGAAATTTTAAAACTTTTGTCATTATAAAACCCTAACATCAAAACTTACTTTAATTGATTTGTTAACGTCAAGTTCTTCCAAATTAAATCCCGTGTTTGGATTGTAATTTGGCATTGAAACATCGTTAACCTTAACCGAATTTTCAACAAATTCTGTTCCCTCTGGGAGTTCGTCTTTGAAGAAGAGGTTGGTGTTTTTAACCGTTCCATTGTTTGTTATAACATTATCAAAACTTACAATTTGCCCAGAAATAACCGCATTTTTTGATGCTGTTTTAACAATTTCAACTGCTCCCTTAATAATTTGAATTTCAACAGTGTTTGAGTTTTCAACAAGATTGGAAACTTCGTTAACCGAATAGGTTATTTCTGAAGTCACATTCACATTATCTTCGCGAGGGGCAGCATCGATAAAGAGAATATAGGCAATTTCTGCTGTTCCTCCCAACTTTGAAATTGGGCTTGAAAGGGTTATTCCAATTCTTGGATTTTCGTCTTCAAATGGAACACCGTTAATTGTTAATGAAAGAGGCTTAAACGAACCACATCGAGAAATTACATCTTTAATTTTAACATTTTCAACATCATATTCGCTGTTATTCGTTAGTTTAAGTATAATTTTAATTTCATCTCTTGGAATGCCAAAATTCTTTTCCGCACTTTTTTCTTTAAGAAAAGATGTTGTCATATTTTCGGTTGTTGAAACGTTACTTTTAACATCAATTTCTTTTTGCGAACCGTCTGGAAGGCTATATTTGGAAATTAAAGACGAAATATTTTCAATTTTTGCCATAAATTCTCCTTTGCATCATTCTAATTTCAATATATGAAAAAAATTAAGAATTGTTAAATGTAAAACTTTGAAATAGATTTGAGAAAAAAATTAAATGTGATATATTTGTTAATGTAATTTACGATAAAAGGAAACACATAATGGAAAAACAAAAAGTTATTATCGACACAGACCCTGGCGTTGACGACAGCGCCGCAATCATTCTTTCTTTATATGATGAAGTTTTGGACATTGTTTTAATAACAACCGTAAGCGGAAATGTTGGGATTGACTTAACAACAAGAAACGCTCTTCACCTTCTTGAAAAATATGACAGAACCGACATTCCTCTTGCGCGCGGAGCCGAAAAACCAATGAAACGCGAACCAAAAGACGCAACATATATCCACCAAAAATCTGGAATGGGCGGATATGTTCCCCCAGAAACTGTTTCAACAAAACCAATTGAACAAGACGCTGTTGAAGCAATGTATGAAACAATTAAAAAGTATCCTGGCAAAATTAAAATTATTGCTCTTGGCCCTCACACAAATCTTGGAAACCTTCTTGTTAAACATCCAGATGTTAAAGACATGATTGCCCACATCTATTGCGAAGGCTGCTCTTTAAATGGATATGAGAACGACGACAAGCGCTGGGCAAACCATCTTTCGTTTAACGTTTCAAGCGACCCAGAGGCATTCTATATAACAACCCACAGCGGAATTCCTCTTTCAATTGTTCCTTCAAAAATGGGGCGCGAACTTGCAAATTTCACGGAAGAACAAATTGAAGAAATGGGAAAAATTAACGACACAGGCAAATTCCTTGCAACAATGTATAAAGGTTATTGGGAAAGATTCTACACAGATAAACGAATTGCAACCAACGACACTTGCGCTGTTTTAATGTGCCGAAACCCATCGCTTTTTAAAACCGAAAAAATTTCAATTGACGTTGACCTTAACGAAGTTCCAGGCAAAACAACAATTCATAAAGACGAAAACAGCAAAGTTGAACTTGTTGTTGGCGTTGATAAAGAAAAAATGCACAAATTTTATTTCGACGCAATTAGAAAACTAGACCGCTTTAAATTTTAATTGCAACAAACAATCAATCAAAAAAAACACTGCTCTAATAAAAAGCGGTGTTTTTTTGTTAATTAAACTATGTGATAATCAAAATTATGAGATTATTTAAAACAAGTCGCATCTGTCAAGCCCAAAAACAACAGGGAAAATTTCAGACTTAATTTGAAAATTCTTTGTTAAACCGAGCGCAAATCGAACAAACTCTTGTTTTGAAAATGTTGCACTAATTTTTGTGCTTTTTATCAAATTCTTAATTTCAAATTTGCCATTCAAAACCGAAATTTGAATTATGTCATTTCCAATTTGATAAACTTCTTTTGCATTTTTAAATTCTCGAAATTTACAATTTATCGCAAAAAGCATTTCAAGAAATTTCTTTGTGTCATAAACTTTAAAATGCAATTCATCTGTTAAGGAAACTTGTTGTGCAATTTTATCAAACGCAGCGCACAAATTAGTGTGGAGAGGGTTTATAACAATTTTTAAATCTTCAAAATTTAATTGCGAAATAATTTGATAGATAATATTTTCAAGTGCATCCAATTTAGATGTGAAAAATTCAATAATTTCGCCTTTTTTAAGCGCAAAATAGCCAATAAATTGTTTTTTGTCAAAAATTGTGTAAACTTGGCAGCGATAGTCCGACAAGCATTCAATAAAGGTTTCCTTTTTCCTCAAGTTGAAAATTTGCGAATTTTTATAGAGTTCAAACATATTTCCAATGTCGGCTTTTTTAAATTTTTTAATTGAAATTGTTCCTGGCAAGTGGTGCTTTAAAAAGTATCTGTTAAAAGAATAAGCATATTCAAACCCCGCTTTTTCAAACCCAAAAAAGTTATACCTTTGGCGCTCACCTGTTAATAAGCTGAAAACAACTCCTTCTTCTTTACATTCGTTGTCGACTGAGTGCATAAGAACCTTCATAAAACCACTGCCTTGGCAGCTTGGGATTGTTGAAACTGTTCCAACAATTGAAAATTTATATACAGAACCATCAATTTCAATATCCCTTATTAAGTTCCCGCAAATTGAAAGGAAGTTGTTGTCTTTTTCAACAACATGATGAATGCTGCTGTAATCAATTTTTGTCTTATAAATTTTTGGGATTGTTCGCCTAAAATCGTAATCTGGATTACGAACAGGGATAAAGGCAGCATTTGCAGCTCTTATAATTTTTTTAAGTTCGCCATTCTTGGCTTTTCTAACAACACAATTTTCCACACGATTATAATATAAAAACCGACAAATTTTGTCAAAGATATTGAAACAATTTCTCAAATTAAAACACGTTTTTGCATGTAAAAAGGCAACAATAATGCAGAATTTCTGGAGCAAAAGTTTGCAACAAAAGAATTTTATATAGTTTGCAATTTTCCTTTTTTATAGAGTTATTTAAACTAAATATATAAATTCCGAAAATTAGCATTATAGCAACCACTGTTGTTCTTGATGTTTTATCTTAATTTTTTCACTTTTGTATGTTTTCTTGCAAAGCGGTGTTTTCTGCAAAAAGTTTTTTAGCAACTGGCAAATCTGCTTTTGCCCAATCGAGTTTGAGCAAATCTTTCTTTGGAACCCATTTGATTGCTTTATGAACATTCATTGCCATATGGTTGCCATTAAACTTGCATTTATATAGCGACATAGACAAATGAAAGTCTGGATAGTCGTGTTCAACTTGGTAATAAAAATTGCCAATGTTAACATTTATATCAAGTTCTTCGCTAAGTTCTCTTGCAAGAGTTTGGCGCTTTGTTTCGCCTTCTTCAATTTTTCCGCCAGGAAACTCCCAAACAAAGGAAACATAATCGTATTTTCCTTGATCGCGCAAGGTGCACAAAATTTCCCCTTTTTGATTTTCAATAATGCCGGCAACTGTTGTAACTAATTTCTTTTCCATAAGTTTTCTCCTTTTCTGCTATAAGCATATCATAGTTTTTTCTAGTTGTCAATAGTTTTTATAAGTTTTTTTAAGTTTTTCGCAAATACTGTTAGTTTTTTATAGTTATGCCTAAAAACTTGATTATTTTTTGGTGGTATGATAAAATAATAAATATGGATATGGTTAGTGAATTTGAAAAATTAAAAAAACGCGTTGAATTTTTGGAGAGCATCGTTTTGCAAAACAATAAAAAAACAGAAGAACCCAACCCAAAGCGCGACAAAACCAGGTTTATGATGGATAACAAAATTTATCCTAAGAACCGTTTTGTTTTGGCTGTGGTTGAAAAATATATCAAGCAAAACAATCCAACCTACAGCGAACTTGCTGGCATATTTGACAAATCAATTCAAGGCTCTCTTAATGTTGTTCTCTTAAAAAATCAAGCCGAAAACATAAAAGACAGCAAGAAGAGATATTTTATGGATTCGCCGTTTAAATTAAAGGACGGCAGCACGATTGTTGTTTGCACACAATGGGGAATATTCAACATTATGAAATTTGAAAAAGTTGCAACCAATCTTGGGTTTAAGTTTGATAAGATTATGTTATAATACAAACATAGTTGCAAAGATACTCTTAATTTTTTATTCCACTTTTGCAACTAAAAAACAAAAAAAGGAAAATAAATGTATAAAACCGAACTAATAGGCTACACACCAGTAGCAAAGAAAATGGCAAAGAAGATTGAAGACAAGTGTAACGAAATGGAAAAAGAAGGATATGTTTTAATTTCCACAACAATCACACTTGGGGCAAAGGCTATTTTGATTTTTAAGAAACAATAAAAAATGTAAATACAAAACAATGTAATTGTGATTATAAAGGAACAAATATGAAAACAAAAAACAAAATTTTTGGTTTAATAATATCAGTAATGCTAATTATTCCAGCAATGTTTTTCTTAACTGCTTGTGGGGATAATGGAAATAGTGGTTCGGGTGGAAATCCCAACTCACACGATAGTTCTAAATGGTTTACCGAAACAGAGTTGTCTGCAGTTGGACTATCCAATTTAACAGCGCCAACAGGTCTTAACGGAGCAATCTCTTCTAGCAATTATTGGTTTAATGATGGTTATTCATTTTCGCAACCTTGTGACAATGTCGACCTATTAGAACAGAATGCTGAAATTTATCTTGACTATTTTAAAACAAATTATGATGGCTATTTTGGGCATATCTCTGGCAATTATGGTGTAAAGTATGGCGAAAATGAAACATGGTATATCTTGGAACAAAGCAACACATTAGGGGATTATTTTGATAATAATCCAAGTAGACTTTATAAATTTTATTATGTGACAAACCACGATACAGACAAAGAAGGATATTTTGTTAAAAATTCGGTGTATACTTTTGAAATTAGATATGAATTTAGTACTTCGACAAATCAATATATGTTCAAACTTTTCATAGAAAAAGCGGATACATCATCTAATGGTGTATATTCATATTATTATAAAATGAAATAAACTTATTAAACCAATTTAAATATTTATTAGGAGGCTGTAAAGAGGTATTTCTTTACAGCATTTTTTTGCAAAAATAGAAAGTGCGATACAATACGGAAACATACGGTAAAATAAGGGTTTTCGCACCTTATTTCGTATTGAATTCGCATTTTATTCGCATTTTATTCGCATTTTGGTGCGTTTATAGGGTAAAAAAGCGTTTTTTTGTATGTTTTTTGTGCTATTTTACTCGAACCCCTAGACATAAAAAAATCGGCAAATCCTGCCGATTTTTGGTGCGCCTGGAGGAGTTCGAATCCCCAACCTTTGGTTCCGTAGACCAACGCTCTATCCAATTGAGCTACAAGCGCAAAAGTGATAGTTATTTAACTAACAGCCCCTATTATAGTCAAAAAAGCAGCTGATGTCAACTGCTTTTTGAATTTTTCCTACATTCCCATATCAAGTCCGCTTGATGGATTTTTAGGTTTTGAATCTGGCGCTAAACTTGATGCTTCGCTGTTTAATGGCTTTGCATAGTTGGCGGTTCTGTTTTCGGCAATTTTCTTTCTAAGAGCATTCTTTTCTGCTTCTTTTTTAAGTTCTTTTGCCGTTTTTTTCTCTTTTGCTTCTGCATTAACTTTCTTTTTTTGAAGCGCAACTCGCTTTGCTTTTTCTGCTTGCGCGCCGCCGCTTAAAGTTGCTTGAGCTTTCACTTCGTTAACTTTTTCCTTTCTTTTGGCTCTTTTTTGAGAACTTTTTGCAACAAGTTCGGCAGTGTTTAATTTTTTCTTCTTTTTCTTTTTGTCGCCATCAACTTCAAAAACTTCTTCCTTATCTTCTTCCTTTTCCTCGGCTTGGTCTTTGTCGTCTGTTTTTTCTTCTGTTTTAGCTTTTTGTATTGCCTTTTCTTTATCAATTTCCTTTTTAAGACGCGCTTGTTCTTTATCTAACGCAGCTTTCTTTTCATCTGCTCTTTCTTTCATATCGCCAACAATTTCGGAAGACATTATTGTTGCTGTTCCAATTGCAAGAGAAAGGAACATAAACGCTGGGGCAAGAAGCCCGCCAAGGAAGGTTACAACTGTTAAAGCAATGCATGTTGCAATTGCGGCGCCAAACAAGCAATGTTTAAGAACTTTAAGAGGTTTAAGAGGAACGTGGACGCCATCTCCTGGATATTGTGGTTTATATTCTTTTGCTGGTACTGCACTTTCTTTTTTGTCTTGATCTTTTTTATCGCCATTTGAAGGTTTATCTTCTTTTGCGGCTTGTTTGTTATCTTTACTTTCTTCTTCGCTTGAAGGTTGTTCGCTAACAACTTCAACGGTTTCTTCCTCTTCTTCGTCGCTTGAACCGTCGGCTGGTGGGTTGCTTTGCGAAGCAGGTTGATCGGCTGCTGGAGTTAACCCAACAACAGGGTCACTTCCGCCGTTGTTTGAATTCGAGCCGTTCGAATCAACATTTTTAATTTCGGTTTCTTTTGTTTCCTTTTCCATTTCCCCTCCTTCTTTCGTTTCTTCAACTTCCGATTGAGCTAAGTTAACCTTTAAAATTGCAGGTGCTGCGCTTTGGGCAACAAAAGCGTTTGTTTCTTCTTGTTCATTTCCAATTTCTTTTGTTACTTGGCTTTTTGTTGAAACATTAAACTTTGAAACATTTTGAATTTTTGTTTTATATGTTTCTGGCGAAACTCTTTCAATTGAGGTTTTGGCGTTTTGATTCTCAATATATGCTAAAATCTCGTTTGCCTTATCGGAAGAAACGTTTTCCAAAATTGAAGCAAGCGATCCAACTTTTCCTTGACCAAAATCCCCTCCTCTAAATTGGAAGCCAAAATCATGGGCAAAACTTCCGGTTTGTTCGTGTTCTTTTGAGCCGTCAATAACATTTGCAAGTTCGCGAATTTCTGTTCCGCTTGCCAAGAAAAGTTTGTTTGGTTTTCCGTTTATTGTTAAGAATTTAAGTTCTTCGCCGTTAACACGGAAAACTTTTTGGGCTAAGTTTTTAAGCCCTTCAGCTGCTTCAAAAGCTTGAGCAGGCAAAACGCCGCATTTAACTTTGTTTAAGGAAATGTCTTCAAAAAAGTTTTCAGAAAGTTCAAGGTCAATTGGTTTATCCGACAAAAGCCCAATGCTTCCTTTTTGACCTTTGTTAATAACAAGATCCCCCGCGCGAACATCAACGGTTGAAATTTTTTCGTTTAAGCCCTTAACAGCAATTGAAATTTGTGCGTTTGGAAGGCACTTAATTTCTGCCGCGTCGAAAACAATATAGTTTCCATCTTGTTTAACATTTTTTCCGTCAACAAAGCTGCTAAGTTTTCCTTTTGAGTTAAGAACTTTAACAATTTTTTTGCCGTTTTCCAAGATTTGAGCTTCAAGCAAATATTCGCCGCTTCCGTTAAAATCTTTTCCGGCACGATAGAAACTTCCCGCTCCGCTTGTTTCTTTTTCAAAGGAAACAACAATTTCTTTCCCTTGCTTTGCGCGAGAGCCGTCTTTCATTTCTTCAATTAAACTAACATTGAACTTTGAACTCATTTCTTTTCTCCTATGTTTTTAGTATACCACAAATCAATATAAAGTCAATATTTTTGAATTTTTCGTTGAAATTATTGCATATATTGTTTAAATTTTTAAAACGCGTCAATAATTCTTGTATGAAAAAAATTGTTATAACCCTTTGTTTAATTTTGGCACTTGGCGCAATTGTTGTTTTTGGTCTTTTAAATAAACCGCAAGAAAACAGCGAATATTTAAGAATACATATTAGAGCAAACTCAAACGACGAGATTGACCAAAGCATTAAGTATAAAGTTAAAGACGCAGTTGTTGAGGCAATGATTCCCCTAATTTCTTCTTGCCAAACAAAGACCGAAGCGGAAAAAGTTTTGGAAAAGAATTTTCCGCTTATTGAAAGCGTTGCAAACAAAACTCTTAAAGAAAATGGCTTTTCCTACACATCAAAGGCAAGGCTTGCGCGCGAGGAATTTCCAACACGAACCTATGAAAATTTAACGCTTGAACAAGGTTTCTATGACGCGCTTATTCTAAACCTTGGAAGCGGCGAAGGAAATAACTGGTGGTGCGTTGTCTATCCTCCTCTTTGTTTTTTGAAAGCAAATCCAACAGGCGAAGACACGGTTTACAGGTCTAAAATTATTGAGATCATTAAATCTTTCTTTAATTAGGAAGATTTTTTTGAATAAAACTGTTTTTTTGCGCAAACTACTTAAAATCGCAATTTTTAGGGAGATTTTTATGGTAGTTTCAAAAAAAATTTGGATTATTGCAATTATGATGGTTGTTTGCTTAATTGGAAGTTTAAGTTTAAGCGTAATCCCAACCCGCAAGGTTGAAAACGTTTATGCCGAAACAACTTACAGCCAAAACAAGGCAATCCAACAAAAACTTAAAGATTTGGGTTACTATAACGGCGCAATTGACGGAACAATGAACTGGGAAACAACCCAAGCAATTAAAGCGTTTCAATTTGACTATGGCGTTGAGCAAACAGGAACAGTTGGGCCAAAAACCGCAAGTTTGCTTGGAATTAACCTAAACGACCAATCAAACAACGATTTATATTTGCTTGCAAAGTGCGTTTATGCCGAAGCGCGCGGCGAGCCATATGTTGGACAAGTTGCCGTTGCTGCGGTAATTTTAAATCGTGTTAAGCACCCAGATTTCCCAAACACAATTTATGGCGTTGTCTATCAGCCATGGGCTTTCACCGCGGTTTATGACGGACAAATTGGCTATGAGCCAAACGAAACAGCCTATCAAGCCGCCCAAGACGCTCTTAACGGCTGGGATCCAACTTATGGGTGCATTTTCTACTATAACCCAGCAACTGCAACAAGCCAATGGATTTTCAACCGTGAAATTGTTGTTACAATTGGACGCCACGTTTTTTGTATGTGATAAGAGGAGGCAGCAATGAAAATTAAAGATTTAAGCAAAGAAAAAGCAAACATAAGCAAAGCAAGTTTAGTAACTCTCATTGTTTTTGTTGGAGTTCTTGGGATTATGATGACGGTTTTTTGCGTGCTCTATGCCGTAAATAAAAAAGCATACCACGAGAGTTCCGTTAACCTTGAAAATGTTTATCAGCGCTCGTTTTTCGACCTTGTTGACGACATTAACAACGCAGAAGTTAAACTTGGAAAGCTTGTTAACTCAACAAACGAGGCATATGTTCAAAAACTTCTTTCCGAAATTCATGAAAGCGCAGCAAGCGCACAAAACAACATTTCGCGCCTTCCAATTTCAATGAATGGAATTCCCGAAACAAACAGATTTATAAATCAACTTAACGGATTTGCGAATGTTCTTTCAAGAAAAAAATCAAACGCAATTTCCGCTTCCGAGCGCGAAACACTTAACGCCCTACACCGCGCCGTTTCCGACATTAAATACAGCCTTGCAAATATGTCGGGAAAAATTGCAAATGGATATAGCATTTCGGTTAACTCGGTTAAAAATGAAAAACAAGATTTCACAGATTTCACCCAACTTTTTCAATCAATTAAATCAAGCGGAGAAGACTATCCAACAATGATTTACGACGGCCCATTTTCCGACTCGGTTGTAAGCAAGGAAATTAAAGGGCTTTCTGGAAACGAAATAAGCAAAGATGAAGCACAAGAAATTGCAGCAAAGATTTTTGAAAAACAGGAAAAATCTGTTAATGCAAACGGCGGCGAAAGCAGCCAAGCAATAAAAATTTCTTATGTTGGCGAAACAAACGGAAAATTTAAAACCTTCGATTTCTCAATCTCGCTTGAAAACGGATTTGAATATTATGCTCAAATAACAAAAGTTGGAGGAAAACTTTTAACTTTAAGTTCATTCTCCAAGAAAAGTGAACAAAAAATTTCAACCGAAGAAGCCGAAAAAATTGCAGTTGACTTTGCAAAGAAACAAGGCCTTGAAAACATGGAATGCGTTTGGAGCGGAAGCCTTGGAAGCGACACCTATCTTAACCTTGCGCCCGTTGAAAACAATGTTGTTCTCTATCCCGACTTAATTAAAGTTAAAGTTGACCTTTCAAGCGGAAACATTCTTGGCTGGGAAGCATCTCCTTTCTACACCAACCACCGAAGCCGCGCTCTTGAAACTCCTTCCGTTTCAAAAGCCGCTTCCGAAAACAGAATTCCAGACGGTTTTAATATTCTTGAAACCCGTCTTGCGTTAAGTCCTCTTGACTATAATCGCGAAGTTTTAACAAACGAAGTTAAAGCGTTTAAAGAAGGGGCAACCTACTATTTCTATTTCAATGCCCAAACAGGAAACCTTGAAAACATTTTGAAAGTTGTTAAAACCGAAAACGGAAATTTAATGATGTAATTGCAATAATTTAACTAAAAAGAGAGCAAAAACGCTCTTTTTTTGTTAAATTTTTATTGTTTTTTAATACTTTTAAAGAAATTAAAGGAATTTTATAACATTTCTTTCTTTAATTTTTTAACTTAAACAAAAATTTTTATTGTTTCAATTTATTTGCCTTTTTGTTTAAAAAATGATAATTTATTTATAATTATATAAAGATATAATTTTCGGAGGAAAACATGCGCGAAAGAAAAGAAAAAAACCCAACCGCTCAAAAAGCATATAGAAGTCTTAAATTTAAAGTTCTAATGATTGTTCCAATGTTCTTCGTTGTTCTTGCGTTAACTCTTGTTGGCGTTTGGGCTGCAAAAACTGTTTCTGTTGGCGTAAGCGGAACAATAAGCTATCAAGCAACAGATGTTTACGCAACAATAACAGGTTCGGTTTCTGGCGCAAAAAATAATGTAACTTTTTCCGCCCTTAACTATTCTGCAGACTCCACCCCTTCGGCAGAAGCCCTTGCAACTTGGAAAAACAAAAACATTCAATTCCAAAACGCGGCAGGCGCAAACTATGGCGCAGACATTGTTTTAACAATAAAAATTCAAAACCATGCCGACCGCGCTTTGAAAGTTAAAATAACCGACAACTCCTCGTCTTCCGCAAACCTAACAAGAACAATTGGCGGCGCAGGAACAACCTTTGAAGTTGGAGCAAACGCAACAACCTCAACAACAATAACCTTCCGCATAACCGACAAAAACAAATCGGTTTCCTCCTCATCTTTTAACTACACAATTTCCCTTAACGACCCAAGTTATGTTGAACAAAATGCCTACCTTCTTCAAGGTTCAAAATGGCAAGCAGCCTTGCAAGCAGCAAACGCAAACTATACAAATGCAAATATCAAAACAATTGAATTCACAAACACAGCTCCTACTGGTTCAGACTACACCCTTGTATCCGTTGGTGCAACAGATTCAACGGGAACAACAGCTTATGTTGCTGGAACAACTGGAGTTGTTGATGTAACAGCATACGTTAAAGCAAATTCAAGCGAAAGTTCAAAATATGATGTTATTTTCTATAGCACAGGGACAATTTATGCGCCAGTTGATTCATCTAGGCTATTTGTATCGCTATCAAACATAGCCTCAATCACTTTTAGTAATTTTAACACAAGCAATGTTACTATTATGTACTACATGTTCTATGACTGCAATAGTATGCAATTAAAGTCGCTTGATCTTTCAAGTTTTAACACAAGCAATGTTACTAATATGTATGGAATGTTTTACGACTGCCGTTGGATCTCTTCTATTACTCTTTCAAGTTTTAACACAAGTAATGTAACAAGTCTGTCCTCTATGTTCTCCGGATGTTCGAGTATATACTCACTTGACCTATCAAATTTTAATACAAGCAATGTTACAAATATGGCGGGAATGTTCCATTTCTGCAGTTCGTTGAGAACACTTAATATCTCAAGTTTTGATACAAGCAAGGTTACAAATATGGACAGCATGTTCGCCAGCTGCTCTTCTTTAACCTCGATTAATGTTTCCAGTTTTAATACAAGCATTGTTACAAATATGTCTGGAATGTTCTATGGGTGCTCATCTCTAATTACGCTTAACCTTTCATCGTTTGATATGTCAAAGGTTAAAAATACAAGAACTATGCTTTCCAACTGCTCTGCTTTAACTGAAATTCAAGCACCAAAAGCAATCAATTCAAGTTATCCAGTTACATTGCCAACAAAAACTAATTATTCCTGGGTTGACCAAGCAAGCACTTCAACAACTTACACAACAATAACATCAACAAATGTTGGAAAGACATTGATTTTAAAAGCAAATTAAAAATTTAAAATAATTAAAACAAACCCTTCGCGATTTTGCGGAGGGTTTTTATTTTTTTTAAACAACCAAGGCGGAAATATTGATTTCGAGTTCGATGTTTTGATAGTAGGCGTTGGGGTTTTCTAGGGAAGAAAGGAATTTTTGGAACTCGGCGTGGGAAGAGGCGTTAAATTTTTCGTAGGCTGAAAGAACATCGAGGTTTTTGTTTTGAAGTTTTGTTAGGACGGAACTGAAATTCGTTTTAACTTTTTCGTTAACTGCCGAAACAAGGCTTTCGCTTGCGATGTTTGGGTCGCCAAGGAAGATTTTTTCGTCGTGAGTTTTTTGATTAACTTCGGCAAGGCGAAGTTTTGGCATTATTTTAATTTCCAAAACTGGTTTTCCATTCTTGAAAGTTGGCGTATATTTAACGATATTTTTTTCGATTATGAAAGCAAGATGCGCATCTTTAAAATTTTCGTTTGAGAAGTTGTTTAATTCCAAATAGCCAATTTGGGAAAGTTTTTTCCCAAAGCGGAGGGCGGAAGTTTCGTCTTTATCGAGGACAAGGGCTTTCTTTCCGTTCTTTAAAACAAGGCTTTTCCCTTCGTTAAAAATTTTTTTGCTTTTGCTTTCATTTCCGCCGCCAGACTGCGCTCCCCCGCTTTCTTCGGGCGAACCCGACGATTCAAGCCCCATTTCGTCGCTAAGTTCCATAATGTTAATCATTGCGCACCCGCTTTTTGAATATGCACTTGCGAAAAGGGTTTCAATGTTTGATTGAAGAAAAACAACTTTATCTTCGTCGAATTTTGCAACGTCGCCAATTTTAACGCCGCTGTTTTGAATTACGATTTTTGATGCTTCAACAATTTCTTTTGCGCTTTTTTCAACATAAACAAGGTTTGAACTGTTGTTAAGGCTGTAGTCGCGAATTAAGTAGTCGAGGCTTTCAACAAGTCCTTCCTGGCAAATCTTGTCGTTAACATAGATAACGCTTGTGTGGGAAAGAGCAACCTCGCGCCCGGTTTCAATTCCAATGTTTGAAAATGCTTCATAGAAGGAATTTCCTTTTCCGGAAACAACTTGATAGTTTTCGCTGAAAGTTTGGGTTGCTTTTGGAATGAAAACAATTGCCGAAACCTCATAGCCGCTGTCTTTTTTATCCACGCCAATTGCGCGAACAACAAGCTTTGTTCGCGATTGCGGCTGGGCAACAACTGCGTTTGGAAGGAACACAACGCAAATTACGCAAAAAAGGATGAAAATTGCGTGAATTTTAACAAAATTAAAAATCTTTTTCATAATTTGCCTCCTTTAAAACGTATTTCCCAAGTTTAAGTTTTTTTGGAGTTTTTTCTTCTTTTTTTGCGAGTTCAATTATGAAAAACAAAAACGGCATTGCAATTATAACGGCGCTTAGAATTGGAACATACAAACTGTCGACAACAACAAGCTTAAGTTTTTGGAAACTCGTGAAAAAGCCATAAACAATTCCAACAACAAGCGCGTTAAAAAGGAAAACCGAAAGCTCAACAAGCCAATCTTTTTCTTGTTTTCGAAAGTTCATAATTTTTGTTAAAGAATAACATCCGCAAAACATATATATTCCGCCTTGAAGGCAGAAAAGCAAAAGCATTAGGGAAACCGCAAACCAACTGAAATCTCCCAAGATGCTTGGAAGCGGAACGAACTGGATAAGTTCGGAAATTGCGTTTGGATGGGCAACGGCGGTGAAACGGAAAATTGAATAATATAGGCAAAAGAAAATAATGACAACTGCAACTCCAAAAAGAAGATGGGGAACGAGAGTTTTAAGCGGTTTTTCGCCAAACTTAATTTTCCCCATAAAAAACAACATAAAAATATAGTTTCCGCCAACGACTAAAAACTTAAAAAATGTTGAGAAAAATGCTCCCGCTCCAGATGTTAAAAGGGGGCGAAGGTCTTGAAGCGACGCGGTTAAAATTGCGACAAAGAAAAAGAGAATAAAGAAAAAAGCAATTATGGGATAGAAAAACTCCGCTGTTCGCCCAATTGCTTTACTTTTAAAAAGAACCAAACTGCTGCTTATTGCAAGAATTATGAACAAGAAAAGATATAACGGAGCGTTTTTAAAAATTGCAAAACGCGCGTAATCGAACCCAGCAATTGCTAAAATTAAGAATTTAAAAAAGAAATAGGCAAAAAAACAAAGCAAAATCACTTTCCCAAAAACTTTTCCAAATGTTTTTTCCAAGAAAGTTGCAAACGAAATGTTTTCATTCCGTCTTAAAAGATAATAAATAACGAAAAATTCAATAAAATCAAAGGCAAGCGAAAAACAAACAAGCAAAAGAGCATCCACCCCTATTTCTCCATATAAAAGAGAGGGAAGAATTGTAAGTTTTAATGCAAAAGTTGAAACAAAGCCAAGAAGAGAAAGTTGGCGCGCACTAATTGTTTTTGTCATACTTCAACCTCACAACATTTTTATTATGGAAACTTTCGGGGCGATTTTTCATTTTAACAATGTTTTGCTTAAAGACCCCGTCTTGAAGGTCATTTCGAATTCGAGGCGCATATGGCGAAAGATATGCCGCGCCATAGTTTTCAATGCTTGCCAAGTATGCAACAACAAAAACAACGCCCGCAATAACTCCAAAAATTCCAAGACAGCCGCCAAGAACAATAAACGTTGAGCGCAAAAGAACAATTTGGTCAACTTGGTCGGGAATGGTGTAGACTGCAATTATACTTATTGCAATAACCATAACACCCGGCGGCGAAATTAACCCCGCTTTAACGCCAGTGTCCCCCAAAATTAAAGCCCCAACAATGCTTGTTGCAAGCCCAAGATATCTTGGCAAGCGCAAGCTTACCTCGTAAAGGATTTCAAACAAAACAAGTATGAAAACAATTTCCAAAAACGGTGTTAATGGAATTGCTGTTGTTGCGTTTGCAATTGTGAAAAGAAAGTTAACAGGAACGATGTTATAGTGGTAGAGCCGAACGGAAACATAAGTTCCCGGAATTAAGACCGCAAAAAACAGCCCAAGAAGACGAATAACGCGAACGTATGTTGCATAGTTGCTTAGCGAATAGTAGTCGTTGCTGTTTTGCAAGTCTTCAAGAAAAATGAAAGGCAAAGTTAAAACAATTGGCGAGTTGTCAACAATTATTGCAACTCTTCCTTCCAAAATTTTTGATGCAACAATGTCTGGCTTTTCGCAACTTCCAACTTGCTTGAACATTGAGCGTTTTCTTTCTTGCAAGAAAGAAACAAGATAGGAAGAGTCGATTATTCCGTCGATGTCAACTTCCTTTAATCTTTTTTTAATTTTATTAACAATTTTTCGGCTTGCAACGCCTTTAACATAGGCAATTGCAACCTTTGTTTGGGAACATCTTCCAATTTCCATTTCATTTATTGCAAGTTTTTCGCCAGAAAATCTTTTTCGAAGAAGCGCAATATTGCTTTTAATATCTTCAACAAAACCTTCTCTTGGCCCTTTCAAAACCGAAGAAGTTGGAGGTTCGGAAGGAACTCGAACGGGATATTTCGTTATGCCGATTGAAAGAATCTTTTCTTCTTTATCAAGAAAAAGCAAAACTTTGTTTGCCGCAAGTTCTTTTGCCGCTTCTTTCTTTTCAACTTCTTCAATTTCGGTTATTTTAAGAACCTCGTCTTGAAGGGTTTTAAGGGTAAATTCTTTTCCGCTTGAAATTGAACTTTGGTCGCTTCCATAATCCATGATTGGGCCAAGAATTCCGCTTGTGAAAAGACTGTCGTCAATCATGCTTTTTAGGAAAATCAAATTGATTTGTCTTTGCCCGCATGAAACTTCGCGAACAACAATATCGCTGCTTTCGCTAAATTTCTTTTTAAGTTTTTCAACCTCGGGAAACATCATAAAATTAGTATAAGAAAAAGCCAATTTTCTATTCAATTGGCTTTATACTATTTATATTTTCCTATTCAACCGTAACACTTTTTGCAAGATTTCGCGGCATATCTGGGTTAAGACCTTTTGAAAGCGAGAAATAATAGGCAAGAAGTTGGAGCGGGATAACAGAAAGGATTGGCATTGCGTCTTCAATTGTTTTCGGAAGCAAAATTTTTTCACCTGCAATATCATCAAACTGTGTTACAAAAAGAATTTTCCCTCCCCTTGCCTGAACCTCATGCGCCGCGTTAAGAGTTTTCTCCTTAATTTTCGACTGAGTTATTATAACGATAATAAGCGAAGTTTCGTCAACAAGCGAAAGTGTTCCATGTTTAAGTTCACCAGCGGCATATCCTTCGCTGTGGGCATATGCAATTTCTTTAAGCTTAAGCGCTCCTTCAAGCGCGGTTGTTGAATCGCACAATCTTCCAATAAAGAAAAATTTTTGACAATTAAAATATTTTTCGAGAATTTTCTCGTCAAACCCATCAATGATTGTTTTAACTTTTGCGCTTAAATTTGTTGCTGGTTTTTCTCCCGAAATTGTGCAAGCGAGAAGATAAAGAGCATAAACCTGCGAAACATAACTTTTTGTTGCTGCAACTGCAATTTCCGGACCCGCATTAGTTAGAAAAACATAGTTGGAAAAATTGGTTATTGTTGAGCCTTGAACATTTGTTATAACAGCCGTTACTGCTCCGTTTTCCTTTGCAAGTTTAAGAGCGGCAATTGTGTCCGCAGTTTCGCCGCTTTGACTTATTGCAAGAACAAGATTATTTTTTTGTTTGAGTTGTGTTTTATATCGAAATTCGCTTGCAAGTTCAACATTAACAAATTTTTTTGTTAGTTTTTCAAAAATAAATTTTCCATAAAGCCCTGCATGATAAGCCGTTCCACACCCAACAATTGTCACACTTGAAAAATTTTTAAAAATATTGATAAAATTTGAATTTTTTAATTTATTTATTGATTTTTTTGTATTATTTAATGAAAATGGAATTTCATTAATTTCTTTTAGCATTTTATATTTAAAATTTGTTAAATTTTCGCAATTAAATTTCTCTTTTTTTGTTTTTTCAAGAGTAATTTTTTCCAAATTTTCGTTATAAATAATTAGTTTATCGCCGCTTAATTCGCAAATATTTCCGTCTTGCAAAGTGTAGTATTCCCACTTTGTTTTTTCGTCGAATTCAAACGCGTTAACATCGCTTGCCACGGCGCTTTCAAGCCTATTTGTTCCAACAACAATTGGCATTAAATTTTTAAAAATATATATTTTATTTGGCATTTTTTTGCAAATTAATTCAACTGCCCAAGAGCCTTTTAATTTTTGCGCTGCAATTTTTATTGCATATAATATATTTTCATTAATTTTATCACAATTTTTAAGATTTTTATTGAAATTTATTTCAATTAAATGAGCAATAATTTCGCTGTCGGTTTCTGTTTTTAATTTAAAATTAAATTCATTTTGAATTTCTTTGAAATTTTCAATTATTCCGTTATGAACAAGCGAAAAATTTTCGCTTGAAACAGGATGACAATTTAAAATTGATGGTTTCCCATGGGTTGCCCAACGCGTGTGGGCAATTGCAAGTTTTGATTCAATTTCTGGGTTAAGTTTGCTTTTAAGTCCAGAAACTTTTCCAACGTTTTTAACAACCTTAATTTTTTCATTTTCAGTTATGTAAGCAATTCCCGCCGAATCGTAGCCGCGATATTCAAGTCTTTCAAGCCCACAAATCGATTTTTGAACGGCGTTTTTTCCTATGTAGCCATAAATACCACACATAATTTTCTCCAGTCGTTTTTTATATACTATGAAAAAAACACGCAACTTGTTTATTGCGTGTTTTCGTTTTGGTTTAATTCTATAAAAGTGTTTGGAGTTTTTCTCTTTCCTCGCCAAGCGTTGTTGGACTTCCATGCCCCGAAAGCAAAAGTGTTTCATCGCCAAGCGGAAGAATTTTCTTTATGCTTGATTTAAGTTCGTCAAAGTTTCCTGTTGGCAAATCGCTTCGTCCAACGCCATCTTTGAAAATTAAATCCCCCGTGAAAACAATGTTGCTTTCTTTTGATTTTAAAAGATAGCAAACGCTGCAATTGGTGTGCCCCGGAGTTTTGATAACCTGGAAAAATAATTCATTTCCAAATTTAAGTTCGTCGTCGTTTTTTATAAATTTAACATCGAATGGAGTTAAATCAATTTTTGGGTTTCTGTCTGCCGCAAAGGCTTTTTCTTTTTTATTGATTTTTTCAAAAGCTTCCTTTGTCATGTAAATTGGGCAAGGAAATTCTTTTGCAAGGTTTTCAATTTCCCAATAGTGGTCCCAGTGTCCATGCGTTAAAAGAATTGCTGCAAGTTTTTTCCCTTGCAAAATTTCGCCAAGCGAATTTGGAGATATGCTTGCTTCAATTAAAACAGCCGTGTTTTCGTTAATTAAAACATAGTTGTTTGTTTCAAGCATTGTTCCTGTTAAAACATTGATTTCAATCATTCATTTTTCCCACAACAATTTTTATATTTTTTCCCGCTTCCGCAAGGGCAAGGAGCGTTTCGTCCTGCTTTTGGAGCGGCTTTTGCAGTTTTTTGCTCAACAACCATAATTGGCTTTGCAACTTGGCGAGGAACTGGCTGCTCTTCAATTGTAACATTCAAAAGGAAAAGTGCAGTTTTTTCGCGAATCTCGTCAACCATATTTTCAAACATTTCAAATCCAATTCGTTTATATGCAATGATTGGGTCGTGTTGTCCATAACCTTGAAGTCCAATTTCATTTCGAAGTTGGTTCATTTGGTCGATATGATCCATCCAAAGTGAATCGACAACTCTTAAAAGAATGTATCGTTCGAAATCGGAGAAATCTTTCCCATTTTCTTTGAAGAAATCCATTTTTTCTTGATAGCGTTTTTCAACAGCGTCCAAGATTTTTTGAATTAAATCGGCTCCGTCGCAATTTTTAACAAACTTTTCGTCAACAAGATTTGTGTCTTTTGGGAAAAGTTTTCTTTCAAGAGCTTCGTTAAGGGCGGTTAAATCCCATTCGTCTGGCGCTTTATCAGCATTAATTGTTTCGGAAACAATTTGTGAAACAATTGATGGGAACATATCCATAATTTCGTCGTGGATGTTAACCCCGTCCAAAACTTTGTTTCTTTCGCCATAAATGATTTCGCGTTGTTTGTTTAAAACATCGTCAAATTGAAGAACTGTTCGTCTTGCGCTGTAATGCGTCATTTCAATTCTCTTTTGAGCGCGTTCAATTTGTTTTGCAAGCATTTTGAATTGGAAAGGAGTTTCGTCGTCAATTCGGCAGAATTGCGCAATTCGAGCAAGTTTTTCGCCGCCAAAGCGTTTTGCAAGGTCGTCTTGAAGAGAAATATAGAAAACGCTTGAGCCAGGATCCCCTTGACGCCCAGCACGTCCACGAAGCTGGTTGTCGATACGTCTTGATTCATGACGCTCGGTTCCAATAATGTGAAGCCCGCCAAGAGAAATGACTTCTTCTTTTTCCTTGTCGGTTATTGCTTTAAATTCGTTATAGAACTTCAAATATTCTTCGCGCGCTTTTCTTAAATCTTCGTTGTCGCTTTCAATAAACGAAGTTGCATAATTTATTTGCTCTTCTGTGAAATTTTCGTCGCGAAGCTTTTTAAGAGCCATAAACTCTGGGTTTCCGCCAAGCAAAATATCGGTTCCACGCCCTGCCATGTTGGTTGCAATTGTAACAGAGCCTTTGCGACCTGCTTGCGCAATGATTTCACTTTCTTGCTCATGGTTTTTCGCGTTTAAAACGTTGTGTTTAATTCCCGCGCGTTTAAGTTCTTTTGAAATCTCTTCGGATTTATCAATTGTTATTGTGCCAATCAAAATTGGTTGGCCAAGTTCATGGCGCTCTTTAACATCTTGCAAAATTCCTTTAATTTTGCCTGGAACACCAGTGTAGATGATGTCTGGCGCGTCATAGCGCATGTTTGGTTTGTTTGGTGGAATTTGAATAACATCGAGGTTATAAATTCCAACAAATTCGCCTTCTTCGGTTTTAGCCGTTCCCGTCATACCGCTAAGTTTCTTATAAAGACGGAAATAGTTTTGAAAAGTTATTGTTGCAAGCGTTTTATTTTCATTTTTAATTGTTACGCCTTCTTTTGCTTCAATTGCTTGGTGGAGCCCGTCGCTATATCTTCTTCCTTTCATGATACGTCCGGTGAACTCGTCAACAATCAAAATTTCGCCGTTTTTAACGATGTAATTTTCGTCGCGAACCATGATAAAGTTTGCTTTAAGGGCGTTGTTGATATAGTGGTTTAATTCAATGTTGTCAACATCGGAAAGGTTTGAAACACCAAAAAATCTTTCTGCCTTTGAAACACCTTGCTCGGTTAGGTTAATTGCTTTTGTTTTGATGTCAATTTCAAAATCGTCGCCTTCGCGAAGGTTCTTTGCAAAACGTTGTGCGGTGTAATAAGAATCGCTTGATTTCATTCCCCTTCCACTTATGATAAGAGGAGTTCTTGCCTCATCAATCAAAATGCTATCAACTTCGTCGACAATTGCAAAGTTATGCCCACGTTGAACTTTGTCTTCTTTTCTAACAACCATGTTGTCACGAAGATAGTCGAACCCTGCCTCATTATTTGTGCAATATGTTATGTCGCAATCATATGCGGCTTTTTTTGCTTTTTCGTCCATTCCGCTTAACGCAACTCCAACAGTTAAGCCAAGGAATTTATGAATTTTTCCCATCCATTGCGCGTCACGCTCTGCCAAATATTCGTTAACAGTAACAACATGAACGCCCTTTCCTGTTAGCGCATTAAGATAGGCAGGAAGAGTTGAAACAAGAGTTTTTCCTTCCCCCGTTGCCATCTCGGCAATACGACCTTGATGAAGAGCAATTCCGCCAAGAATTTGAACATAGAAATGACGCATATTTAAAACTCTTGCCGCCGCCTCGCGAACGTTCGCAAATGCTTCTGGGAGCAAGTCGTTTAAGTTTTCGCCATTTTGCGCGCGAGATTGAAGCTCGCGTGTTTTTGCTTGGAGTTCCTCGTTTGTCTTATTTTTATATTCGTCCTCCAAGGCAATAACCTTGTCGGCAATTTTCATAAGTTTTTTCAAGTTTTTATTTTTAAAAAGTCCCATTTTTTCCCTCAGTGGCTTAATTATACAACATATTTAACAAATCTAAAAATCATTTTTAATAAAAAACGCCTGGCAAAGCCAAGCGCTAACAATTTTTGTTATTGTTTTTTTAAAAATCGTCATCTTCGTCGTCGAAGTCTTCGTCATCATCTTCATCGTCTTCGTCTTCATCTTCTTCCTCTTCTTCGTCGTCAAAATCAAGTTCTTCGTCGATTTCTGGAAGGTCGTCATCGTCTGTTTCAAGGTCTTCAAGATCGTCGTCTTCAAGATCGGTTACGCGAGCCATTTCTCCTGTTTCTTCGTCTTCCGAAGCAAGCCCTTCATCGCTTGGGTCAACATAGTTTTCCCAGTCATCGTCAAGCCCAACATTTTCGCCGTTAATTTGGCGCTCTTTTGCGCATTGCGCGCACATAATTTCGTCTGGGCGAATGAAATTTGTTTTGCAAATTGGGCAAGTTTCCATGTCAAGTTCGTCATAGGAAGAATCTGCATTAAGTTCTGCTTGGCAAACCGAGCAAAGTTTGTCCTTTTTTTGAATATAGTTAAGTTCACATCTTGGACATCTAATATATTGATTTTCTTTCATGTTCACCTCGCAAATTAAAAATCGCCCTTATTATATAGGCAAGAAATTGATTTGTCTACTAATTTTATGCAATTTCTTAAAATAATTTCACTTTTTAAAAAATTTTTTAAGCATAGTTTTTTTGAATTTTTGACAAAATAATGTTGTTATATATATAAAGATATAATTTATCTAAAAATGTTTACATTTTGTTTTTTTTGTGTTAGACTTAAAAAAACAAAGGAGAATCCAATGAACGTTGTTTTTATTGCAGGTGTTGGCGAAAAAATTCGAGAATGGTTTTCTGGATGGTGGGGAGCGTTTATCTCAATCATTCCAAAACTTTTATATTTTCTTTGCACCTTAATTTTCCAAATTTTAGATATCCTTCAACTTCTCGTAAGAAAAGTTGCAGGTCTTGATGTTGTCTACTATTCGTCCGACACAATCTTAGGCGGCGCAGAAGCTTCAAAAGAATCTGGCGACCTTGTTCTTAGATTTATTCGAACAATTTTCACGGGCGATAACGCAATTCTCTCAAACATCTTTTGGGCTCTCATAATTCTTGCATTAATTCTCTTAATCATAACAACCTTTGTTGCAGTTCTTCGTTCGGAATATGCAGCAACAGATGCAAAAAGCGCATCAAAAGGAAAAATCATTGGAAAAGCTTTTAAAGCCATTGCATCTTTTGCAATCGTTCCAATTGTTTGTTTCTTTGGAATTTACCTTTCAAACATAATCCTTCAAGCGCTCGACACAATAACCTCGGGAACAAGCAGCTCGGAAATTGGCGGTGCAACCTACACAGTGACCGATGAGGAGGGAAAAACAACAACCTACAATATTTCAAACCTTTTCCAACAATTCACAACCGAAACAGACCAAAAAACCTACATAGCATACAATTTCTGGGGAAAAAGCGATAAAGTTCATGTTGCAACAACCTCAACCCCAATAAGCGGTTTAGTTTTTAAAGCCTCTGCATACAAAGCAAACAGAATAAGAAACTCAACAACTTTCCAAAACCATCTTACAGAAACAAATGTTAGCGCGGGCGTGTTTAACAATTTTGGACAGCAATATTCAAGAGCGGCAAACTTGCTTGACGAATGTTATGCAAATTCCTACACACTTAAAACAGCCGCGTCTCTTGGTTCGAACGACGATTTTAACAAAAGTTTCCTCTATCCTTTTGGCGACAGAAGTTCATTCATTGGAAACTATGCCCCAGACTCAATTCAATCGTTCGATAAAAACGATGTTAAACAAGTTTGGTTCTACTACGACCTTTGGTCTTTCAACTTCGTGATTTGCATTGGCGCACTTGTTGTTACAGCAAAACTTTTAATCTACTTAACATTCGGGCTTATGAAAAGAATTTTCGAACTTGTTGTTCTCTTCTTAATCGCTGCCCCAATTTCATCGCTTATGCCTTTGGACGACGGCGCGGCGCTTAAAAAATGGCGCGAAAAATTTACCTCAAAAGTTATTGCAGCTTATGGCCCAATTGTTGGACTTAACTTATTCTTCGTTATCCTTCCTTTCATAACAGAAATCAATTTCTTCAACATTCCATTTGTTGACTCAATTGTTTCAATGCTTTTCGTAATTGTTGGTCTTATCATGGTTAAAGACCTTTGCGGAACAATTTCCGAATTTATTGGAGGCGACGACGCGATGAAAGGCGGCGAAGGAATGGCAGGAGAAGTTGGCGGAACTCTTTCGAAAATTGGTCAAGTTGCCGCAATGCCAGCTGGTCTCGCTGTTAAAGGGTCAAAGCTTGCTTTCAAAGGAATTAAAGGCGCAACAAACAAAATTTCGAGCATGCGCGATAAACACCGCCAAAAAGAAGCAGAAAACGAAGCTGCGCTTAAAGGCCTTGATGCCGATACTAGAGATACTATTTTAACTGGAAGCGCAGGCTCAAGAAGAAGAGCTCTTAGAAGTTTAAGAGCAGGAATGACCGACGAACAAAGAGGCGCTGCTAGAGAAGCTTATGAAGAAAAAGCCGCTCAAGAAAAGGCCGATAAGAGACTTGCAAGATATAATGGCAAAGAGGGGAGTAAAGGTAGTTGGAGAAAACGCAGAGATGACGCAGAACAAGAAAAAGCTTCTTTACGCCTTGGTGCAATGGAGTTTAATAACTTAGATGTTAAGGCTTGGAACAAACTTTCATCAAAGAAAAAACAAGACTATATAAAGAAAGAGCGCGAAAGACGAGAAAATTATAGAATTTCAATGTCCTCTATGGAAGATAGTTTTAAAAATGCTGAAGAAAACCAAAAGAAAGCAGACGCTGACAAACAACAACTTGTTGAATTAAGACAACAGGAAGCTGATCAAGAAAAAGCACTTGCCAAAAAGAAAAGACAAGCAGAATATTCAAGTGCACGTGCTGCTTTTGGCGGAACTGCAAATAAGGAAGGCAACTTAGAGCGCGCCGCAAGAAGACGTGACACTGAAGTTATGTATGCCGAGCAAGATCTTGCTGAAACAAAAAGAAAAATTAAAGAAACAGAAGAAAGTTATAATCGCCACTCTGAGTATGCAAAAGCATACCAACAAGTTGGGAATGACTATAGTAAATCTGCAACATCAAGCCTTCCTGCCGAAAAAAGAGCTCAACGTTATAATGAATCTGCTAAAAAGGCTCAAGACCTTGTTGCTTCCGGCGGATATTTGAAAAATTCTGGAATGTCTGCTGCGGACGCTGCAAAAGCTGGAAAGAAAATGGCAAATGCATTTAAAGATGCTCTCATTGATAACTTAAGCCCTATCCTCAACACTCTTGGCGCAAACCTTGCAAAAGGATTTAAGGAGTCTGGAAGCTTTAAAGCAATTGAGAACCGAATGCTTGGACGTAGCGGCAAAGAAGAGAAGATTGCGGAAGAAGTTAAAACTCAAAAGAGAATTCTTAATGCGCAAGACACTGCATCTCAACTTCTTGGAAGAGGCGGAGGCGGAGCCTCAAAAGTTGAACTTGACGACAAAACAATTAAAAAACTTGCCGATGCAATTACAAGTTCAATTCCAAAGAAATAACAAGGTTATTAAAAAGCCACCAATTTATTGGTGGATTTTTTATTTTGTTTTTAATTTAATTTACTATTTATTTATTGTATTTTAATTTATTATTTTTAATTTATTATTTTTAATTTAA
>CALHLT010000006.1:0-5398 GCA_938034555.1 uncultured Bacillota bacterium
ATAAAAAAATAAATAAAAAAATAAATAATAAATTAAAAAATAAATTAAAAATAATTTATTAAATAAAAATAATTAAGATAATTATCAAAAATAAATAAAGAATTTTTTGTTTAAATAATTTATTTTTGTTAAAAATTATTTTTGGAGTTTTTTATGCCAGATTATATTGTTGTTTTATTAAACGCAATTTACAGTTTTGCCGCAATGTTTGTTGTTGCAAAAATTCTTGGGAAAAAGCAAATTGCACAACTTAGTTTCACAGATTATGTTATTGGAATTTCAATTGGGTCAATTGCCGCGGAATGGTCAACAGATGTTGAACAACCATGGTATTATTATGTTGTTGCGATTGGGGTTTATCTTGCTATAAGCTATGTCATAACTCTTTTAGAGCGAACGACTTTGCCGCTTAAACGCTTTTTAAGAGGGAAACCAATTATCATAATTGACAACGGAAAAATAAACTTTAAAAATCTTAAAAAATCGAAACTTGATGTTAACGATGTTATTGGGCTTTGCCGCGAAAAAGGATTTTTCAATTTAACCGATGTTGCCTATGCAATTTTTGAAACAAACGGAAATTTAAGTGTTCTTCCAATTGGAACGCAAAAGCCAACAGTTATTGAAGATTTGGGCAAACCGGCGGAAGAAGCAAGTCTTCAAAAATTCTTAATTAACGACGGGGAAATTGATGAAAGTTATCTTAAGATTTTAGGGAAAAACAATGATTGGCTTTTTCAAAACCTTAAAATAAAAAACAAAAAAGAACTTAAAAACATTCTTGTTGCCTTTTATGACGAAAAGACAAAAGAGTTTGATGTGCACTATAAAAAACAGCCAAAGAAAAACTAAATTTGGCTTTTAATGTTGCAAAACATTTTGCAAAATGATAGAATAAAACCTGTGAGAGTTATTAACCTTTCATCGGGAAGCGATGGCAATTTAACATACATTGAAAGCGCAACAACAAAAATTCTTGTTGATGCGGGTTTGTCATGTAAGGAAATTGAGCTTAGGCTTTCACTGCTTGGAGTTGGAGGCTCGGAAATTGCAGGAATTTTGGTCACTCATGAGCATAGTGACCATATTAAAGGAATTGATGTTTTTGCAACAAAGTTTGGAACAAGAGTTTATGCGCACGAAGACGAATGGAACGCGCTTTCAAGTAAACTCAAAAAAGTTCCGCAAACTCAAAAACGTTCGTTCACCTGCGCGCCTTTTGAAATTGGCGATTTAACAATTTCTGCTTTCAAAGTTCCTCACGACAGCGCTTGCTGCGTTGGGTTCAACATTGAAAACCAAGGAAGGCACGTTTCAATTTGCACCGACCTTGGCGCAATTTCCGATTCAATTTTAGAAAACATATATGGAAGCGAACTTGTTTTCTTGGAAGCCAACCACGATGTTAAAATGCTTCAAAATAACATTAACTACAGCGCAAGTCTTAAACAGCGAATTCTTTCTTCAAGGGGGCATCTTTCAAACATTGCAAGCGCAAATGCAATTTTAAAACTTGCAAGAAAAGGGACGCGCCGCGTTGTCCTTTCCCACCTTTCAAAGGAAAATAACAATCCAACACTTGCCTTTGAAACAATTAAGGCAATTTTGGAAAGAGAGGGAACTTATGTTGGAGAAAACTTTAACATTGATGTTGCTTCAACAATGCCAGGGAAGATCTATAAAATTTCGTAAATAATGTTTGATTTGCCTTGGCAAGTGTGCTATAATTGGCGCGTAATATATATTTAAGGAGAAAATTATGAGTTACAAGATTAGATCAAAAGAAAACAATAAGTTGGAAGTTGAGATCAAAATTTCCCAAGAAAAATGGGAAGAAAGTGTTGAAAAATCCTATGAAGAAACAAAAGGGAAATATTCCGTTCAAGGATTTAGAAAAGGAAAAGCACCAAGAAAAGTTATTGAAAAACAATATGGCGAAGGAGTTTTCTTCGACTATGCGTTGGAAATTGCTTTTGCTGATGAATATAATGCATTCCTCGACGCAAATTTAGACATTGAACCACTTTCACAACCAGACGTTAAAATTGAAAAATTTGAGAAAGAAGGAATTGTTATGGTTGCAACTGCGCCTCTTATGCCAGAAGTTAAACTTGGAGCATACACAGGGCTTACAGTTGAAAGAGGAAAAGAAAAAGTTAAGAAAAGCGAAGTTGAAGAAGAACTTAAAAAGGTTGCAGAACGTCAAGCAAGATTTGTTGAATCAACCGACGAAGCAAAACTTGGCGATTTCGCAACAATCGACTTTGTTGGAAGCGTTGACGGACAAATTTTTGACGGGGGGAGCGCGCAAGGATATCGCCTTGAACTTGGCTCCCACAGTTTTATCGACACTTTTGAAGACCAAATTGTTGGGATGAAAGTTGGCGACGAAAAAGATGTTAATGTAACATTCCCAGAAAACTATCATGAAAAATCGTTAGCAGGAAAACCAGCGGTTTTCAAAGTTACAGTCCAAAAACTTGAAAAGAAAGAAATTCCAGAAATCAACGACGAATTTGCTGCAAATGTTAGCGAATTCGAAAATCTTGAAGATTATAAAAAAGACATTGAAAAACGTCTTAAAGAAAAACTTGAAAGAGATAAAGAAAGAAAGGTTGAAAACGATTTAATTGACCAAGTTGTTAAAGGAAGCGAAGTTGAAATTCCTGAAATTTTGGTTGAAAGACAACTTGACATTTTCATGAAAGACCTTGAAATGCGCCTTTCCTATCAAGGAATTAAACTTGAAGAATACTTAGATTATGTTGGCTCAAATGTTGAAGATTTAAGAAAAGAAAGAGCAGAACAAGCAAAAGAAACTGTTAAAACACGCCTTGTTTTGGAAGCGCTTGTTAAAAAAGAAAACATGGTTGTAACCGAAGCAGAACTTGACAAAGTTTTGGCAGAAACCGCTGAAAAATATAAAAAATCTGTTGAAGACTATAAGAAATCTTTGGACAACAGAACAATCGCATACTATCAAAACGACATTTTAATGAAAAAACTCTTAGATTTCTTAAAAACAAACAACAATATAATTTAAATTTTGGGAACAAAATAATATAGAGGTGAAAAATGTTAATTCCAATGGTTGTTGACCAAACCGCAAACGGCGAACGTTCCTATGACATCTATTCAAGGCTTTTGGAAGACCGAATAATTTTCTTAACAGGGGAAATTAACGATGCAGTTGCAAACAACGTTGTTGCGCAACTTATCTATTTGGAAGGCAAAAACCCAGATAAGGACATTTGCTTGTGCTGATGACAATGCTATAAGCGTATTGGCTAATTGTGCTGCTGTAATGAAGGGGGCTTTTCCTAAAGAATACTTCTGGGTCGGTTTTTACATTGTTGATGGCAATGAACTTATTCTTGGTCCGTTTCAGGGCACTCCTGCATGCACACGGATTAAATATGGACGTGGCGTTTGCGGCTCGGCATGGAAGGAGGGGCGCAGTCTTGTGGTAAACGACGTGGAAGAGTTTCCTGGTCATATTGCGTGTTCGTCGTTGTCAAAATCTGAGATTGTAGTTCCTTTATTTTCTGAAGGAGTTGTTGTAGGAGAGATAGATATTGACAGTACAGAACTCTCTACTTTTGACGTTACAGACAGAAAGAACCTTGAGCAGGCTGCAGAAATTATAGCCCCGTTTATGGCAAGGCTTGCAAAATAAAAAATCGGTCATTAGAATTTCTCATTGCTTATAAATGCGAGAAATGCTAATGACCGATTTTGAGTTTAGAATTACTTTATGTATTTCTTTCCGCCAATAATATAAATTCCTTTAGGAAGTGCTGATTTGTCTGTTCCAACGTATGTGCCGTTTATTGAGTAGATCCTTTGTGAGTTGGCTTGCATGTTGTTTTGCTCAATGTCATTGATGTCTGTAGAGTTATCTGTGAAGCCTACTTTTATCTGGCTTGCATGAACATTCGCCGAGCAGTAGAAGTATGCTCTCATACCCTTCATAGTTGTTCCTGGCTTGGGATGCTTGAATTCTGCGTTAGCGTTAAGGAACAGGTATTGGCTGCTCTCCTCCTCGCTGAACGTTCTGTTGCTGTATGTTCCAATCATGTAGAATGATTCGTCTCCGCTCTGCTCAAGTTCTGGTCCTGTAAGTCTGACATTAGCGAATTGATTCAATTCTATGTTTTTACCTTTAGGTCTGATAAGGTATGGGCGCCCAGCAACAATCTCTTTTGCATCTTTAAACATCATCACCTCACCCTCCATACGGTCGTATTCGCGGACTTCCGCTTCAACGTCGCATAGTTTTCCGTCAGCTACGCTTAGATTGAAGGGAATGCAGAACGTGTTCCACTTGTCTGCTACTAATGTTCGTTCAAGTTGGGCATTTATTATTTCTCCCTTATGCGCATATATAATCTGACTGTTATCCGCTGATTCTTTCAGAGTGATGTTGAATATTGGATTGATGTCAATCTGTATTCACTTGGAGAAGGATTAATTGCGAATGCGGTTGAAGAGTCAATCTCTCCCGTTACTATATATCCCGTTCCCTCCTTTGTGTCTAGTGTACCATATTTATTGGATTTTGTTTTTATTTCTTTTCTGTTAACTTCTATTGCTAATCTCATGGGGTCTGATTTAGCTTGATAGTATAATACTTTAACCGTATATCCGTTAGGGGCTTCTATCTTTGGGGATTTAACAACACATTGGCTCTTTACCTCAAGTATACCATTCTTAGCTCTTGTTCTGCGCCCTTTTTCGATGTACCATTTATAAGAATTTGATAGTGAATCTATAAAATTAGCGTTTTTATTTTCTATGTATGATGGTGTACCGAGTTCCCTGAATGAATCGAATTTTGAAGCGAATACTATACTTTCTCCTCTATATTGCAGGCGATAGAATGTAGAGCTTGCAGCATAGGTTTCGTTGCCGGCATAGTTTGCGGATATTACAGTCTCGCCAATCTTGTTTAAGTGTATTTTGCCTTCGTTGTCTACTTTTGCTACGTTATCATTGCTGCTACTGTAAGTGATTTCGCCGTTTTCTACAGGAGACAATATTGCCTTTGCACCGGTAAATTTGTTTTCCTCGTTCACTTTCACCACGATTGTCTGACGGTCAATACCTTCTTCGAAAGAAAGTTTGGTCGCATTCTTTTGTTTTTCATTTACCTTGATTGTATAGGAGGCGCTGCAAGGGTAGTGGTTGTCGTCACCTGAGTAGGTGGCAGTAATTGTTGTCTCGCCGTATTTGTTAGTGTTATTTATGGTGACTTTGCCGTCGTTGTCCACTGTAGCTATGTCCGTGTTGCTACTTGTGTATGAGATTTTGGCATCAGCAATAATTGTGTTGTCAGCATATACATTAGGGGTTGTCGTTTAATTCTAAGAATTCAATATCTATAGACGAGGGTATGCCT
>CALHLT010000007.1:0-7497 GCA_938034555.1 uncultured Bacillota bacterium
AATTTCAACGGGTGACATTTTAAGACAACATATTGCAAATCAAACAAAAATTGGGAAAATTGCAGAAGGTTTGATTAACGACGGAAAACTTGTTCCAGATGAAATCATTATCGAAATTGTTAAACAAAGAATTGCAGAAGATGATTGCAAAAATGGTTTCATTTTAGACGGGTTCCCAAGAACAGTTGGTCAAGCAGCGCAACTTGATTCAATAACAAAAGTTGATGTTGTTATTTTCATCGACATTAGCATTAACGAAGTTGAACGCCGCGCACTTACAAGACGAATTTGCCCACAGTGCGGAAAAATTTTTAGCATTGCTGAAAAATACACCGAGGTTTGCGATGAATGTGGTTCAAAATTGATTCAAAGAGAAGATGACAAACGCGAAGTTGTTAGAAAACGCGTTGACCAATATCTTGCTCAAAGCGAACCACTTATTAAGTTCTTTAAAAAACGTAAGATTTTGAAAACTGTTTTAAGTAAAAACAGCGCAGAAGAAACTTACGAAGAAGTTAAAAAAATTCTTTTGCAAGTTCGTGCAAAAAGAAAATAATTTCCTTTGTTATGCGAGCAAAATTGCTCGCATAAATGCGGAAATTTTAAGGAGAAAAAAATGAAACAGTTATCGCCAGCACAAATTGTTTTAATGCGAAAGGCAGGCGAATTAACAAAAAACGCTCTTTTATATGCCGAAACCCTCATAAAACCGGGGATTTCAACCAATTCACTTGACAAGTTAATTGAAAAGTATATAATAGATCATGGCGGAATTCCTTCATTTAAGCACTACGAAGGCTATCCAAACTCAACATGCATTTCTGTTAATGAAGTTGTTGTTCATGGAATACCAAGCGAGCGAAAACTTAAAGAAGGCGATATCGTTAGCGTTGATGTTGGAGTTATCTATAAAGGCTTTAACGGCGACGCAGCAAGAACATTTCCTTGCGGAAAAATTTCCGAAGAAAAACAAAAACTTATTGACGTAACAAGAGAAAGTTTTTTTGAAGGAATTAAAAACCTTAAAGCAGGGGAAAGACTTGGAAAACTTAGCGCAAGCATCCAAGCTTATGTTGAAAAAAATGGCTTTAGCGTGGTTAGGGAGATGACAGGACACGGCATTGGCGAAAAAATGCACCTCAATCCTTCAATTCCAAACTATGGGAAAGAAACCGACGGACCAATTGTTCAAGCGAACACTTGTTTGGCAATTGAACCAATGGTCAACATGGGAACAAGAAGAATTTTCATTTTGGATGATGGTTGGACAACCATAACTCAAGATTTAAAGCCTTCGGCCCATTATGAAAACACTGTTTTAGTTCTTGAAGACAGAATCGAAATTTTGACATTGTGAGAGGAGAAATGAAACTGGAAAGATTTGAAGTTGTTGAGTCAACCGCGGGGCGTGACGAAGGCTGCATCTATCTCGTTAGCGAAATTTTAGATGAAAACTTTGTTTTGCTTATCGACGGAAAAACAAAACCAATTTCAAAACCAAAGAGAAAGAAAGTTAAGCATCTTAAAACTCTTGGGGTTGTTGAATCCGAACTTTGTGGAACTTTTGAGGATAAATCCAAAACAAATGACGGTGTTATCAAAAAAATATTGAAAAAATACGAAAAAACTTGTTAAAGGAGATTGTATGTCGAAGGAAGATGTGATAGAATTTGAAGGTGAAGTTGTTGAAGTGTTACCAAACACAACATTCTTAGTTAAACTTTCTAATGGACACGTGATAACTGCATACATTTCTGGTCGTTTAAGAATGCACTACATTAAAATTCTTGAAGGCGACAAAGTTAAAATCGAAATGAGCCCATATGATTTAACCAAAGGAAGAATCACATGGCGAGGAAAAAATTAAAAAGGGGAAAAGGCAATGAAAGTTAGACCATCAGTTAAACCTATGTGCGATAAATGCAAGGTTATTAAAAGAGAAGGAAAAGTTATGGTTATCTGTTCAAAAGACAAAAGCCATAAACAAGTTCAAGGTTAATTAAATTTGACAAATCTCGGGCAAAAGTGGGGCGGCTGTGTGAAACTCTGTGTTTCGCATCTCACACCCGTTATTTATATAAAAAATAAAAAATAAATTAGGAGAAAAGAAAAATGGCAAGAATTGCTGGCGTAGACTTACCAAGAGACAAGAGAATTGAAATTGGTTTAACCTACATCTATGGAATTGGCAGAGAATCTGCTAATCAAATTTTGGAAGCAACAAAAATCAATCCAGACACAAGAGTTAAAGACCTCGACGAAAACGATGTTGCAACTCTTCGTAACTACATTGAAAAACATTATTCTGTTGAAGGCGATTTGAGAAAAGAAGTTTCCATGAACATCAAACGCTTATCAGAAATTGGCTGCTACAGAGGAATTCGTCACAGACGCGGACTCCCAGTTAGAGGTCAAAACACAAGAACAAACTGCAGAACACGCAAAGGCCCAAGAAAGGCAGTTGCAGGAAGCAGCAAGAAAGGTAAATAAGGAGGAAGATCATGGCAGCAGCAAAAGTAGCAAAAACTAAAAAGAAAAAAATCACACAAAGCATTGATAAAGGCCAAGTTCATATCAAATCTTCTTTCAACAACACTGTTGTAACATTCACAGACATGGCTGGAAATGTTCTTTCTTGGTCAAGTTCAGGAAAACTTGGATTTAAAGGCTCGAAAAAGAGCACACCATTCGCAGCTCAATCATCAGTTGAGGATGCAGCAAAAGTCGCAAAGGATTATGGCATTAAAACAGTTGAAGTTTATGTTAAGGGGCCAGGAAACGGCCGCGAAGCAGCAATCAGAACACTTCAAAACTTGGAAATTGGCGTTTCTCTTATTAAAGATGTTTCACCAATCGCTCACAACGGATGCCGTCCACCTAAAATTAGAAGAGTTTAAGAGGAGAGAGGAAAATGGCTAAATTAATTGGAGCAAGTTGCCGTCAATGCAGACGTGAAGGTTGCAAGCTCTTCTTGAAAGGCGAAAGATGCACAAGCAAAAAATGCGCTTTTGAAAGAAGACAAACACTTCCAGGACAACATGGCGCAGCTAGAAAAAGAGTTACTGAATATGGTCTTCAACTTCGTGAAAAACAAAAAGTTAAAAGAGCATATGGAATTTTGGAAAAGCAATTCAGAAGATATTATGAAGAAGCAGAACGCATGAAAGGCATCACCGGTGAAAACATGTTGTCTTTAATCGAAAGAAGACTTGATAACGTTGTTTACCGTATGGGAATTGGCGCAAGCCGTAAAGAATGCCGTCAAATCGTTAACCATGGACAAATCACAGTTAACGGAAGATGTGTTAATATTCCATCATTCATTGTTAAACCAGGCGACATAATTGCAATTAAGGAAAATAAACGCGACCTTGAAATGTTTAAAGACCTTAAAGGAATGAAAATCATTATGCCAAAATGGCTTGAATTTAATTCCGAAAAACTTGAAGGAAAAATCTTAGCAAATCCATCAAGAGAAGATATCGACCTCAACATTAAAGAACACCTCATCATCGAGTTGTATTCAAGATAGTAAGAAGGAGATTATAAATTATGTTAATGGAAATTGAAAAACCAAAAATTACATGCGAAGAAACCGAAAACGGAAACTATGCTAAATTCACCGTTGAACCTCTTGAAAAAGGTTTCGGAATCACACTTGGAAACGCTCTTAGAAGAACTCTTCTTTCTTCGCTTCCAGGCGCAGCAGGAATTGCAATTAGAATCCCAGGTGTTTTGCATGAATTTTCAACAGTTCCTGGTGTTTATGAAGATGTTGTTGACATCGTTTTAAACATTAAAGGACTTGCAGTTAAGGTTGCAAATCCAGACAGAGATTTCAGAAGTGTTTTAAAAATTAAAACAACAAAAGGCGGAGAAATCACAGCAAGAGATTTCGAACCAAACAGTGAAGTTGAAATTTTAAACCCAGACCTTCATATTTGCAGTGTTGAAGAAGGATATCCTTTTGAATTGGAAGTTTTGGTTGGGAAAGGACGCGGATATGTTTCTAATGTTAAGAACAAAGAACTCCTCGACAACCCAGAATACATTGCAATTGATTCAATCTATTCACCAGTTAAAAAATGCAGCTACAGCGTTGAGCCAACTCGTGTTGGACAAAGCATCGACTTCGATAAACTTGTTTTGGAAGTTGAAACAAACGGAACAATTTCCGCAAGAGATATCGTAAGTTTATCAGGCAAAATTTTGCAAGACCATATCTCAATTTTCGTTGATCTTTGCGAAGCAATGGGGAAAATGAACATCCTTGTTTCAACAGAAGAAGACAACAAAACAAAGATTTTGGACATGCCAATTGAAGAAATGGAACTTTCAGTTCGTTCCTACAATTGCCTTAAGAGAGCAAACATTAACACTGTTGAAGACTTGATTCAAAAAACAAGAGAAGACATGTTGAAAGTTAGAAATCTTGGACTTAAATCAATTGATGAAGTTCTTGAAAAACTTAACGAATATGGGCTCAGCTTCAAAGAGTCGGAAGAATAAAAGGAGAAACAAATGGCAAATAGTAAGTTAGGAAGACCAACAAAAGAACGCGTTGCTATGATTCGTAACCAAGTTTCAAGCCTTCTTTGGAATGAAAAACTTGAAACAACTTTGGAGCGTGCAAAATCAACACAAAGTGTTGCAGAAAAAATCATAACTCTTGCAATCAACAGTTATGAAGACACAACAAAAGTTGTTAAAACAGTTAAAAATGAAAAAGGTGTTGAAAGCAAAAAAGAGTTCATTAACGATGGCGTTAAGAAACTTAATGCTAGAAGAAAAATTATGAGCTATCTCTATGACCTTCAAGAACAAAAAGGTGCAAAAGAGAGCAAAGCAGCTTTCAGAGCTAAAACAGAAGATGTTAACCACCCATTAATTGAAAAAATCTTCAATGTTTACGCTCCTAGATATGCAGAAAGAGCTAAAAACCTTGGACAAAAAGGCGGCTACACTCGCGTAACAAAACTTGGAACAAGACGCGGCGATAACGCAGAACTTGCACTTGTTGAGTTAGTTTAATTTAATTAATAAAAAATGTCACATTCGTGGCATTTTTTTGTTGCATTTAATTATGGTTGTTTTATAAAAATCATGCGAAAAAATTGAATTTTGCTTTAATTTTTTCGATAAAGTTTGTTTTTTTACTGAAAATATGGTAAATTATTATTGTATTGTAACTATCTAAAAGGAAACAAAATGAACAAAACATACGATTCAAAAGACATTGTTGTTCTTGAAGGACTTGACGCGGTTAGATTGCGCCCAGGAATGTATATTGGAACAACTGGTATTAAAGGTTTACACCACATATTGTGGGAAATTGTTGACAATGCAATTGACGAAGTTTCAAATGGATTTGGAAACAGAATTTCGATAACTCTTCACAAAGACGGAAGCGCAAGTGTTGAAGATAACGGGCGTGGAATTCCTGTTGACATGCATCCAACTCTTCATAAGAGCGGGGTTGAAGTTGTTTTCACTCAACTTCACGCAGGCGGCAAGTTTAATAACGATAACTATGGTTATTCCGGCGGTCTTCATGGCGTTGGTGCGTCAGTTACTAATGCGTTAAGCCTTTGGACAAAAGTTTATGTTTGTAAGAACAAAAAACGCTATTTCATGGAATTTGAAAGCAAAGCAGACGAAAAAGGCAAAATTCGAAGCGGAATTCCTGTTGCACCTTTAATGGAAATTGGCGACACAACAAAAACAGGAACAAAAGTTACTTTCTTGCCAGACCCTCGTGTTTTCGAAAGTGTTGTTTTTAATGCAGAAACAATTTCAAAGCGCCTTAAAGAACTTGCGTTTTTGAATAAAGGTGTTTACATTGAATTTTCGGATGAAAGAACAGGTCAAAAACAAGTTTTTGCATATGAAGGCGGGCTTAAAGACTTTGCAATTTATCTTAACGAAAACAAAACCGCGCTTTATAAAGAGCCAGTTTACATTTCGGGCGAGAGCAAACTTGTTAAACTTGAACTTGCAATGCAACACACCGACACATACACCGAAAACATGTTCTCTTATGTTAACAACATTCCAACAACCGAAGGTGGAACGCATGAAACTGGCTTTAAATCGGCTTTAACGCGTTTAATGAATGAACTTGCGCGCGAACAAGGTTGGCTTAAGGAAAAAGAACAAAACCTTATTGGCGAAGATTTTAGGGAAGGAATTACAGCAATTCTTTCAATTAAGATGCGAAACATTCAATTTGAAGGGCAAACAAAAACAAAACTTGGAAACCCAGAAATTCGCCCAGAAGTTGATAACATCGTTTATAACGAACTTTTGAAGTTCTTTGAACAAAAAGATAACATGTCTATTGCCGAAATTATTTTTAACAAGGCAAAAGGTGCGTCAAAAGTTAGGGAAGCGCAAAGAAAAGCAAAAGACCTTGCGCGTCAAAAAAACAGCGTTGATAAATATAACCTTGTTGGAAAACTTTCGGCTTGCACAAGCAGAAAAGCGGAAATTAGCGAACTTTTCATTGTTGAGGGTGATTCCGCGGGCGGAAGTGCAAAGCAAGGACGCGACAGAACTTTCCAAGCAATTCTTCCTCTTAAAGGAAAACCTCTTAATGCGGAGAAAAAACGACTTGACCAAGTTCTTGCAAATGAAGAAATTAGAACAATTATAAGCGCGCTTGAAACTGGTGTTGGAGAAGATTTTAATCTTGACAATTTAAGATATAAAAAAGTTATTATTCTTTCCGATGCCGACCAAGATGGTGCGCATATTCGTGCAATTTTGTTAACATTCTTCTTCCGTTATATGCGCGGACTGATTTATGACGGCGATGTTTACATTGGTTTGCCACCACTTTATAAAGTTTATAAAAAAGATGTTACGGAATATGTATATTCCGATGCAGAACTTCCAGAGGCAATTGAGCGCGTTGGAAAAGGCTATCAAATTCAACGATATAAAGGTCTTGGGGAAATGAACCCAGAACAACTTTGGGAAACAACAATGGACCCTAAAAAACGTAATTTAATTCGCGTTACAATTGAAGATGCAGCCGAAGCCGAAAAGATGATAACAACCTTAATGGGGGATAACATTGAGGCAAGAAAAGCCTACATTTCGGAATACGCAAACTTCGACCGTGAAGACGAGTTCATGGCAAAAACTTTTATGTAAAAAACATTAGTTTGATTAATAATTAAAAAAAGGAACATTGCATTAATTTGTTCCTTTTTCATTATTTTATCTCTTAAAAAAAATTTCTTAGAGAGTTGTTTTTTATATTAAAAAAAACTCAAACGAGTTGGAGGTTTTAAAATAAAAAAATGGTGGAAGTTATAGGATTCGAACCTATGACGTTCTGATTCGTAGTCAGACCCTCTATCCAGCTGAGGTATAGAGACATATATGTATTATCGTTGATTTTTGACTTTTCTGCACTTTGTATGGAATGCTTTTCACAACGAAGTGACCGACTGCGTTGCAACCGGAACGGTGTTAAACTTGTTGCATCAAAAA
>CALHLT010000008.1:0-56075 GCA_938034555.1 uncultured Bacillota bacterium
CTGATGGCTGGATGGAGATTCCGCCAACAGTCAGTGATAACTGAGCGCCGAAACTTTCATTTCCTGCTACCCATACAACTAAAAGCGCAGCCAGCCCGATCCCTGCATACACCCACTGGAATTTATAAAGCTGCCAGAACCGTTCCATGATAAAAGGCACCAGCCAGGAAAGGATCGCAGCCGCTGCTACGATCACAAACTGCTTAAAAGCCTTATCCAGTCCCTTATCTAAAGACAGTCTGGTAAGCATGATAAAACCACAGGCCAGGAGCATACAACAGTTATTTACCAGAAGTCTTGACACATTCCTGTAAATAAACCGGTAGATATAAATGTAAAACAGGAAAAACACCACCTGTCCCATATAAAATACCAGCAGCATCCGCCTTAACGTTTCATCTTCTGTTTTCAGATACATCACCACATATGCCAGAAAATGCAGTAAAAACATGGCCCGGTTCTGCCTTGCACACACTTTTCTCTTCCGTTCTTGCATCTCTTTCAAAAGCAAAATTAACTCGCGGCGGAATTATTGGTCAAATTTCAACAAACAGTTCGGATTGGCCTCGCCAAGTTATGTATGGAAAATATTTAAGCATTGCAAATGCGCAGGCAAATATTATGAGTTTCTCAAGCGGAATTGGAAACGGCGCGGAAGTTGGCTATTCTCTTAATTCAAGCGTTAGCGCAACAAACGCAGTCCCAACTCAAACAATGTTTAAATCATGGGCTTGGAACGAGTTCCGCCCTTGGAGCGAAGACGTTTGGAAAGATACCTCAATCATAACTTCAATGGGTTATTATTTCCCGGCGCTCCAAAAATTTGCTTCGTTCACGATAACAATAACCGGAAGCAAAGAAGTTGCCTACACAATTTCAAACACCTATTTAAGCGGATATTACACGTTGCAACTTGACGGAATAACGGGAAAATCCTATCAATACACAGCAGGGCAAGAAGTTAGAATTATTGCAACTTTCTATAACGAGGCGGGAAACCCTCTTCGCGATTTCAAAAACTATTTCAAATTCACAAATTGGCTTTTTGGAAAATCGTCTGTTGCCGCTTTAAACTATGATGGCGAAAGCACTTCGCAGGATGGATATAATGTTACATTAGACCCTCAAAACGGAAGAACAACAATTTCCTTTATTGCGTCTTCCCAAACCGAAGGAAACTATGATGTTAACATTAAAGGAAATCCTGTAACTGTTAATGTAAGTTTTAGAAATGCCGAAACAAATGCAAAACAGGAAAATATTGGCCGAATCACCAAAAAAATTGGAAATAACGTTGAAACATTTGTTGAAGACTTCTCGTTTGTTGTTGATGAATATTTAAGCAAAGAGGCAATAACCTTAACTGCAGATTCAAGCGAGAGTTTGGAATATATTTTTGCAAACAATTGGACAGACGGAAATTTAACATCTCAAAAAACAATTAACAAAACAATCATTGTTGAACTTAATAATGGCGAAAAATCTTCAAGTTCAAGGTTCTATCCAACAGTTGTTTCAACCTCAAGCGGGCTTGTTGCTTCTGTTGTTGCCTATTTCTCAAACAACACATTTCCTCTTTCGGTTTCAATTAAAGGGGAAGGTCAAATCAAACTTAATTCGGGGGAAGAAATTTCCTCAATAAGCGAAAGAATAATTAACGGAACAACAATCAACCTTGAAGCTGTTCCAAGCGAAGGAATGCAGTTTGTTGGCTGGTTTAATGGCGAAGAAGAGTTGTCAAAAGAAACAATCTACGAATTCGTGTTAACCGAAGAAACTTTAATTGAAGCGCGTTTCGAAAAAATTCCAGAAGAAAAAAGCGGGCTTCCTTGGTGGGGCATAACATTGATTGTTGGAATTCCAGTTCTTGCAGCGCTAATAACAACAATTGTTATTGTTAAAGTTAAAGGAAATTCAAGAAGAGGCTATCGAAAAAATTATAAATTTTAATTAACAATAAAATAAAAATAATTTAAAAACAATAAAATAAAAATAATTAAAAAAATTATGTAAATTTGTTTTGAAAATAAAAAAATATATGTTATTCTTTTCTTGTAAGTAACAAAGCTTGGGGAAAGTATATAAAAAAAATTATTGTATATCCTAAGATAAAGTTAACTTGGAGGTGAAAAATGTTTCAAATAGCAAGTATGTTTATGAGATTTATGGGGAGTGAATCTTTCTGGAAAAAATGGTATCCAGATGCAGATGCAGATAAAATTAACAAACTTGAAACGCAATTTGGATGGGTTGAAACAGTATATAGTTCAATTATGACAATTCTTGTTCCAATTCTTGCAATTGTTGCGGCAGCAGGCATCGTTTGGGCAATTGTTCTTGGAGTTCAAATGGCAAGAGCAGATTCTTCCGACAAACGCGAAGAAGTTAAGAAAAGACTTATCGGTTTGGTTGTTGGAATTGCAATCCTTGTTGTTTTAATTCTCTTCTTCACAACATTGTTCCCAGTAATTCTTCAATCTTTAATTACATTCGAATAAAAAATATAAATTAAAGAATAAAAACCCGGAAAATTCCGGGTTTTTTATTTTTAAAAAATTAAACAAAAAAATAAAAAATTTTTTATTTCATTTTAGTTGATTTTTTTATTTATTTAATATAAAATGAAAAATATAAAAACTCTTACGATAAAAAGAGAAAATATAAGAATTCTAACAAAATTTACAAAGGGGAAGAAATTATGATGATGTTTAATATCTCAAGATTTTGCATCAATTTTTTAAGCGGGAATTTACTTGCGGCGGTTACATTAACAGACGGAATGCGTAATTTTTGGAGAAATTGGTATGGAAACGAAATGACCGACGCAAAAATTCAAGAAATTGAGGCCGAGTTTGGTTAGGTTAGACAAATTGTTGAAGCCGTGCAAACAATTTTGGTTCCTGTTCTAGCAATTGTTGCAGCGGCGGGAATTGTTTGGGCAATTGTTCTTGGAGTTCAAATGGCAAGGGCAGATTCAACAGATAGACGTGAAGAATGTAAGAAAAGACTTATTGGTCTTATCGTTGGAATTGTGGTTTTAGTTGTTGTTATGTTATTTTTCTTAGTCTTGTTCCCAACAATTATGAAATCAATGCTTCATATAAATCCAGACGGAACAATTGGAGATACAACATCTGGCGGAACAACTGGCGGAAGCACGTCAGGCGGAACAACTGGCGGTGGGGCTTCTTCAAAACCTTCCACTTCACTATTTAATTAAGCAATTTTATATAAACTTGAACTAAATGTTCAAGTTTTTTTGTTTTCCAAGCGTTTTTTTTGTTTGCAAAACATAGAGAATTATATATAATAAATTTATATAGGGAGAGAAATATAAAAATATGAAAAAATTTTGGCCACTTATCTTAATCGTTATTTTTGGAGTTGCTGGCGCTGTTGTTGGCTTAATGGTTAACGGAACAATTGGAATTGCCGTTGGCGTTGGGGGCGGCGCGCTTGTTTTGCTCTATTGGCTTTCAAAAATTTTAAAGCCAGATAGTTCTGCAAAAGCAAATGGCATGGGAACAACCGCTTCTGGCGAAAAAATTTCGCAATACTACGACGCGCGTTTCATTAAAGAAAGCGAACTCCTTTCCGAGCCAAGATTCAATCCATGCACATGGTCAACATTAAAAAATGTTAAAAAAGACGGAATTGTTATTCGAAGCCGCGAAAAGAACGGAAAACTTTTAATCAATCTTTACGACCCAATCCACACAATGATTATTGGTACAACGGGTTCTGGTAAAACTCAAACCTACATTAACCCTTCAATTCGAATTCTCTCACAAATTGGTTCAAAACCTTGTTTAGTTATAACCGACCCAAAAGGGGAAGTATATCGCGACAACGCACTTCAACTTAAAGATGCAGGCTACCGAATTTCTGTTCTCGATTTAAGAAATCCATATGCATCAACGCGTTGGAACCCAATGGACAACGCATTTGTTCAATATCACCGCGCAAGAAACATGATTAAAGAGGTTAAAGTTCACCGCGGCGATTCGCCAAAGAACTATAAACTTAAAATGGCGTCAAGCCCAAAAGAATATGGCGAAGAATGGTATGAATTTAACCGCACGGCGTATAGCTTTAAAGAGCAACTTCGAGGCGACCTTGAAGCCCGCGCGCAAGAACTTCGCGATAATGCCGAAAACGAACTTCGTGAAATTGCATCTGCAATTGTTCCAATTGAAAGCAAAACAGACGCTTCATGGGAAAGAGGTGCGCAAGATTTCATATATGGAATTATGCTTGCCATGCTTGAAGACAGCCTTGACCCAGAACTTGGAATGACAAGAGAAAAATATAACTTCTATAACATGGCAAAAATTGCAACCTATAAGGATAGCGACCCAGATAATCCATTTGGAACTCTTCGAAACTATTGCAGCTATCGTGATAAATTTTCGAAAGTTGGAGCATTAACATCAACCGCAATTAACAACGCTCCAAACACAACCCGTTCCTATATGGGTGTTCTTATGAGCCGAATTTCAATTTTCCAAGACGCCGGAATTTGCTATGCAACAAGTTTCAGCGACCTTTCGTTCGATGATTTCACCGACCAACCAACTGCATTTTTTATTAAAGTTCCAGACGAAAAAGAAAGTCGTCACTGCATTGCAACGATGTGTATTTCCCAACTTTATAAGAAACTTGTTGAACGCGCAAGCGAAACCGAGAAACTTCGTCTTCCAAGAAACGTTTATTTTATGCTTGACGAGTTTGCCAACTTACCAAAGATTGAAAAAATGGATAGTATGGTTACGGTTGGCCGTTCAAGGGGAATTTTCTTTTCGCTTGTTGTTCAATCCTACAGTCAACTTGACAATAAATATGGGAAAGAAGCGTCGGAAACAATCCGTTCAAACTGCAACATTCAAATCTTTATTGGAACAGAAGACCAAAAAACCAGAGAGGAATTTTCAAAAATGTGCGGAGATGTTTCAATTGAAACCGAAACAACTTCAACAAGCAAAAACGACGGGGGAGAAGGCGGAGGCGGAACAAATAAAACTCGTCAAGCCCAACGTCAAACAAGACCTCTTATCTATCCATATGAACTTGGTCAACTTGATAAATTTAATGTTGTTGTTAAAATTTTCAAGGAAAACCCAATTAAAACCCCAATGACACCTTTCTATGCAACCCCACAGTTTGATAAGCGTCAAGCCCCAGAAGAATATGCACCTTCTCGCTCGCTTAACGAAGATAAGATTTATTACGACATCAACATAAGAAACAGAAAGGTTATGAAATCCAGCACAGGATTTGACGATTTTGATTTTTAAATTACGATTAAGCGCTTGACAAAAGCGCTTTTTTGTTTGATAATATGAGTATGACAAAAGAAGCAATTTTAAATAAATTTTTTAAAGAAAATCCAGATTTTCCAAAAAACCACGTAAATGTATATCCTTATGTTAAAGGTGACGAAGTTAAAGCCTTTTATGTTTTCCTTTGCAATGAGCCAAGCGAAAGCGGAGTTTTAAGCAAGAAGGAAATTAAAGATTTCCTTGCATTTGCCCAAACCAAAGGTAATGCAGTTGAAGCTTTTTGCACAATGTTTGCGAAAAACAACGATGCAATCGAATCGATTACAGATTTAGTGCTTAAAGAAAATAGCAAAGATTTGTCGGCGCAAGAAATTGCTCAACATTTTTCAAAAAGTAAAAAACAAACTTCAAAACTTGAAACAACTCTCGACAAGTCGAACACAATAACTGCCCATAAGGTTCTTGAAGACGGTTCGCTTGAAGAAGACGCAGCTTTTAAAATGAGTTTTGATGTTGAAGCCGTTAAAACTGAAAGACAAATTAAAAAGCGTTGTTTCGTTGAGGAAGCGGAAAGTTTTGACCAAGGAAAGGGGCTTTACAAACATGCGTTAACAAAACTTCTTCCTTCGCTTTGCGAAGCAGAGCAAATTTCTGGAATTGTTCTTAACGCAAGTGCATTTGATGTTTCTTCCGAAAATAACACGCAAAACAAACTTGAAGCGTTCTATCAAAATCAAGGTTTCACAAAAGTTGGCGAAAACGAAATGAGCGACTTTGGCTTAGTTTGTTCAAGCGATTTTAAAGACAATCTTCCAGTATATTACAAATCTATTTCCATGGAACAAACATACGAAATGGGTTATTAAAAAATGACATAAAAAAACACCGAAGTTTCGGTGTTTTTTTTGTTATTCATTTTCATTCTTTTCTGCGTTTTGCGCTTTAAGCTCTTTCAAAATGTCTGCCAAAAGCATTTCAGTTGTTGGGTGGGCAAGTCTTTCTGCCTCTTCTTGTTTCGCTTTTTCTTCGGCTTCAATTTTTTCTTGCTCGGCTTTAAGGCGTGCTTTTTCTTCTTCGTGTTCTTTCCAAACTTCGTGGAAACTGCGGTGTTGTTGCTTTGCAAGTTTGCGAACTTCGCGTCTTTCTTTCTTCAACTCTTTGTTTGTTGCTGCTTCAACAGATTGTTTGAAAACGCTGTTTGCTTTCATAAATGCTTTTAAAACAAGGAACAAAACAAATGCGATAATGAAGAAATCCAAAACTGCCATAATGAAATTTCCCCAGTCAATGAAAATACATGCACCGTTAATACTTCCGTCTGGCAATAAATATGGTTCGCCGTTTAAAACTGTTATTAGAGTGAAATTATTTCCGCCTGTGCAAGCGTAGACAATAAGGTTGATAAGTGGTTGAATTATTCTGTTTGTTAAGGCTGTAACAATTGCGCTGAACGCGCCTGCAATGATAACACCAACCGCCATGTCAAGAACATTGCCGCGGCTTATGAATGTTTTAAAGTCGCTAAAAAATTTTTTAATTTTCTTCATACTTTTTCTCCTTTGCACGTTGATTTTATCACAAATTGCTTTCATATCAAACCAAATTAAATAATTTCTTCTTCGTATTTAATATTTTTTGGAGAGAGGAAAAATGAAACAAAAGAAAGGATTAAAAGCAGCGATGAAAAGACAACATAATAGATGTTTGTTCTAACAATAAAACTTGAAAAAAGCATAACAAGGGAAGCAAGAAGATAGCCTTTTGCGCGCTTTTTTGAAAATGCCGCTTTAACAAAATCTTTAAAACTTGGTTTTGCCTCAACGTTAATTTCTTTAAGTCCCTTTGGATAGAAATTGTTTTTCTTAATGAGTTTAAGAAAAACTCCGTTTGAGTCGAGCAATATAAATTTTACGTCCGGAATTTTCTTTGTTGCAGAAATTGCTTCGCTTGAAACTTTGTTTGCGCAAACAACAATTTTATTGGCGTTTGTTTTTTTAACTACTTTAAGAATTTCAATAAGATTTTGTGCGGAAAGAGGGGAAAAAGAATATAGGGGATAGATAACAGTTCTTTCTTTTTCATTTTGGTTTGTTTTGCTTTCCTCTTCTTTTCTTTCAAGAACAACAAATTTGGTGTGCTTTGTTGCGTGGTAGTTTATTTTTCCAAGTTCAAAGAAAAATTCAACAGCACTTTCGGGCGAAAGAATGAAGTTTGACGAAATTTTTTCCGAAAGTTTTTGTTCTTCTTTTTTAAGGCTAAATTTTCTTTCTTTTTTTTGAGTAAAAATATGAAACAAAAGTTCAATTGCCGCTGTTAAAATAGCAGTGTAAACAAGAGCAAGAGTAAGATCGGAAACGAAATATCTTGCCCAAACAAAACATATTAAAAAAATTAAAATAATTCGAAATAATAAATTAAAAAATTTTAAAATCACATTTTAATTATTAACTAAAAAGAGTTATGTAATCAATTTACTTATAAATTTTGTCACTTTATCATAAAATATTAAATATATTTGACAAAAAAATATATTTTTAATAAAATTAATTTATGGAAAATGAAACAGTTAAGGGAATTGCCTCTCTTCTTGAAAGCAAAAAATTAAAAAACGTTGAAGCTTTTGATTTGAAATTTAAAAGCGAACTTGTTAAATATATAATTTTGGCAACATCGCCAAACGAAAAATATTCGCGTCAAGTTGCCGTTGAACTTCAAAAGGAATTTGAAGAAAAAGGAATTGACGCAAAAATTGAGGGAGAGTTTCCCGGGGAATGGGTTATTCTTGACCTTGGCGAAATTTTAATTGAAATTTTCACCGAAGAATCAAGAAAATATTATAACCTTGAAAAACTTTGGGGTAATTCAAAAAACAGAGCATACGAACCTGTTAAAAAACGTCGTAAGAAAAGCGAAAAATAAAAAATCAAGGGTTAATCACCCTTGATTTTTTTAACTTATTTTAATTTCAACATTTTCGCCCGTTTGCGCGTCTTGATACATAATCCAATAGCCAAGTTCGTTTGGCTTTTCCGGGTCGAGCGGAAGCCACTGGCTTAGCCCAGCAAATTCACGAGGAGGAGTTACGCTATATTCTCCTGGCATTCCATAGCAAACATATGCAACTTCGTCGTCTTCATACATAAGACCAATAACGAAATATTGCCCGTTGTTTTCATAGTCAACTTTAACCCACTTGCTGTTTGGGATTATTTCGTTAAGGAAAGTTTCCTCGGGATAACGTTCAAAAAGAAGAGAAAGTTGCCCCTTAATTTCGTCATAAAAAGTTGATTTAGCGGTGTTAATTTTTGGGAGTTCTGGCTCTTCAAACATATCTTCTTGCTTGCATGCTTCGCTTTGTTTACTGCACCCGTAGAACGCGTTGCGATAGCTGCATGAGGCGCATTTATCGGCAATTGAAATGTTACTGTCAATTGCTTTTTCAATTTCCTTCTCTTCTTCGTCGGCATAGTCAATTCCCGCCTCGTCAAGAGCCGCCTCTGCTTCGTCATAGCTTAAATCCGTTTTGTCAAGAAGGTTAAAATTCTTTGAAAAAGCGTTGTCAAAATCGTTTAGTTTGCCTTCGGTTGACCCAAGCAAAAGAGGGGTTGCGTTGCCTTGTGAAATTAAAACAAGTGCGCAAGAAAAAGATTGAATGTCGCCTTCAAATTCGAAATTAAAGGAATATAGACTTTTGCCCGAAGGGGAAAGCGCCGCTTTAATAACTTCTTTGTTAACAAGGAAAGCAAGCGTCAAAATTCCGCTTGGCTCTTCTTTAAAGTTATATAAACGCAAGTTGCCGCCATATCCTTCAACTCTTTTTTCAAAATTTAAAACTGCTTTTTTTTCGTTTCCGTTAATTTCGGAAAGAATTATTGTTTTGTTGTCCATAATTTTCTCCTAACATATATATTATATATGAGAAAACAGATTCAATTGGACGCAAAAAAAAGCGAATAAATCGCTTTTTTGTTGTTTCTTGCAACTTTTTAATTGAGTAAATCTGAAAGAGAAATAAATTCAGAAATTGAAAGTTCTTCCGCTCTTGTTGTTTCTGGTTTCGAAAGCATTTTTAAAGCATCAATTGTTTTTTCTTTTGGAATTGAAATTGAAAGCAAATTGTTTTGCAAAGTTTTGCGGCGCATCGAGAAACTTGCCTTAACAAGTTTAACAAAAAACTCTTCGTCTTTCGCTCTTTCTTTTTTTTCGTTTGGCGTAATTTTAATTAACGCCGAATCGACATTTGGGGGAGGCGTGAACATCTTTCTTCCAACTGTTCGAAGATATTTAACATCTGCCTGATAGTTAATCATAATTGTTGAAACGCCATAGTCTTTTGTGTTTTCTTTTGCCCCAAATCTTTCGGCAACTTCTTTTTGAACCATAACAGTTAGCGAAAGAACGCGCTTTGTTTGCTCCAAAAATTTAAAAATCATTGGCGAGGTTATGTAGTATGGCAAATTCGCAACAATTTTGTAGTTCCCAGAAAAATTAGATTCAATTTCTTGAATCGGTGTTTTAAGCGCGTCGGCAATAATAACTTTGAGATTATTACTCTTTCCCTCAAGTTCGCGAAGATGCTCAGTTAAATTTTTGTCAATTTCATATGAAACAACTTTCTTTGCCTTTTCGCAAAGTTTTTGAGTTAAAGTTCCCGCGCCGGCGCCAATTTCCAAAACCTCGTCTTCTTCCGTAATTTCAGAATCCGAAACAATTGCCGAAAGAAGATTTCCGTCGAAAATAAAATTTTGGCCAAATTCTTTTTTAAATTTAAAATTTTCCATGCTATTTCAACCTCGGAAAAACTTTGTATGCGTTTTCGGTTGAAACTCGTTCAACTTCCGAAAGTGGTGTGTTTGTTATCTCGCTAACTCTCTTTGCAATAAGCGGAATGTTCTTTGGCTCGTTTCGTTGCCCGCGAAATGGCTCTGGGCAAAGATATGGACAATCGGTTTCAAATGTTATGCGTGAAATTCCAATTTCGCTTAAAACCTCTGGCATAATTCTTGAATTTTTGAAGGTTATTGAGCCGCCAATTGAAAAATACAACCCAAGGTTAATAACGCGCATTGTCGTTTCAAAACTTCCGCTAAAACAATGCATAAGCCCGCCGTTTGAAACATAACTTTTGTTTTCTTCAAGAATTTTAAGAGTGTCGCTTGTTGCGTCGCGCATGTGGATCATAATTGGAAGAGAAATTTCTTTTGCAATTTCAAGTTGCTTTATGAAAATTTCTTTTTGCTTTTCAATAAATTCTTCCTTCGTTAAATTCGAAAGGGCAGGGAATTTTTCTTTAACTTCGGAAATTTGATACTCAAAATCATAGTAATCAAGCCCAATTTCGCCAATTGCAACAACTTTTTTGTTGTTCTTCGCTCCAAGCAAAAGTTCTTCTGCCGCCTTGTCAAACTCGAAAACATTGTTAGGATGGAACCCAATTGCCGCGTAAACGTTTTCAAACTTTTCCGCAAAGGCAAGCGCTTTTTTCGAGGTTTCCATGTCGCACCCAACGCAAACAATCTTTCCAACTCCAGCGTCCTTTGCTCGCAAAATAACGGCGTCAACTTCGCCGTCAAATTTCTTATCCGAAATGTGTGAATGAATGTCAATAAACATAACCATATTCTACCACATCTTTTCCAAAAACAAAAGAAAACCGCTGCGCTCTTGCACAATAGTTTCTCTAAATTTTATATATTAAATTCATACACGAAAAAAGATGGCTTGCAAAAAGTGCAACAGTTACTTTCTTTTTCGTTTTTATCTTGCGCCTTGCGCATATTTTCTCCTTTGTTTAGTAAGGTTTAATTTAATATTATATATATTTAACACTTTTTTTTATAAAAAAACAAGCAAAATAGCCCATAAAAATTGAAAAAATTTATCTTTATATTTTTTTGTTAAAGAGGGTTGATTTTTTTAAAAAAAATGAGTATACTTTTTACGTAAGTTAGCCAGATGGTTGCATGTCTTTGTAAGGAAGAACATGAGGAAAGTCCGAGCTCCACAGAACAGGGCGCCGGTTAACTGCCGGCGAAGGCGACTTTAGGGAAAGTGCAACAGAAATAAACCGCCAAGCTTGCTTGGTAAGGATGGAAAGGGGAGGTAAGAGCTCACCGCATGGTTGGTAACAACCGTGGCACATGTAAACCCCGCCCGGAGTAAGGTTAAAAGAAGCGCATGGGTTGTTCGCCTGCTTCTTAATAACACCGCTTGAACATATTGGAAACAATGTGTCTAGATAGATGACCATCAAATACAGAACTCGGCTTACAGACTAACTTCATTTCGTGAGAAACAACGGCTTAAATTTGCCGTTGTTTTTGTTTATATACCTTGTGTTTATTTGAAAAGTTTGATATACTATCTCTATGAACGAAAACAAAAGAAACTTCTATACAGATTTTGATGGTGGGCTTGCCTATCTTTTTGCAATTGTTGTTCCAATTATTGTTGGAATGATTTTAAATTTAATTTTTTCGCCAATTGCAGCGGCAAAAGGCCTTGAAAGTTTCACGCAAAGCCCTCTTTTATATTCGCTTTACATTCTTTTTGTTAACGGCTCGCTTCTTGGTGTTTTCTTTGTTTATAACAAGGTTGCAAAAACAAATTTTGTTAGAGCAGGGTTAATTAAGTTCAAGTTTGGGTGGGTTAACCTAATTATGGCAATTGTTGTTGCAGTTGTAACACTTTTTGGTTCGCTTTATCTCATTAACTACTTAACTTATTTGATGCAACAAATTGGCTATAACCCAGACGCAAGTTTGCCTCTTCCTTTAACAAACGGCGGATGGCTCGTTTTAAACCTTCTTTTGCTTGCCGCTTTGCCAGCAATTTGTGAAGAACTTGTTTTCCGCGGAATTGTTTTTAATGGGCTTAGAAAATTTGGGAATGTTGCCGCAATTTTCATTTCCGCCTTGTTCTTTGCTCTTGCCCACGGAAGCGCAATGCAATTTTTCTATCAATTTGTGCTTGGGCTTGTTCTTGCGGCTGTTGTTTACAAAACAGGGTCGATTGTTGCAAGTATGGTAACGCACTTTGTTAATAACGCAACTGTTGTTGTCTATAATTATATTGCAGTTCGGCAAGGGATTAGCGAAACAGAAGTTTTCACGCCAAATTTAATTGCAATTTCCTTTTTAGTTGCAATTTTGGCAGGGCTTGTTCTTTGGCTTATTCTTCGCGGAGTTAAGGAAAGAAAAGGTAAAACCGAAGAAATTTCGGCAAATGAAACATATAATGTTGTTAATTCACAGCAAAACAAGAAATTTTCAAGCAAAGCGTCAACCTTGTTCTTCTTCCTTGGACTTGGAATTTCTGTTTTAGTTTGGTGCCTTGGAACTTTCCTTGGCTAGGGAGTTTTATTTTTAAAAAATTTTTATATAATAGATAAAGTAGGAAAAAAGTGAAAAAACACAACGAGTTATTCAGCGCGAATTTAATTTATTTCATAATAATGGTTCTTTTTGTTGTTTTGCGAATTTGCACGGCAATGAATCTTTTTTCGTTCCTTGGAAATTCGGCAGACCTTATTCTAACAGTCATTGTTCAAGTTGGGCTAATGTTCCTTTTGCCATGGCTTCTTTTTTCGAAATTAAACAAGAAAAAACCTTTTCAAACATGGGAAGATTTTGGGTTTAAGGGTGTTAGTTTTAAAGTTGTTTTAATTTCAATTTTAATTGGCTTTGTTGTTTTCATTCTTAACATTTTCATAAGCACTTTCTTTTCATACATTTTAAGCATGTTTGGCTATCGAACGGCATCTTCCGCCGGAGGCGAGCAAACATGGGGAACGTTCTTTCTTTCGCTTTTCACAGTTGCCGTTCTTCCAGCAATTTGCGAGGAATTTACCCACCGCGGAATGCTTCTTTCGTCCTACAAAAAACTTGGTTTTAAAAAAGCAGTTCTTTTAACAGGACTAATGTTTGGACTTATTCACCTTAATGTTGGTCAGTTCTTCTACGCAACAATAATTGGTGTTATTTTGGCTGTTGTTGCGCTCTATTCAAGAAGCATTGTTCCAGGAATTATAATCCATTTTATGAACAATGCAATTAATGTGTATCTTGATTTTGCGCAATCGAAAGGAATTTTTGGAGCGAATTTCTATTCCAACATAACAACCTATGTGCTTGGCGGCAATTTCTTCACGAGCATTCTTTTCATAATTGCAATCCTTTCGCTTTTGATTTTGCTTTTGGTATATTTAATTAGTTTGCTTCTTAAAATCAACGCTCAAAAATCTGTTATGCAATATGCCGAGCGCCAAGCGCTTTTGGCAATGAGACAAGAAGTTTTGAAAGATATTCTTCCAGAATCAAGCCAAGTTAACTTTAATGAACCACCAATAATTTTTGCGAAAAACACAATGAAAAACACGATGAGTGTTAAAATCCCATACGAAATTTTAGGGTTTTATATGGAGCCAGAAATTAAACCAACTTCGCTTGACAAAGTTTTCTTTTGGGGAACAATTGTTCTTGGCTCACTTGCAACAATTTCAACTTTTATTTGGGGAATTTTATAAAAAACTTAAAAAAATGCAAAAAAACAATAAAAAATCGCTTAAAAAGCGATTTTTTTATTTTAAATATGAAAGTTTCGATTTAATTCTTGAAAGACAATTTTCGATGCTCTTTGTTTCTTTTTCGAGAATTTGCCCCATCTCTTTATAGCTTAAACCTTTAAGATAAAGCGAAAGAACTTTGCGCTCATAAGTGCTAAGTTTTTGATCTATTGCGTTTTTAATTTCATCAACTTTTTCCTTATATATAAGTTCGTCGTCTGGCAAAGGGGAGGAAGAAGGAATTATGAAATATAACTGTTCGTCGTCATCGCTTTCGTAAAGGTCAATTCCGCCTTGGTTGTTAAGACTTATCGACTCGTTTAAAATTTTGTTCTTTTTTCGATTTGAATTTTTAACAGCAGTTTGAATTTGTCTGTTAATGCAAAGCGTTGCAAAACTTTTAAAATCTTGCCCAGCGTTTTCGTTAAAAGATTGTTCCGCCTTGAAAAGGCCAATCATTGCTTCTTGATATAAATCCTCTTCGTCTTGTCCAGCAAGAAAATATCTTCTTGCAATTTTGCATGCAAGAGGTTTAAATTTTGCAAGGAGCAGTTCAAGGCTTGTTTCGTCGCCTTGCTTTGCCTTTCGAATAAGCTCAAGGTCTTCCATTAATTTTTATGATAGCATAAATTTGTGTTTTTTCAAAAGATTATTGATTTATGTTGTTTTTTATAATAAAATAGATATATGGAAAAAATTGCATTAATCTATGATTTTGATTACACACTTTGCACAAAGGACACGCCAAACTTTGGTCTTTTCGAGTTATACAATTTAAACGATGAGTTTTTTGTTAATGTCAACCGTAAAGCGCGAGAAATGAACATGGAAGGGAATTTGGCATATCTTTACTTTTTAAACGAGCATGCAAAAAACTGCGGCAAGCCGCTAACAAAACAAATCCTTTCAAAAGCAGGGGAGAACATTCAATTTTTTCCAGGCGTTGAAACATGGTTCGAAAGAATTAATAGATTTGGAAAGGAAAACGGAGTTGAAGTTGAGCACTATTTAATTAGTTCTGGAATTTTGGAAATTATTGAAGGAAGCCCAATTGCCAAAAACTTCAAGAAAATTTTCGCAAGCAGTTATCACTATAATAAAGACGGCGTTGCCGATTGGCCTCTTTGTTGCATAAACTACACGAATAAAACTCAATTTATCTATCGAATTAACCGCGGACTTTTAAATAATATCGACGACGATTTGCTTAATGGCTATTTCCCAAAAGAGAAAAGAGCGGTTAAATATGAAAACATGATTTACATTGGCGACGGGTTCACCGATGTTCCAGGAATGAAAACAACAATTCAAAAAGGCGGGCTTTCAATTGCTGTTTATGGCGAAACAAGCAAGGTTGCAAACGAACTTTTAAAGTATGGAAGATGCAACAAAATTTTCAAAGCCGACTATCGCGAAGGCAAAGACCTTGAAAAATATGTTCAAGAGAAGATTTTACAAGTAAAAAATGCATAAATATGCAAAATTTTTGAAAAACGCTTGACGAAGCAAAATTTTAGTGCAATAATAAGCATGAAATAAAAAGATATAATATAATACATAGGATAAAAACATGAAATTAAGCATTAAGAAACTAAACGCATATGTTGCATTTATTTTGGCAGTTATTTGCATAACTGTTGGTCTTTCATTAATAGATTTTAACTCGCTTATAAGCAGAACCGATGCAGAAGAAAGTCAAACAACAATCAACCCTGATCAAAACAACGACAATGATCAAGATGATTATGAGGAGGAATTGCCAAGTCAGGGGGGAACAACCCTTCCAACAAAACTTGTTTTTGAAAACGCTTGGCAAGCATATAACTACGCATTAGAAATGGAAAAGAAATCGAAAAGCTATCGCGAATATCTTTGGACGGTTCATGGCGACGCTGAAAAATTCCCAGTTACAGTTGACTACACGGGGAAAAGAAAAATTTACGATAACTTAACAGAAATTTATGTTATTAACAGCGTTCAAACGATTATTGATGTTGGGAATCTTGGAATCAACATTGGAGCGGGAAAAACATTCACTTCCTACACATGCTTTGATATGGTTAACCAAATGGTTCAACTTTCAAAAGATAACCGCCACTCGCTTCAAGAAGATATTAATAAGTATAAAATAACAACATATCAAATTCCTTATGTTATTAATAAAAACACCGCAAAAGCCTATCTTAAAGACGACCCAACAAAGAAATATTACGAAGTCCATATGACTTTAAATTCAAAGTCTTGGGGAACATATCAAACTGTTTTAAAAGATGTTGTTGGAAATGTTGAAGGCTTGCCAAAAATCTCTTCAATAACAATTGTTATTAAGATTAGCAAAGCAACCGGAAGATTCATTTCTTTCGATTCAACCGAAAGCTATTCCCTTGTTTATAATTATAACGGAATTAAAGCAAACATTCAGGCACAAGGAAAAGTTTTCATTAAATATAACTACACAAAAGACATCTCAAAAGATATTGCAGATATGCGCCATCGTGTTGGGCTTGACTAAAAATTTTTGAATAAAAAATGAATATTTATGCAAAATCAGTTGACATTATGAATAAATTATTGTATATTGAAGGCATCATACATATAAATACTTAAGAAAAGACAATTTTCGGGGAAAAAGAAATGAGTTTTAGTAAGAAAAAATTTAATATAATAGTATGCATCACGCTTGCTCTTATAAGCATTGTTGTTGCATTTTCAACCATAGATTTCACATCGCCAAAACATAATTCAACAATTGACCAAGCAGACGCGGAAACAGGCGGCGATAGCAAAAACGATGATAACGGAAACACAGGTTCCGAGGACAACACAAACCAAGGGAAGAACGATCAAAACGGAATGACTAAAACAAACCCAAGTTTCACAAGCGGTGCGCAAGCCCTTAGTTATGCGCTCGATATGTTAAACAAATATGACCACAGAATAACAAAGAGCCAAGCTGTTGATGCAAAAGCAGGAAGCATTGGCGGAGTTCAAAAAGTTAACGAATGGATTTATAACGTTGGCGGAAAAGCATACATAAAAACAGTTGCCGACGGAAGCGCAGTTCCAGCAGGACAAGGCGAAAACTACACAGAATTTAAAAAGATTGAAGGATCAAACATTGCAATTAAAAGAGATGGATTAACAACTCAATCAACGGCGCAATATCTTTCAGTTTATGGAGTTTTGCCTAACACAGTTCCATACGACATGAAAGCTGCAATCAAAACAATTCCTCTTCTTAAAGACGACCCAGGAAAATCATACTATACAGTTTCTGTAACGTTAAATGCTTCATGCTGGAAAAACTATGTTAAAAATATGACAGCAAATGGGGGAACGGCTCCTTCGATGAAAGCAATAACCTTGACGGTTAAAATTGATAAAGCATATGGAACAATCTCTTCAATTTCAGCCGTTGAAAACTATACCATAAGCCGCGGAGGATTTAATGCCGAAGCAACCGCATCAATAAGTTATGTCTTTGATTACAGCGGAAACTACAGCTCGGCAATCTCGGCAATTAACTCGCAACTTAGATAATTTAAAAACTCTCTTCTTGAGAGTTTTTTTATACTTAAAACGAATAAAATCATTTAAAATATAAAAAAATTATTAGGAATTCAAGTTTTGTTAGAATGGCGCGCCCCGTTTTTGGGAACAAATTGCTTTAAAACATTGCTTGAAGTTTAAACAAATAAAAATTTATTTGTTGTTTTTTGTAATCAAAAGTGGTATAATTTCTTAAAAGAAAAAAGGAGAGAAAATATGGAAAAAGCAAGAAAACCTTGGTGGGTTAAACTTATAATCGCAATTTTATCAATTATTATCATAATTGCTTTAGCATTTGCTGGCGCGTGCATTTTCGTTAAAGTAAAATATAATGTTAGCGTTTTGGGAACGATTGGAGAAATTAAAAAGCTCCAAGAAAATGTTGATGAAGAAAAGATGTTTCCAAACCAATTTACAGCCAGCGATATGACATCGGCTCAAACAACTGTTAACGCGCAAATTGATGGGTTAATTGTTGGGAATGAGGAAGAAGGTTTTAAAATCTCAAAGCCAGTTGGAATAAACATTAAAGAATCTTTCAAATTAACCGATAAACAACTTGGCGCAATTGCAAAAATTGCGTGTGGCGAAGGTATGGATATTAAATTTGACGAACAAACAACGCTTAAAGCAAATTTAATTCAAGTTAAATTTAGCAGCATTGAGGGGAACAGCACTGATGTTAATTTTGTTGTTAAAGTTGATGTTTCTCAAATTAAAGAAAAAATGAAAGATTTTCCATTAAGTTGGGTTAAAAAATATATTCCTTCAACGCTTTATATTTCTTCAACCGTTTCTGTTGTTAAAGGCGAAGGGGAATTTAACTATACAGTTGAAAGCGTTGGAATGACAATTAACAACTTAACCCAAGAACAAACAACAAGCTTTTTAAGCACAATAAATTTAATTGCAGGAACAGGAACTGCCCAAGAAATCAATCTTCAAATTGGCTCGCAATTTGTTAATGCGTTAATTGGAGACGTAAACCACACCAATGGCTTTGTATATTCTCTTCGTGACCTTGGCGTTACAGACTATGCTTTTGAGGCAAACGGCGAAATTATCTATTTTGTTATTAAAAAGTAAAAGAAAAAATTTTAAAAAATTTTTGCGAAAAATTGCTATTTTTGTCAAAAGTGTTATATAATACTCATAGGAGGTTTTTATGAAATCATATGTAAGTGCGTTTGATGGATTTTCGAAAGTTGCTAAAGTTTTGCTTGCATTACCTGTTCTTGACATACTATGGGTTCTCTACAGAATTTTCAAAAGCGCAGAAAACAAAAACACATTAGGGGTTGTTTTGGGAATTGTTATGCTTATCGTTGGAATTCCATTCCTTTGGCTTGTTGACATGATTACCTTAGCAACCGACGAAAGAGTTATTTGGTTTGAATAACAAAAGAAAGCCTTGCAGCAATGCAAGGTTTTTCTTTGTAAAATATTTGTTTATGTGCTAAAATAATTTTACTTAGGAGAACGCATGGACGAACAAGAATTACTTAATCAACTTCAAGATAAAGATGTTTTCTTTTTCGATTTCGACGGAACTTTAATTAATTCCGAACCTTATCATAAAAAAGCCCACGAACTTATTTTAAAAGAATTTCTTGGGCAAGATTTCGTTTTAACAGATGAAATTTTTTCAAGATATATAGGAAGAACGGATAAAGAAATTTATCGCATGTTCAAAGAGGATTTTAACCTTAATTTTGATGAAAAACAAATGCCAAAGAAGAAGGTTGATCTTGCAAAAGAACTTCTTTTAAAGAACAATGTTAAAACTTTTAAATATTTTAATTCCCTTGCTTCAAACTTAAAAGATAAAGAATTTTATATTCTCTCAAATCAAGATTATGACTTGCTTGTTGAAAGCCTTAAACAAAACGGAATTTTTGAGTGTTTCAAAGAGATATTTTCTCTTCCTAAAATGGACGTAAAAAAAGATTTCTTTATTTCAAATGTTTCAAACTTTGTTAATGTTCAAAATAAAAAAATTGTTATTTTTGAGGATAGCAACAAATATCTTTCCCTTGCAAGAGAAAACGGAATGTTTGCTGTTGGAGTTGAAACGCTTATTAACAAAGGAACGCTTTCTTCTGCAAACATAATTATAAATTGCGAAAAGGAATAAAAAAAGAGCACAGCGCTCTTTTTTTTAAATTCTTCCAACAAGCTCGTCAATTGAAAGCCCTAACGCATCGGCAATTTTCCAACAATCCTCAACATTTGGAATGTTAATCCCATTTTCCCAAAAATTTACTGCGGCGTGAGTAACTCCAATTTTAGATGCCAACTCAACCTGCGAAAGCTTTGCATTTTTACGGCAGGTTTTAATTGAAACGCCAATTTTTTCCTTAATTTCCATACTTATATTTTAAAGAATTCTTACATTATTATTTCAACTTTTAAGAATTCTAACAAAAATTGTGAAATTTTAACATAAATCTAATTTTTTTCTATTCCCTTCCTAAATATTCAACAACAACAGAAACAGGAAGAGTTGTGAAATAGGATTTTGTTGCGCTTAGCTCAAGTTTTGGAGTTAAAAGATAGAATTCTCTTTTTGTTGTGTTAATAATTTCATAGGTTGCTCTTGGGTCCGGAACAGAAATTATGCCTTGCGCAAACATTGGGATTGGAAATTCGTCATAGATCCATTGGCTGGCTCCAATATAAATGTTGTCGGTTCCTGTTTCGCAAAATCCAACTGAAACAAAGTCTGTGTCGGGATTAAAGGCTTGATTGTCTGCATAGTTGGTGTAGGCGCTTACAACAATTGTGATTCGATACCAACCAATCTTATTAAATTGCAACGTGTTGTCGGCTGTGTTAAGCGTTAAATAGTTGTTTGGATCCATTTCAATTCTTGTGATAGGCAAGCGCTCCTTGCTTTCAACTCGAATTCCTTCGTCGGTTGGGTTTGTGTCGTAAGTCACAAGATAGGCGTGGCGCATTTTAAGCGATGCATCCGCTCCGGTTGGGCCAGTTGCCCCTGCGGGACCTGTTGGGCCTGTTGGGCCGGTTGCGCCAGCAGGACCTGTTGCTCCAGTTGGCCCTGTTGCTCCAATTGAACCAACCACGGAGATAATTGAATTTGGATTGCTGCTTTGGCTGTTAAGCGGATTTAAAGTTCCGCAGCATCTGTTTTTTCTCATGGTAAACTTCTCCCTTACAAGCAGTATATAAAGAGCAACCAGAATTTGTTAAAAATGTTTAATAAATTTATGTATAAACGTCAACATTTTTTTAAAAACATATTTTTTAAACAAATTTTTTGTTTAATTTGTTGTGTATTAAATCTAATTGTGCTATCATACTTATGACAAATTAGTTAAGGAGGTAAAAATGAAAACTAAAAAGTCAAAAAGTATCTTAGCTTTGCTTTTTTCAGTGGTGTTCTTAATTCCAGTTATGTTTGCACTCACTGGCTGCGGCGGAGAACTTGAACAAAAGGCAACATGTAACACAAACCAAAGATATACATCGTCATCAGCGGAGGAGTTTGTTGAAAAAACAACGGGCAAGGAAGGTTTCACAAGAGTTAGTTCAATGGCTGGTGGCTATCGTCTTACCGTTGAATCAAACGCAGAAGGAATGGTTGGACCAGAAGGATATCAAACAAAGTATTCAATGAATTCTTTAACAAACGCAATCATTAGATTGGATTCAGTTGATGGAAATCAACTGGGATTAAAAACTGTTGTGGACTACGACATTGTTGGAATGAAAGGCAAGATGACGGCGGAATCGTATGTTAAAGACAACAATCTTTATGTACATACTTTGCCAACAACAATTGAATCCAACTACACAAACGTTCAAATTAATGAACAAAAATTAATGATTGAAGGAATCAATGCAGATGCTGCATTAGAAAGCGTTGGGAAATTAGACAAACTTTGCGACGACACAGCAATAATTGATTTCGTTAAAAACAATCTTGAATCTGCAAATTTCCAAATTTGCGTAAGAGGAAACAACATTGGATTTAAAGTTGAGTTTAACGATAACATCACATATGGTTCAATGACAAATGTTGTTGTATATGTCAACGTAGACGCACAATTTCGTGAGTACAATGGCTATATGCTTAAAGAAGTTAGAGTTGAAGGCAACTATTCAACAACAGCAGGTTCTGGCGCAGCAGGAAGTTCAATTTCAATGAAAGGCAGAATGAGCATAACCCTTTCCGAATACTGGGGAGATAGAGATGGAAACATTCCATTCCCAAGTTTCGATGGCTATAAAGCAGGCTCATTAAGCGATATTAAAAACGATATTAAATCTTTTAATTAACATAAATAATATAAATTTAAAAACACCTTTTGGGGTATTCCGAAAAGGTGTTTTTTATTAGTGGCCTTTTAGAGATTGTGGTTCTCGCGAAATATTTCAGTCAAGAGCAAGTTTGCGTTGCAAACTATTTTTCTTTTCACAAAATCTCGCTTACAAAAATAAATTTTTGACGCTCGGTTTTATAAAAAGAAAAAGTGCTTGGCTTCCGCCAAACACTTGCTCTTGGTTGGAATGAGTGGACTCGAACCACCGACCCCCACCTTATCAGGGTGGTGCTCTAACCGACTGAGCTACATTCCATCGTTGGTGGAGATAATCGGATTCGAACCGATGACCCCCTGCTTGCAGGGCAGGTGCTCTAGCCAGCTGAGCTATACCCCCAAACGATGCTTTGTTATATTATCAAATTAAATATAGTTTGTCAACAATTTTTAACAAATTTTTTGTTTTCTTAAAAGTTTTTTGTTGGGGGAGTTGCCATTCTAAAGCACATCACAAATTTTCAAATTTAAAAAAGAAAATATATTTTTATTTTGAATTTAAAAGTATTCTGTGGTAAAATAAAAAAATAGGAGGGAAGTATGGCAAAAACAACAAAAAAAGCAAAAAGCAGCAAACAAGGAAGCGCAGGGGCAAGACTTCTTCTTTTTTTAATTTGTTTCTTCTTTGGTTGGTTTGGCTTGGACAAACTTTATATGGGCGGGACATGGAAAATTATGCTTGTTAAATTTTTATTAACTTGCGTTGGAATTGGCGCTCTTTGGAATTTATACGATATGATTTGCGCATGCATTGGTCGTTATAAACTTAACCCATTCAAATAATAAAATAAAGAAAAAAAGAACCACGGAATTTGCCCGTGGTTTTTTTATTATTGAACCTTAAACTTTCTAAAAAATGCCTCAATAGGATCTACACAACATTGACGGCGGAGAGCATAAGGTCGTTAACCTTGCTGCTTGTTAGAGAATATAGAATGATTTTTCCATCGCGCCTGCAAGAAACAATATTTTGAGATTTTAGGTATTTAAGTTGGTGGCTTATTGTTGTTTGGTTAACATCAAGAATTGTTGAAATGTCGTTAACACACATATCGCACATTGCTAAACAAGAAATTATTTTAAGCCTTGTTCCGTCGGAAAAGTTTTGGAAAAACAAAGCAAGTTTACTTATTGAACTTTCGTTTGGCATATAGTTTAGAACTTCTTTTTTGCTCCTCTCCGACAGAAGCAAAAATTTTCTTTCCATTTTTTTCTCTCCTTAACAAATAAATAATTTTTTGCATATATATTATCGATATTTTAAAATGCAAAAGAAAAACCGCCAAGTTATTTTTTGGAGGTTTTTGACATATTTTAACAAAAATTGGAAGTGAGGTTAAAAAATGAACTTTTCAAACGAAATTTTGCTTGTTATGTTAATTGGAATTATTGCAGCGGCAACCGACACCGATCTTGCAACTAATTCAAACATTTTGCTTCTTTTGCTCTTAATTCTTCTCTCAACATCTGGAAGTTGCAACAGTTGCTGCACCTCGTATGACAGTTGCGGAAACCGAAGAACAAGTTTCTTTGGCTAAATTCGTTTTGCGTTTTCAATTTTAATAACGGTTGCGTTTGGAATTCGTTCTGGCTTGTCGGTTGAGCTTATGAAGGTTTGGGTTAAACTGCAAAACTTTAAGAGTTTTTCGCGGCGTGATTTGTCGAGCTCACTTAAAACATCGTCCAGAATTAAAATTGGCATTTCGCCCGTTTGAGATTTAATGATTTCAATTTCCGCAAGTTTAAGCGAAAGGGCAGCGGTTCGTTGTTGACCCTGCGAGCCAAACGATTTAACATCTGTTTCGTTAACAAGAACCTTAATATCGTCGCGGTGTGGGCCAATTGTTGTGTAGCCAAGGGAAAGGTCTTTCTCAAGGCTTTTTTCATATAACGAAATAAATTTTTGCTTAATTTCATCAAATTTATCATTGTTTGAAATTATTTCGTTTCCAAGTTGTAATGTTCCTTGATATTCAACTTGAAGGTCTTCAAGGTTGTTAGTTAAAAAGTTATGCGCTTTTTTTGCAAAAGGGGCAAGGCTTATTATTAAATTATTCCTTGAAATTGTTATTTTCGAAGCGCATTCGGCAAGTTGCGTGTTATAAACTCCAATCATACGCTTGAAATCTTCAAAGTTGTCCAAGTTGATTTTTGAAGTTTTTTTGAAGTTGTTTTTATCTTTAAAATCTTTCAAAAGTTTGTTTCTTGATGAAATAACTTTTTCATATTTATTAAGTAAGTTAAAGTATGTTTTTGAAATTTGCGAAAGAGATATGTCCATAAATCTTCTGCGATCTTCTGGACTTTCTTTAATAAGTTTAAGTTCGTCTGGCGCGAAGAAAACACATCGAAGTTCGCCAAGCAGTTCGCCAATTCGTTTAATTGGCATTGAATTGATTTTAATTGCTTTTTTCCCTGCTTTAAAGAAATATATTTCAATTTTAGATTTTCCAAAGCGTTTTTCAACTTCAAGTTCAATTTTCGCGTTTTCCTCGCCCCATTTAATAACTTCGTTATCTCGAACGGCTCTCATACTTTTTCCAATTGCGCATGTGAAAATTGCTTCAAGAAGGTTAGTTTTTCCCTGGGCATTTTTCCCAAGAATTATGTTTGTTCCCGGCGAAAAAGAAACCTCAATTGAAGAGTAGTTTCGATAGTTATTAAGTTTCAGTTTTAAAACTTTCAATTATTTTTCCTTTTTAAATAACTTTTAACATTAAGTGTTATTATGTGAATTATACAAATTAAGAAAGAAATTATCAGCGCAAGTTTCCAAACGTTTGTTGTTACATCATCAATCCCAAAAAACTCTGGCAAAAGCCCGCCGGCAACACCTAAGCAAACAGCCGAAAGGGCGATGACAAGCGACTTATATAGTGTGTATGGATAGCAAAGCGCGCAAAGGTTAAGGAAGCCCGAAATTGTTAAAATTAGGGTTGTTAATGTTTGATTTTCGCTTGGGGTTATAAGGTTGAATTTCCACATAAGCGTTACGCTCATAACGCCAACAAACATCATAAACCCATATGGAATTCCGTGCTTTAAAACGTAGCCAATAAATCCGCCTTGAATAAGGTTTTTGTTTGGTTGAAGCGCAAGCAAGAAACTTGGAATTCCAATAACAAAAAGTTCAAGAAGGAACATGTTTTTTGGATAGAAAGGATAGCGAATTTGAATTGCAACACAGAAAACAGAAAGCAAAATTGCAAGAACTGTTTTCATGAAGAAAAGTGTTGACGATTTTTGAACGTTGTTAATAACTTTTCTTCCTTCTTCAACAACGGATGGGAGAGAGGAGAAGTTTGAGTTAAGCAAAACAAGGTTAGAGATGTTTCTTGCAACTTCGCTTCCGTCGGCCATTGCAATTGAGCAATCTGCTTCTTTTAAGGCAAGCGTGTCGTTAACACCGTCGCCTGTCATTGCAACAACTTTTGTTTCTTTAAGAGATTGGATTATGGCGTGTTTTTGTTCTGGGGAAACTCTTCCAAAAACGGTGAATTTTTTTGCAAGTTTTTTAACCTCTTCAATGCTTATTCCTTCAAGGTTAACAAATTTATCTGCATTTTCAACGCCAACTCGCGCTGCAATGTGGCTTACAGTTTGAGGATCGTCGCCAGAAATGATTTTAATTTCAACGCCGTTATCTTTAAACCACTTAATTGTTTGTGGGGCGTCTTTACGAATTGTGTCCTCAATTAAAACAGTTGCAACAACTTCCAAATCGGCTGGCAAAGTTTCGCCTTTAATTTCGCTTTTTGAATATGCAACAACAAGAGTTCTTAGCCCCGCAGATGTTGAGTCTTTGATGTCTTTCAAAACTTCTTTCGATGCATTTGCTTTAATGTAGTCAAGCGCGCCAAAAACAATTGTTTCGCCGCTTTTAAATGTTGTTGCGGTGTATTTCCTTTCAGAAGAAAAAGGAATGTTAAATTTAACAGGCATATTTGTTTTAGAGCCGAAATAATCTATGAGTGCTCTTGAAGTTGAATTTTGTGTTGGTTGAATTGAAAGAGAATTTGCGAGCGCTTTTTCGATTAAATTTTGCTTTGTTTCGCCATAGAACTTAACTTGTTTAACGCTCATTGTTCCGTCGGTTATCGTTCCTGTTTTATCAAGACAAAGAACATTTGAACGCGCAAGCATTTCAATTGAATAGATGTTTTGAACAAGCGTTTTCTTTTCGCTTAAACGAATTACGCCAACTGTTAGGGCAACGGAAATAAGAAGGAACATTCCCGCTGGAATCATTCCAACAAGGCTTCCGCAAGTGCTGCTAACAGATTCGGCAAGGTTTCCAACCGACGATGCTGCTTCGCCTGTTGCGGTTTTTGCCCAAATATAGTTGTTGCAAAAAACAAGCGCGCCAATTGGAAGGATGAAAAGGCCAATCCCTTTAATGATTCTGTTAAGATCGCGGAAAAGATTTGAGTTTGGTTGCTTAAAGTTTTTTGCGGCTTTTGCAAGCGATTGAACATAACTTTCGTTCCCAATTTTATCGGCTTTTGCATAGCATTTCCCGCTTGTTAAAAAACTTCCGGCAAGAAGGTTGTTTTTTTCAATTTTTTTAATGGACTTGCTTTCGCCCGTAAGCAAACTTTCGTTAACTTCAACAGTTCCGTCCAAAATAACACAGTCGGCTGGAACTTGATTTCCAGAACTTAAAACCATGATGTCGTCAAGAACAATTTCGTTTGAATGAATTTCAATTTCTTCGCCTTCGCGAATAACCTTAACTTTTGGGGCAGTTATAAGCGAAAGTTTTTCAACAACATGTTTGCTTCGAATTTCTTGAATGATCGCAATTAAAGTGTTTAAGAAAATAACAACAATAAACAAAAGATTTTCATACGATTTAACAACAATAAGCGCAATGAAAATTGCAAGCCAAAGCATGTTAAAAAATGTGAAAATATTATCTAAAAAAATTTTCAAATATGACTTTGAAGTTTTTTGCTTTGTGTTATTAACAAGCTTTTCGCTTTTTCTAAGTTCAACTTGTTCTTTTGAAAGACCAAAGTTGATGTTTGGCGAAAATCTTTCAATTTCTTGTTTGTGTTCTTCTTTATTTTTGCGCATCTTATTATCTTTTCCCATTTACTTAATTAATTATTATATTATCGGAGTTTTGTTTAGGAGCCCTCTCACACGCAAAACTGATGACAATCCAATTCGTGATGCTGTAACTTAAACTATTTTGCGCTAAACGACTTGTTTTGTTTGCATTGCAAATAGTATAACATCACTTATTTAATATATATCATAATTTTAATGTTTAATCAAACATTTGACAAATTTTTTAAATTTTCCCATAATAAAAATGATGCAAATTCAAAAAGAAAAACTAATTGAAAAAATTGAATCAATTTCAAATAAACTTGGAAAACAGGTTCCAATTTTGGCAACCGACTTAACCGATGTAATTTTGTTTTTGTCAATTTATGGCGGAAATGCTCCTGTTTCAACGGAGCAAATTTTAATTAAACCTTGCGGGTTCAATTCTCCAAAGGAAATTAATAACTTTAACAAAAACGGGCAAGAAAAGAAGGTTAAACGCGAAGGGGAAGATGCAACAAAATACATCGCGAAAAGTTATGACGGGTCGATTGAGTTGCAATTTGTTGTTTCAAAACAATACTTGAAAATTGAAAAAACTTTTGACGATTCTGCGAACTACTATTTCTGCGAATATATTTTCGACGAGAGCGGAAACTTTGTTCGCCGTGCAAAACAAAGAAGCCATCCTCTTGAAAAGCAACTTGAATTTTTTGAAGAATCGGAAGGAAATTTAAAACGTGGTGTTTGCTTTTCAAACATAACCGAAAATTCGCAAAGCCTTGATGTTAAATTTATAAAGGTTTTAACATCAAAAGGCGAGGAGTTGTATTATTCATATAAGGCAAGCCCAGAATTTATTTTTGCGTTTCGCGTTCCAAAAATAATTTCGTCGGTTCCTTCAATAACATCGCTTGGAATGAAGGCGCTTAACGCAATTTTGGAAATGCAATGCGAAAACAAATTTGTTAAACTTGACGAAAAACTCTTTAAGGAACTTTCAAAATCGGCAAGAGAAATTTATGAGGCACAAAAAAAATCCACTAAACAATAAGTGGATTTTTTATAGTTTTTGTAATTTATTTTTCAATGTATGAAACAATGTCGGCAACAGTTTTAAGATTCAAGGCGTCTTCATCTGAAATTGAAACACCAAATTCGTCTTCAAGAGTCATAAGCATTTCAACCATGTCCAATGAATCGGCTCCAAGGTCTTCAACAAGTTTGGAATCGTCTTGAATTTTGTCTTTTGAAATGTTGAGTTGAGCTGCCAAAAGTTCTTTAACCTTATCAATTGTCATATCAAACCTCCGTTATTGTTTTTAAGTTTACCATAAAAAAATTTTAAAGTAAAGGAAAATGTGATACAATATTTTTATGGAACAAAAAAGCAAATTCATTTATGACTGCCTTAAAGAAAAATTTCCAAACGCTGCTTGCGAACTTGAATTTAATTCAAATTTTCAACTTTTGATAAGCGTCATTCTTTCTGCGCAGTGCACAGACAAGCGTGTTAACGAAGTAACAAAAATTTTGTTTGAAAAATATCCAACCGCGTTCGACCTTGCAAACGCAAAACTTGATGATGTTCTTACAATTGTTAAACCATGCGGATTTTTTAATAATAAAGCAAAAAATATTATTGCAACAAGTAAAATTCTTGTTGAAAAATTTAATGGTGAAGTTCCAAAAGAATTTTCTGCGCTTCTTTCTCTTCCCGGGGTTGGGCAAAAAACAGCAAATGTTTTAACTTCTGTTGGATTTGGGGGAGATGCCTTTGCCGTTGACACTCATGTTTTTCGAGTTGCAAAACGCCTTGGGCTTGCAAACGAAAAAACTCCCGAAAAGGTTGAGGAGCAACTTAAAAAAGTGTTTTGCAAAAACATGTGGAGCGAAACCCACCATTTAATGGTTTTGTTTGGAAGATATTATTGCAAAGCAAGAAATCCGCAATGTAACGATTGCAAATTAAAAGAAAATTGTTTATACTATAACAACTTAAAAAAGTAGGCAGGAGAAAATATGTTTTTAGATGTTGCAAAAATTAAAATTCAAGCAGGTAACGGCGGCGACGGCGCTGTTTCTTTCCATAGAACAAAATTAACAATGAACGGCGGTCCAGACGGCGGAAACGGCGGCAAAGGCGGCGATGTCTATTTTGTTGCAAAGTCGAACCTTTCAACTCTCTATTCTTTTAAATTTAAAACTAAATTTAAAGCAGGCGACGGCGAAAGAGGAGGGAAACAACTTTGCTCTGGGAAAGACGGGCAAGACATTGAAATTGAAGTTCCTTGCGGAACAATAATTAAAGATGCCCAAACAGGAAAAGTTTTGGCAGACCTTGTTGAAGAAAATAAACCAGTTAAAATTTTGCGCGGTGGCGGCGGCGGAAGAGGGAACAATTTCTATGCAACTCCAACTCGCCAAGCCCCACATTTTGCTCAAACTGGCGAACGAACAAAAATGTTTGAAGTTGTTTTGGAACTTAAAACAATTGCCGATGTTGGACTTGTTGGCTATCCAAATGTTGGGAAAAGCACTCTTCTTTCAACAATAACAAACGCACGCCCAAAAATTGCAAACTATCATTTCACAACTTTAACTCCAAACCTTGGCGTTGTCGATTATTATGGAAACAACTTTGTTATTGCCGACATCCCTGGGCTTATTGAAGGCGCAAGCGAAGGCGTTGGCCTTGGGCATGAATTCCTTAAACATATCGAGCGCGTTCGTCTTATTGTTCATATGGTTGACATCTCTGGCTTTGAAGGACGCGACCCTTATGAGGATTTTATTAAAATTAATAAAGAACTTGAAAATTACAGTAAAATTCTTGCCTCGCTTCCTCAAATTATTGTTTTAACAAAAATTGATTTATTAAGCGAAGAAGAATTAAATGAAAAAATTAAAGAATTCGAAAAAAATATTAAAAAATTAAAAAATAATTATGATATTGTTCCAATTTCTTCAATAACAAGAAAAAATCTTGATATTTTAAAAAATAAAATTTGGGAAAAACTTGAAAAAATTCCAAAATCAAAACCAGTTGAAGTTGAGGAATTTGAACTTGATGCGCGCGATAAAACATCTCTTCAAATAACACAAGAAGAAGACGGCGCTTTCCGTGTTTCTGGCGGGCTTATCGATAACATGGTTCGTGGGGTTATCCTTGACGATATGGAATCTTTTGCCTATTTCCAACGCCGTCTTAAACAAGACGGAATTTTGGATAAACTTCATGAGGCTGGCGCAAAAGACGGCGACACAATTCGAATTAAAGAAGTTGAATTTATTATGACGGACTAATTTTAATTAAATAAATTTTTAATTCGTAAAATAACGAAAAAATTAAATTAAAAAAGTAATAAAATAATTAAATTAAATAAAATAATAAAAAAACAATAAAAAATCATTAAAAAACAGCAAAAAATGCTGTTTTTTAATATTTAATTTATTTTTTTCGATTTTTTAAATCATAAACTTCGCTTGCATTAAATAAACGCGAAAGTTCTTTTTCTCGATTTTTAAGAGTGAACCCATCAAGTGGAGTTCTGTCCATAAAAAGTGTTTTGAACGAAGAGTTATAGGGAAGATTTGAAAAAAATGGATTGATTCCAACGCCGCAAAAAAGTTTGAATCCGTTTTCAAGAAGCAACTTGTGTTTTTCCGAAATTGTTCCGTCTTCGTTTTCAAGTTCCCATTCGCCATATGGATAGACATAAATTTGTGTTTTGCCAATTATGGGTTCAACTTGCTCTTTCCACTGCAAAATTTCTTCCTTAAATTTTTCAAGCGAAATGCTTTTCATATGGTAGTGTCCAAAGGAATGGCACGCAAAATTCCAGCCATTTTCTTTAAGTTTTTCAACAACAATTTTTGCACTGTTAATTTCTTGCTGGCGATTTGTTGTGTTAATGTCGCTTGTTCGATAGCCCAAAATTCCGTCGAAACCTGTTAAACAAATTGTTCCTTTTGCGCCGTCAATTGAAAAATCGGGATGTTCTTTAACAAAGTGTTCCAAAATTGGGATAAATTCGTTTTCTTTTGAAATGTCGGTTGTTGGCGTAAGCCCCCAAGTTATTTCGGTTTGAGAGGCAAGTTCGCCGTCGTTTCCAACAATAATTTTATCAACCATGCCATGCTTTGCTTTCTTCTCGTCGTAAACAGCATCGTCGAAACTTAAAACAAAAGGCTTTTTGCCTTCTGGAATTTTCAGCTTGCTTTTAACAACCTTTCCGTTTTTCTCTTCAAAAATCTTGTTAATGTTAATTAAAGCATAGTTGTTTTCATAAAGTTGATTTAAAATTTCTTTAAATTCGCTTGGGGTTAAACAATCGTTATTATATGTTTCTTTAAGTGGATTTTCAGGGGAAAGAGCAAGAGAAGGGTAGGCAAGAAGGCAGTGGGTGAAAAGGTGCTCAACGGTTCCGTCATAGTCAACTTTATTTGCCGAAACTGTTAGGTTTGGAGAAGGGGAGGAAGATGAAAGAGTTATTGGAAGCGCAAAAGCAAGACCAACAACACTAAAAAAACATACTAAAATTATGAATTTTCTCATAAAATTAGTATGTTTTCTTTATTTAATTTAATTCAAAACAATTAGTTTCCCATTTCTTCGCTTTGAGCAGTTTGTTTTCTAGTTTTTCTTTCGGCTTTTTTCTTGTCGTTTGCTTTTTTAACAACATCGTTAACTGTTTCTTTAAATGTTTCTCTTGCAATTGCGCGAGGAGTTTTGTTTGAGTTTTCTTCGTTGTTTGCTTCTTTGAAAAGTTTTGGAACGCTTGTTGTTTCAAGTTCGCCTTTTTCAGATTTTGATTTTGCAAGTTCGTCTGTTTTTCTTAACATTGCTTTAACTCTAACCGAAAATTCTTGTGCGATTTCTGGCGATTTTTCAACTGCTGTTTGGAATTTCTTTTGTCCTCTTCCTGTTTGTTTTGCTTTTTCAAGTTTTTCGCCTAAAACAAATGTGATGACGTCTTGGGAATCGGATTCAAAGAATTTGTCGTAATCTTTTTTATCAATTATTGCTGCGTCCAATGTTCCTTTATAAGCAATAATTTTCTTTGTGAGAGATGGGGAAGCGGATTTTGCTGCTTTTGCAACGCAATCAAGCGCTTTTTGTTTTGCAATGTTTGTTGTTTCGTTTTCTTGAACTTCGGTTGCAATTGCTTCAAGGTTTCCTGCCATGAAAATTGCTTCGAAAACTGATTTTGGCTCTTGAGCATATTTATATCCAAGGTTTTTAAGGTTGGCAACAATAGCTTCTTTTGTGTAGCCAAGTTTATTGCAAATTGATTCAACAACAGTTTCTGTGAGCGCTGAAATTGATTTAACAACATCGTTTCTCTTTCCGTCCAAAAGTGTTAATGTGTGGAAAAAATCGAATTTCAAAGCATCGTCAAACGTTTTTGCAGGGGCAGAAGAATTGTCGTCAAGAATTGTTGCACGTGCAAGACCAAGAGTTGCAAGTTTTTCTGTTGCAATTTTGAAACTTTCTTTGTCTTTATCGTTAAGAGCAATGAAGGAAGCATTGTCGAAAGATTTAACTTCGTTTTCAACTGCTTGTTTTGCAAGGCAATTAAAAATCATTGCAAAGCGGTCGTAGTCGGTTGTTACTGCGTTATTGCAATTTAAAACAATTGCATCTGCTTTTTTGAAAGCGCTTTCCTTAACTTTTTCAATTCCATAAGTTGTTGAAGAAGAGTAGCTTGAATTTTCAACAACTTTAAGACCAAATGTTGGTTGAACTTTTTCAACAAATTTTTTGTATCTTGAAGCGGAAAGTGGCAAAGAGCAGTTTTGTTCGGAATAATTTCTCTTAACAGGAACAAGAAGTTTCGATGCGTCCCACATAGGAAGTGTTACGGCAAGACTTGAATAGCCAGCGTTTGAATATGGTTTGATGCTTTCCATAACTTTTCCGTTTCTTGCGGTTGTTGCCCATTCTTGTTTTGTTTGGATTGCTCCAATTGTTTTTGGGTTTGTTAAACTTTGAGCCATTTGAATTAAAGCATTAACAGATTTTTCACTTTTGTTAAAAACGAAGTTTCCAATGCTGTCAAGTTCTTGGCTTAGGGCGAAGTTAATGTCGTCCTTTGTTGTTTGGGTTAAGTTATCCCAATCGTTTTGAGTGAAGTTATGTTTAAAAGACATATTTTTTACCTCCAATTTTCACGATATAATAGCATATTTGTAATATAAAATCAATAGGATTTTTTAAAAATTTTAACATTTTTACCTAAATTTATTATTAATAATATGCAAAAATTGTGACGAAGAAGAAGCGTAAGTTCATAAATAAAACTATGGAAAATTGTTCGCCAGAAAAACTTGCTTTAATTTCAACGCAAATTGCTCTTGAACTTTCAAGGGGAAAAACAATTTCCCAACTTAATTTAATTAAAAGCGTTTTAACTCAAATTTCGGCAACAATGCAAACAATAATTTCAAAAAAACTTTGCGAAGACCAGGAAAATAAACACTGTAGAAAATAAAAAAGAAGCAATGGTTTGCTGCTTTTTCTTATTTGCATTCATACAAGTTTTTGCCGCTTGAAACTTCAACAGGAAGAGGAATTGAAAGAGAAACAACATTTTCCATTTCTTCTTTAAGAATTTTCTTAATAGTTTTAACTTCCTCGCTTGGACTGTCGACAATAAGTTCGTCGTGAATTTGCAAAACAAGTTTCGATTTTAATTTTTCTTTTTTAATTCGGCTTGAAACATTAATCATTGCAAGTTTAATTATGTCGGAGGCTGTTCCTTGAAGCGGCATATTAATTGCAACGCGTTCGCCAAATTTTCGAACAGCAGAATTATCTGCGGAAAGTTCTGGAATTGGACGAATTCTTCCAAAAAGCGTTTTTGCAAATCCTTGCGATTTTGCAAGTTCAATGCTTTCGTTCATATATTCTTTAACGCGAGGGAATCTTTCGAAATATTTTTTCATATATTCCGCTGCTTTTTTAACCGAAATTCCAAGGTTTTGGGAAAGCCCATATTCGCTTATTCCATAAATAATCCCAAAGTTAACGCTCTTTGCAAGACGGCGCTGATTTGCCGAAACCGCTGAAAGAGGAATTTCAAAAATTTCCGATGCTGTTCTTGCGTGGATGTCTTCATTTCGTTTGTATGACGCAATCATTGTTACATCTTGGCTGTAATGCGCCATTAAACGAAGTTCAATTTGATTATAGTCGGCAGAAACAACTTCGCCGCCCTCGAAGCGTGAAACGAAAACTTTTCGAAGTTTCTTTCCTTCCTCGTCGCGAATTGGAAGATTTTGAAGGTTTGGTTCGCTTGATGAAAGTCTTCCAGTTGCGGTTAAAGTTTGATTGAAAATTGTTCGAATATATCCGCCTTCTTTTTTAGCAATTTGATAGAACGCTTCAACATAAGTTGAAAGAAGTTTTTGAATTTTGCGATATTTCAAAATTTCTGGAACAATTGGATGTTGAAGTGAAATTTCTTGAAGAATTTCAACACTTGTTGAATTTTTCTTGTTGTTTTTCGCCAAAAGTCCAAGCTTGTTAAACAAAATGTTTCCAAGTTGTTTTGGGGAATTGATGTTAAAACTTTCGCCCGCAAGTTCAACAACTTTTTCAGTTATTTTTTCAAGTTCGCTTTCAAGCGATGTTTTCAAAAGCAAAAGTTCGTTTTCGTCAACTTTAAGCCCGTCTTGTTCCATTGAGAAAAGAACAGATGTTAAAGGAAGTTCAATTTTGGAGTATAAATCCATTAAAGAAAGATTTTCAAGTTCCTCTTTAAGTTCTTTTTCAAGAAAGAAATAGAAAGGAGGTTCAGTTTCAACTTTTGCCTTGTTTGAAGTTAAATATTTTGCAATTGAAAGGTCGAAAACATCTCCGCATGGGGAAATGTTATATGCGCTTAAAATGTGCAAATGTTTTTTAAAATCGTAACAAATTTTTTCAATGTTTTTGTTTTCAAAAATTGGTTTAAGTTTTTCAAGCGCTCTCTCGAAAGAAATTGAAGAGGAAAACATTGAAATTTCTTGCGAGAAAGAATATAAAACATTGGGGGAACAAGAAATTTTTGGCTCACCTTGAAAATCGAACGCAATTCTTCCTTCCTCCTTAATGTAGGAAATAAGTTTATCTAGGGTTTGTTCGCTTTCAACTTTAACAATTTCAAAAGTGTTTTCATGAGATTTTGGAAGTTCAATTTCATTTGAAAAAATGTCTTTTCTTTTAAGCAAACTTTTAAATTCATAGTCTTCAAAAAAACTATATGTTTCTTTCGAATATGGGAAAGTGTAGGTTAAATTTTCAAGTTTAAAATCAAGGGGAACATTTCGGTTTATTGTTGCAAGTTGTTTGGAAATAAATGCTAAATCTTTGCTTTTTTCAAGTTTTTCGCGCATTTTTGGCGAAAAATCGTCCAAATTTTCGTAAACTTTTTCAAGTGTTCCATATTTTTTAATTAAGTCGAAAGCACCTTTTTCGCCAATTCCAACAACCCCTGGAATGTTGTCGGAAGTGTCGCCACGAATTGATTTAAACTCAACAACTTCTTCTGGTTTGCATCCAAATTTTTCTTCCAAATTTTTTGAAGTTATTATGTCAATTTCCGAAACACCTTTTTTAGGAAACCACATGATTGTTGAGTTGTCGAGGAGTTGGAACAAATCTCTGTCGCCCGAAAGAAGAACTTTTTTAACCCCTGGTGTTTTTGCGATTGTTCCAATAATGTCGTCGGCTTCTATGTTTCGCATTTCAAAATAGGAAATTCCCATTGACGAAAGAAGATTTTTTAAAATTGGCATTTGGCATGCAAGTTCCGAAGGCATTCCTTTTCGCGTTGCTTTATAGTCCGAATAGATTTCATTTCGAAATGTTTTCTTTCCAAAATCGAAAGCAACGGCAATATATTTTGGTTTTAAATCCAAAATTGCCTTGGTTAGGGTGTTTGCAAAACCATAAACTGCGTTTGAAAATTCTCCCTTGCTGTTTGTTAAAAGTGGGAGAGCGTAGAAAGAGCGATTGATAATGCTGTTTCCGTCGATAATAAGCAATTGTTCCATAATGTTATTATAACCCAAAATCATTAAATTTCATAGCATTTTAAATCGCGCAAGGCATTTTTATTGACATTAATCTTATTTAATGATATTTTTTATTTAAGCATTTAAAAGAGAGGCAAAAAAATGGAAAAAGTTGAAGCAACAAACTTCATTGAAGAAATTATTAACAAGGACATTGCCGACGGCAGAGTTAAAGCAATTCAAACTCGTCACCCACCAGAACCAAGCGGCTACTTACATATTGGACATGTTCGAAACATTGTTCTTAACTATGGAATTGCTCAAAAATATGGCGGCGTTTGCAACCTTAGATATGACGACACAAACCCAACAAAAGAAAGTCAGGAATTTGTTGATGCAATTCAAGAAGATGTTAAATGGCTTGGATACCACTGGAATGAAATTCACTACGCAACCGACTATTTCCAAAAGAACTATGAATATGCTGTTCAACTTATTAAAGATGGAAAAGCATATGTTTGCGATCTTTCGCCAGAAGAACTTTCAAAAACACGCGGAACTTTAACAGAGCCAGGAGTTGAAAGTCCATATCGAAACAGAAGCGTTGAAGAAAACCTTGAACTTTTTGAAAAAATGAAAAACGGAGATTTCCCAGCGGGTTCTCGCTGCTTGCGCGCAAAAATTGACATGGCAAGCCCAAACATGAACATGCGCGACCCTGTTATATATCGAATTCAATTTAACCACCACCAACGCATTGGCGACACATGGAAAATCTATCCTTCCTACGATTTCTCACACCCTCTCGACGATGCGCTTGAAGGCGTTTCCCATTCAATTTGTGGCCCAGAATTTGAGGATCATCGTCCTTTATATAATTGGGTTGTTGAAAACTGCAAAACAGGGAACAACCCTCGACAAATTGAATATGCGAACCTTTATATTAAAGGCGCAATTTTAGGGAAAAGATTTATTAAAAAACTTGTTCAAGACGGAGTTGTTTCTGGATTTGACGACCCAAGATTATATTCCCTTCGTGGGCTCAAACGCCGCGGAGTTCTCCCAGAAAGTCTTAAAGACTTTGTTGTTGGAGCAGGAATAACAAAAAGCAACGCACTTTTAGAGCCAGCGTTCCTTGAACATTTCATTCGTAACACTCTTAATCAAGTTTCCCGCCGTGTTATGGCTGTTTTAAATCCTTTGGAACTTGAAATAACAAATTATGAAGAGGGAAAAGAAGAGGAAGTTTATCTTGAAGACTATCCACAACGCGAAGAAAACAAAGGCGAAAGAACCTACTATTTTGGAAAACATCTTTTAATTGAAAAAGAAGATTTCATTAAAGAGCCAAACCCAAAATTCTATCGTCTTTATGTTGGCGCAGAAGTTCGCCTTAAAGGCGCATACATTGTTCGCTGCACAGGCTTCGACGAAGATGAAAACGGAAATGTTACAAAAGTTTATTGCGAGTATTTGCCAGACACAAAATCTGGTTCAGATTGCACGAAAAAGGTTAAAGGAACAATCCATTGGATAAATCCTTCCCATGCCGATAAAATTGAAGCACGTCTTTTTGAAAACCTTATCGATGAATCTTCCGCAAGCGATGTTGAAGGGCAGGAACATGCTGTTGAAGGTTACAAACTTAATCCAAACAGTAAAATTGTTTTGGAAAACTGCTATATTGAAAGCGGGCTTGATGTTAATTTTGAAGAAAGATACCAATTCATTAGAAATGGATATTTCTGTTTAGATAAAGATTCGACAGACGGGAAAATGGTTTTCAACAGAACAATAACATTAAAGGAAACAAAGAAAATATGAAAATTAGAGTTTGGGAAATTGTTGTTTTAAGCATTTTGGCAGTTGTTGCAGTTGCTTCGGCTCTTTTAAGAAAAGTTTGGGACGGATTTTCCTATGTTTCTTCTGTTGCATTTGTTCTTTTCATGGGATTTTTCTTATATAACAAAATCTACAATTTGAAGTTAATGAAAAAACAATATGACGAAGGTCTTGAAACATATTTTGTTGAACTATACAATAATGGGCTTATAACAAAAGACCAACTTGAAAATGGCGATCCAAGAATTGTTAAAGGATATTATAAAGACTATCGCCAAAAACGCTCGCTAACAATTCTTCTTCTTGTTCTTCTTGCTGTAATTATTATTGGAATAATTGTAACGCTCGTTGGAATTTGGTAAAACTTATAAGTAATAAAAAACGCAAAAATAAGCAAAATAACAATATGAAACATAAACTTTTTTCATTATTGTTATTTTTTTTAATTGTTCCATTTTGCCTTTGCGGCTGCTTTGGAAACTATAATGGCATTAACGGAACGCCAGATGTTAACATAAATATGACTCCAAGGAAAATTTCATCTTCGCAAAAAACAAATTTCGAGGATATTGTTTCGCTTGTTGCTCCGGCGGTTGTTGGAATTAGCGCAGTTTATGACGGAATTGAAAGCGTTGGAAGCGGTGTTGCAATTGCCGAAGGCGGATATGTTTTAACAAACAACCATGTTGTTGAGGATTCGTCGTCAATAACTGTTTATTATGCTAACAAAACAAGCGGGCGCGCAAGCCTTGTTTGGCGCGACCCTGCAATGGACCTTGCGGTTATTAAAACAACCGTTGATATGCCATATTTGCAAGCGGGGGATTCAAGCGTTGTTCAAACTGGGGAAGATGTTATTGCAATTGGAACACCATTAACTCTTCAATTTAAACACACAGTTACAAAAGGGATAATATCTGCAACAAACAGAACAGTTGAACTTGAAAATGAAGACGGCTCAACAAGTTATCTTCAAAACTTGTTTCAACACGATGCAAGCATTAACCCAGGGAACAGCGGCGGCCCGTTAATTAACGCACATGGCGAAGTTGTTGGAATTAACACGTTAAAAGTTTCGGAAGCGGAAGGAATTGGCTTTGCAATTCCAATTGAAGTTGCTCTTCCTGTTGTTTCCCACATTTTAGAAGACGGAAAATATGAAACGCCATATCTTGGAATGTTTGGGCTCGACAGCGAAATTGCGCTTTTCTATGGACGAACCCTTAACAAAACCGGAGTTTATGTTGTTAATCTCGACCCTTCTGGGGCAATTGCAAAAGCGGGAATTAACAAAGAAGACATAATAACGGGGCTTGACAATTTTGAAATTAAAACCATGCTTGATTTGCGAACCGCGGTTTATAACTATAAAGTTGGCGATGTTGTTGAATTAACTTTCCTTCGAGAAGGAGTTGAAAGAAAAACAAGTTTAACATTAACAAGAAAAAACCTTGCATGAAAGCAAGGTTTTTTTATGCGTTTTTCGGGGGAGGAATTACGCAAGTTTTTTATGTAAGCTAAAATTATGGTCTGTTTCCGCAAGTGTTGCCATTGTTGCAAAGGCAGGATAAGAGAAGAATCCAAATTAAGCAGTCGCATCCGTTTCCGCCAAATCCTTCGCCGTTTCCGCATCCGCAAGACGATAAGAGTAAGAGCAAGATGATAAGTGAGCAGCAGTCGCATCCATTTCCGCCAAAGCCAAATCCGTTGAAGAAATTCATGATATGTACCTCCTTAAAAATTTTCATATGTATCGTTTTTTCTTTTGTACTTTAAGGATTTTTTTCTTTTGTCCTTACTTCATACTACTCACAGATTTTCATAAATGTTACAAATTGCTTAAAAAAATTCATAAAGCCAAATTTTTCAAAATATATTAAAGTAAGCGAAAGGCAAATTCGACAAAAAACTTGCTTATTTGCTTTAATTCACCACATTAAACCTTGCCGCATTTTAGTGCGGTTTGGTATTGTTAAAAGCGAGGAGAAAATGCATTTCTATGTTGTCAAATCTAAAACATTAGCAATTTGTTTGGTTGTTATTATTGTTGCAATTTTGCTTGCGATAAGCATCGATGGCGTAAGCGCCGCCCAAGTTTATTTCGGCTATGCAAACAGAAAAGTTCCTGTTTACTATGTTCAAACCGAAGAAAAACGGGTTGCAATAAGTTTCGACGCCGCATGGGGAGCGGACAAAACTCAAGGAATTATGGACACGCTTAAAGAATATGGCGCAAACGGAACATTCTTCCTTGTTGGATTTTGGACAGATAAATATGCGGATATGGTTAAGAAAATTGACGAAAACGGCTTTGAAATTGGAACCCACTCCAACACTCATCCCGACATGACAAAACTTTCTGCCGAGGCAATTAAAAACGAACTTGAAGCGTCAATCAAACTCATAACCGATATAACTGGAAAAGAAGTTAAACTCTTTCGTCCGCCATTTGGGGCATATAACAACACGCTTTTAAATGTTGCCGACGAAATGGGGCTTATCTCAATTCAATGGGACGTTGACACATTAGATTGGAAAGGTCTTTCTGGCGAAGAAATTTGCAATCGCGTTTTAAATAACGTTCGCCCTGGAAGCATTATCCTTTGCCATAATAATTCCGACCATATTTTAGACGCGCTTCCTCTTGTTCTCGACCGCCTTCAAAAACAAGGCTACACGGTTGGAAGTGTTGGCGAACTTGTTATGAAAGAAAACTTTGAAATTGACAGAAACGGAATGCAAAAAGCTCTTGCTTAAATGAGGAGATTGATATGAACTACGAAATGATGAACAACAACAAAGTGTTCTTGCTTGGGAAAATTGAAACTGAACCAGTTTTCAGCCATGAAACTTTTGGCGAAGCATTCTATGAAATGCAAATGAGCGTTCCGCGCCTTTCGGAACATAACGACTTAATTCCAATAACTGTTAGCGAAAAATTGTTAACAAACAATAAATTTGATGTTGGAAATAAAGTTGCAATTAAAGGGCAATTCAGAAGCTATAATAAACTTGTTGACGGCGCAAGCAAACTTGTTTTAACTGTTTTCGTTCGCGAAATAATTGAAGTTGATGAAAGTATGAATCCAAATATAATTGAAATTGTTGGATATGTTTGCAAGCCTCCAATCTATCGAACAACTCCGTTTAAACGCGAAATTTGCGATGTTTTGGTTGCCGTTAACCGCGCATATAATAAATCGGACTATCTCCCTTGCATCGCTTGGGGAAGAAACGCAAAATATATTAAAGACGCCGAAGTTGGAACGCAAATTTCAATTGTTGGAAGAATCCAAAGCCGCGACTATCAAAAGAAACTTAGCGAAACCGAAACAGTAACAAAAACTGCATATGAAATTTCGGTTAGCAAAATTCAAATTAACGGCGAAGAAATTGAAACCGAAAACGAAGACGAAACCGCAATATAATAGAAAAAAAAGCCCAAATCGGCTTCTTTTTTAAGATTAAACATATAATTGGCAGGCGAGATTTCGCTTGTCAATTTTTAATTCTGATGATATACTTAAATTAGTAGATTTTCTTACAAATTTTAGAGATGAGGAGAACAAATGAAAAGTATATTTAAAAAATATTCGGTTATAGTTTTTAGTTTGCTGCTAATAATTGCAACTATTGCTGCGGCAATTGCCTTTTCTGGGTGCTCAAACAACAATAATAATAGCGAAAAGCCAAAAGACGAAGCTAAACATAACTACAGCGAAGAATGGACTTCAGACAATCTTTACCACTGGCATAAATGTTTGGATGAAAATTGCACAAGCGTCAAAGATAAAGAATATCATTCTTGGGACAAGGGAACCGTTACAACTCAGCCAACATATGAAACTTCGGGGGAGGTTGTTTACACTTGCTTAAAATGCAAAAAATCAAAAGTTGAAGTGCTTGGACAAAAGGTCGCAAAGGAAAACGACGGATGGGCTGTTAAATATTACAGCGGCGATTTGAATGTTAAAGATGGATATTGGATAACAGGAGTTCCAGAAATTGACGAGAAAACAAATTTGGATGGAAACCTTACAATTCCTTCTAAAATTCAATTAAAAAGCGGAAAAATTGTTGATATTTATGGATTAATAGGCCCAAACGCATCTTCCGGCAAAAGAATGCCGTTAACAAATATTAATTCCTATCAATATGTTGTTATTTTAAATGGAATTAAAGAAATTGGTTATAGTGCATTCTATGGGAAAGATGTGAATGGCAAAAAGGTTGGAAATTTTACTTGGATAGGTTTGCCAACATCAGTTATTGAAATTGGGAATTATGCATTCGAAGAATCAAGTTTTGAATATATAATCATTCCAGATAGCGTTATGAAAATTGGAATTGGCGCTTTTATGAGCAACACTTCGCTAAAACATATAAGCCTTTCATCTTCAATTGATGAAATAAATCAAAACATGTTTGCCTATTGCACGGCTTTAAGCCAAATTGAAATTCCAAATGGAGTTCTCACAATTGGCTATGGTGCTTTTAAGGGCTGCGATTCGCTAAGCAATGTAACAATTCCAAATAAAGTTGTAAATATATTTTCAAGTGCTTTTTCAAACTGCAAAAATTTAACAGAAATTTCAATTCCTGCTTCCGTTAAAACAATTATAAGCTACGCTTTTGGAGGTTGCAAAAACCTATTGACAATTAAGGTTGAAGAGGAGAACGCAAGCTATAAAAGTGTGGATGGAAATTTATATTCAAAAGACGGCAAAAAATTAATTCAATATGCAATTGGCAAAAAAGAAACAACTTTCACTGTTCCAAACGGGGTTGAAGTTGTTGAGGAATCGGCCTTTTCAAAAGCTAAACTTTTGGAAATTGTTCTTCCAGAAGGTTTATTAACTCTTGAATCGAGCGCTTTCAGTTATTCTTCTTTGGAAACAATTGTTCTTCCATCAAGTTTAAAAACAATAAAGGCTTGGGCTTTTGATCACACAAACTTAACTTCAATTGTAATTCCAAAAAATGTTACAACATTGGAAAATCAAGCTTTTAGCTATTGTCAAAAGTTGAAATACATTAAGATGAGCGGGCAATCTTTATCCTCAGAATTTGTCCTTCCAAAAAATGGAACCGACTCTGTTTGGGTTTGGTCTGAAAAATCTTTCAATCCGCTTAACTGGACTAACAATGTTGTTGAAAAAATCCCAGCAGAAAGCACATCATATTATTATCATCAAAAATGTGCATATGAGAACTAGAAGTTTTGACACAAGCAACTTTTAAAAAATGATAAAATAAAACCCACCAAATTATGGCGGGTTCTTTTTTACAAATTAAAATTTGATGTTTGCTTTGCGAAAGAAGTTTTGTTGCTTTCAAGAATTGAATCTCTAATAAATTCTTTTGCGGTGTATGGTTGGTTCAAACCATCTGTATAATAGCTACTTAATTCATTATTGTACATGTAAAGTTTGCCATCTTTGGTAAATGCTGCTGGGATTTCATAGGTAACTTCGCTTATTTCTTTAATTTGCGAGGTTAAAACCTTTGATTTTGAATAAGTAACTTTGCATCTTCTGTAATGCGCGTTTGCGTCCTTTCTTGTGCTTTGGAAAGGATTTTTTCCAAGTGACGAAATAATGAATTCTTTAATACCGATAAACGATTTGTTATATCGATCGGTATAACCAGATTTACTTGGGTCGAGCGAAAGGAATTTGCCATCTCTGAAAATGGTGTTTGGAATTTCATAGGTTGTTGTTTTAACAATATTAACGTCTTTCGTTAATGGTTCGTAACTTGAAAAGTAAAATTTTGTTTTGTTTGATGAGTTTACTTCTTCGGTGGAGAATTTACATCTATCTTTTAAGTTTTCAAGAAGATAGTCTTTCACCGAAATAAATTCTGAATTTGTTCTGTCGGCATACTTAACCGAATTTGCTTGATATGTGTAAACAATTCCGTCTTTAACAAAAGATTCTGGAATTTCATAGGCAATTTTTTCAACTTCGCTAACATCTTTTGAAAGTTTTTTAACATATGTAGAGTTGTAGGTTATCATATTGTCCTCCTTTTTGTTATGTAATAATTATATTATTGCATTTTTCTCATTTCAAGAGCATTTTGTAAAGTTATTATAATTTTTTAATTAAAATTTTATATGAAACAGTAATTTCATCGCTGTTTTTAAACTTTTCAAGCGTCTTTTTTGCATTTTTTCTTGAAATCAATCAAAATTCATAATTCGCCCTTGAGGCTTAAACTCTTTTGTTGTGCTAAAATTGTTTTGAGCGCGAATTGCTTTAAGGTGTTTAACGGTTAAAATAACATCGTTTGCAATTTGGTCGTATGATTGCTGGTCGCCATTTCTTTCTCTGTATGGAATGTCATATCTTGTTAAAATTGACAAAATTGAGGATTTAAGAGCGTCTGCTTGACTTTCTGTTTGAAGTCTTCCTGCGGGGTTATAAGGTTTTGTTCGGTTAATTAAATATGTCATGTTGGAATATGATTTAAAAACTTTTGCAACAAGCGCGTTGAATTCTTCTCCAAGAACTTTATCTTTGTTGTAGAGAATGCTGTTAAGCAAAGGTGAGTCGGTTATTATAACATCAACCTTTTTTTCACATCTGCTAATTTTGTAGTTTTGTTTCCCAAAAATATAAAGCTGATTTGAGAGCGCCGCTTGATTATCTTCCCAAACTTTGTCTTTTGCAAACTCTGTTATAAGTTCGGCGTTAATTCCTGCGAGTTTAAGTTTCGAAAAAATGTAGGCGCAACCCGTGCTTTTTCCCGCTCCTGGTGTTCCCAATAAATTAACAATAATTGCCATAATTTTTCTCCTTTTTTTAAAATGTAGTTGTATTATATGAAAAATTATGGTATAAGTAAAATATCTTGTTGTTATATGAGGTATAAGCGTGGATAATATGAATTTTGACCTAAACTTAATAAAAACTTTTGTTAGTGTTTATGAAACGGGGAGCACAACTTTGGCAAGCGAAAAACTTTTTGTTTCTCAGCCTGCAATAACGCAAAGCATTAAAAAACTTGAAGAAACATTTAACTGCGAACTTTTTGTTCGTTTGCCAAAAGGAATGAAACCAACGCCCAGCGGGGAAGTTCTTTATGAGGATTTCAAGCGCGCGCTAAACAGCATTCAACACGGGGTTAATATGTTGTTTGAAAAAAACCAAATTGAGGGCGGCGAAATTGTTATTGGTTCAAGTTCAACGATTATGCGCGGGCTTTTGCTTCCTTTCATTTTTAAATTTCGAGAAAAACACCCAAACATTAAAATTTCAATTGTTGACGGAATTAGCACGCAACTTATGGGAAAATTGAAACGCGGCGATGTTGACATGGCAATTGTTTCCGAGCCTGCTCAGTCAATTGAAGGAGCAAACAGAAAAGTTATAACAACAATTGAAGATTGTTTTGTTGTTAACAAAAATTTTGAAAGCGATTTTGTTTCCAAAAATGAACTTAAAAACTATCAAATGATTTTGCAAAAATTGCCTTCAAGCAACCGCGTGTTTTTTGATAAACTTTGCAAAGAAAACAAGGTTGCAATTGTGCCAAGCCTTGAAACCGAAAGTTTTGGAATAATTTTGGATTTTGTTTCAAATGCAACCGACATGATTGGCTTTTCAACAAAAAGTTTTATTGAAAAAGACTTAAAAACAAAAAATATAAAAATTCTTAAAACAGATTTTGAAATTACACCTCGTGAAATTTGTGTTTTTAACATGAAAGACAGAATTATGGCAAACTCTTCGCGCATGTTCCTTTCGGAACTTGAAACCTATTTTGCTTCCGTAAAAGAATAAGAAATATTATTGCAAAGATTAAATAATGTTATATAAATTTTTAGTGTTTAAATATATTTAAATAAAATAAAAAAACCGCTTCAAAGGGAACGGTTTTTTTGGTGCTGGTGGCCGGACTCGAACCGGCACGTCCTTGCGAACGAGGGATTTTAAGTCCCTTGCGTCTACCATTCCGCCACACCAGCATTTGGAGGTACCACCCGGATTTGAACCGGGGAATGAGGGTTTTGCAGACCCTTGCCTTACCACTTGGCTATGGTACCATTCAAATTTTGCAAGGCTATTTTATCAAAAGAAACTTGCTTTGTCAACGAATTATCTTAAGTTTTATATGAATTTAACTTCTTAAAAGGTTAACTTCAAGAACAAAGTTTGAAAAGAATTAAATTTTTGTTGACAAGAATGAAATGTTTTGGTATATTGTTAAAGCAATTTGAAATGCGGGAGTGGCTCAGTGGTAGAGCGTTGCCTTGCCAAGGCAAATGTCGCGAGTTCGAATCTCGTCTTCCGCTCCAAAAATATAAGCCTTAGGTTTCTAAGGCTTTTTTTATTTTGTTTACTTACTTGGCAGTTAATTTTATTTAAAAAGAAAATTAAACCTAGCGATTTGTTTTCTTATTTTTCTTTTGTTTAAGAGGTTTAATAAAAAATCCGTTTGAAAGATATGTTCTGTTTTCAAGGTTTGAAAAAGAGAAAACATAAAGTTTCTTTTCTTCTTCGCCTTTAAGAAAGGTTATTTGATAGGTTGAAAAGCCAATTATGTTAAGGAAAGGGTTGATATATGTCAGGTTGTTTTTGAGATATACAACGCCAATCATAACAAGAATTAAAACGTAAACAACCGCCATGCTAACAAATTCAAGTTGGAATGCAAGCGCAAAAAGAACGAAAAGAGGAAAATAGCCTAAGAAATTTTGGCAGGTCACATTTTTTGAATCTATAATCTCAATTGCTTTATATCTGTCTTTATATGTTAAACAAACTCCAAGAATCCCAAAAGCAATCAACAAAAGGTTTAGCGAAAGCATAATTGAATTCGTTACGTTAAACGAAAGATTGCCGTTTGCAATTTCAACAAGCTCCTTAACGATAATTAAAAAATAGAGAGGAGCAAAACTGCTTATGAACAAACAAAAGTTTTTAAATTTTTCCATAACATATTTTTTTCAATAATTAAATAAATATTCCATATTGACAAACCGTTTTTCGCTGGTATAATGAAAATGTAAAGGGAGAAAAAATGTCAAAAAAATACAATTCAAAGAAAAAACTTAGCCAAGGGGCAATTCTTGGGAATGCGCTTCGAACCGACTTCCAAGGAATTAACAAACCAATTTTGAAATATTCGAATGTTCCAGGCGACTGGCTTGAAAAAGAAGAAAACAAAACTCGCGAAAGAAGAAATTTCGACCTTTTGGAAAATGCTTTCTTTGGCGACAAACGTAGAATTAAAATTGCCTTAACCTATCCAAACGGGGCAGACATTAACTGTGTTGATTCCAACAAAAATAACGCGTTGATTTTGGCTGTTTATTCAAGAAAGGAAGAGGCTGTTAAATATCTTGCAACATATAATAAAAACGAAAGAGGCGAAATTCTTCCAGAAATTGATGCAATCAATATGAATGCGCTTAACAAAGATGGGCTTTCTGCGCTTTCGCTTGCTGTTAAACTTGGGAATCTTCGAATTGCAAAAATTCTTTTGGAAAATGGAGCAAACCCAAATCTTGTTGGTGCATATAAAGAAACACCAATTTTCGATGCGGTTAAGCAAAACGATGTTCCAATGATTGAACTTCTTCAAAGTTATGGGGCAAACATTAACCAAAGAAACCGCGAGGGCGCAACTCCAACAATTGTTGCTTGTCAAAACAAACATCGCCAAGAAGCGCTTGTCCATCTTGTTAAAAGCGGGGCGAGTTTTATGGCAGACTTTGCGGGAAGAAATCCGCTTATGCATGCAGCAAACAACAGCAATGGCGTTATGATGGATATTTTGCTTAAAAGCGCAAACTATAACAAAAAATTTATGGACGAGCAAGATAAAAACGGAGTTTCAACTTTAATGCTTTGCTGCAAACGCGGCAACAGAGAAGCAACAAGGGTTTTAATTTCAAGGGGTGCAAATTTGAATTTGCAAGACAACAACGGCAGAATGGCAATTAACTACGCAAAATTCTATGGAAATCCAACTTGCTTTGAAATAACTCAAAAAGCAATGGGAATTTATGAAAAAGGAAACGAACTTACGGGCGAAGCGAAAGACAAATTCCTTGAAACCGAACTTGGAAAAATTGGTTTCCAAAACAGAGTTGCAAACAGTTGCTGTAAATAATAAGGAACAAAAAACATATAAAATGAAAGAAATAAGCAATGTTGGATATGTTGCTTATTTTTTTTACGGTGTCACATTTTTCATTCTTAACATATGATGCTTTAGTTAAGGGAGAAATAAATGAACAAACTCATATTGAACAAATCCAGCATAACAGCAGAATATACCACACCAGACCAAACAACAAAAACATTAAGCGCTTTAAGCAATGAATCTAAAACAGAAAATATGACGGTTGCTTTCGTGAAAGATAAGTCGTCTATGTTAGATTATGCTGCGGCAAAAGAGGAAGTTCTTCAAAGCATAATCTTAACGAATGAAAGTTTGTCGGACATTGAAAATATTAGATTAAAGGAAACAATTGGGCAAGGGGCAAGTTTTAAAGAGGGGTCGGTAACTCTCGATGACGTTTCATATCCAAATTTTGATTTAGTAAAGGGCATAACTTTGCCAAACAAACTTGTTCCAAATTCAGGAATAGTTGTTTCCTATATACTTGTTATCGACGATAAACCAACGGTTAACAGTGTTTCGCTAAAAACCAACATAACGTATGATGTTAATGAAATTAGAAATTTGTCGGAAGACACTTTAGAAATTGTTATTGATATAACAGACAACAAAATTGTTATCGAAAAAACTTCAAGCCAATCTGTTGTTATATCTGGAACGGAATTTATGTATCAAAATGTAATTAAAAACATTGGAAAAGTTGCAAACACCAATCTTTTCTTTCGAGATTCAATTCCAAAAGAAACAGCTTTTGTCCCAGGGAGTGTGAGAATTAACAAATCCGATGCGCCAGCCGAATATAACCCAGAAAATGGATTTGAAGTTGGAAATCTTGATGTTGGAGCGGAAATTGAAGTCACGTTTAAAGTTATAGTAAACTAAAAAACTTTTTGCAAATTGATTTAATCTAAGACGACAACAAAGAGAAAGTAAATTTCGAACAAACAAAATTTTTGTTAAGGAGAAAATATGAGAAACAGTTTTTTAAACAAAATTTTATGCAAAAAAACCTGTTCAAAATCGAATTATTTGCCAAAAAGCATAAATTTACCTCCAATAGGGCAACAAGGGCCAAAAGGGGCAACAGGAGCAACAGGTGCAACAGGAGCAACAGGTCCAACTGGGCCAAGCGGCGAAAATTTGATAATAAGGTCAACATCAACTTTACAACCCGGCGAGCAAGCGACGGTTAAATCGTTTCATGATGGAAACACAACCTTCCTAGATTTTGGAATTCCAAAAGGTTACGACGGGCAAAATGGAGTGCCAGAAAAAATTATTGTTGGAAAAACAACGCAGGTTGAATCTAATGTTCCTGCAAGCGTTACGGATAATTATAAAGATGGGGTTCATTATTTTGAATTCCACATTCCAAAAGGAGAAATTGGGCCAAAAGGCGATCAAGGAATAAAAGGAGAAGCCGGCCCTCAAGGAGTTAAAGGAGATAAGGGCGAACAAGGAGATAAAGGGGACACTGGACCTCGCGGATTGCCTGGCGAAATTGGGAAAAGCGAAAAGATTTCAATCGACATAACCGAAACAGTTGAGCCAGACGAGGACGCGCAAGTTTTAGACACTTTTGAAAATTATGTCCACCACTTGTCTTTTTACATTCCGCGAGGGAAACAAGGGCTAAAAGGCGAAAAGGGGGACAAGGGTGACGAAATTATTATGGCGGGGAACACAACGCAAGTTTCGGAAAATGAACTGGCGAAGGTTGATGACAGATATGAAGGAGGGATACATTTTTTAGATTTCAAAATCCCGCAAGGACGAACTGGCGAAAAGGGTGAACAAGGGTCAAAAGGCGAAAAGGGGGAGCAAGGAGTTGCAGGGCCGCCAGGGTCAACTAATAATATAAATGTAACTCTGTTTAATCCCAACAATCAAGACATTTCCAATTCTCGTCCGCTAACTTTTGGTCAAACTTTAACAAATAATGGGATAACAACAAACGAAACATCTGTTTTTATACCCGCAAATGGAACATATGTTATTTCATTTTCAATGAATAATGGTTCTTCGGCGGCGGCAGGTGATTGTGTTGGGGTGTATAAGAATTCCAGTTTAATTCCTGGAACAACACGGCCTTTAACCTCAAGCACAAATGTTAGCGCAATGTTTGTTGTTTCGCTAAAAATCAACGACATAATAACACTTGTTCCAAAGCTTTCAACAAACAGAACAATAACTGCTTCTGGAGCTCCAAGCATAATGCTTTCTGTTGTTCAAATTGCAACTTAAAGCTTTTAATCAAAGAGAAATATTTGATAAATTAAAATAAAAAAAGCGGTTATTTACCGCTTTTTTTAATTTTTGGTTTCTTTTTAAAATCAATTTCAAAGTTAAGCCAAGGCAAAACATAAATTGCAGAGAAGAAAGCATAAAGTGTTCCAAGAATAACAGGAATTCCATAACTTCTTATTGCCAAAACTCCAAAGCCTGTTAAGAAGATTACTGCAACAAGGGAAACGCTAAGAATTAATGCGTTTGTTACTAAAGTTTGTTTAACAGAAAGGTTAACAACATCGTTTCTTGAAAGTTCTTTGTTTTTGAAATTTTCTTTTGCTTTGTCAAGATAGATTAAATTTGCGATTAATGTTAAAACGAAAACAGTTAAAACACTTCCAATAAATTGAGCGTCAACAGCAACACGGCAAATTATAACAGTTGCAAATGTCATAGCGATGTTTGCAAGCGATGTTAAAAGAACCGAGAACATTGCGGAGAAGCCGTAGCGAATTGCAACGCCAATTGCAAGGAGAACAATTGCAACAGCAAGAGCAATTGAACCATAAACTGCTGCGCTGTTTGCGCTTCCTGGAACGCCATAAACCGAAATGTATTTCGATTGGAGAAGTCCGCTTGCGTTATATTGGTCGAATTCTTCATAAAGTTTTGCTTTAATTGAATCGTATTGTTCGTTTGTAATTTTTTCGTTTGAAAGAAGTTTATAAACAACTTTGCTTCCATATTCGCTTTCTGCGTCTTGAATTGTTGCAATTTCAAAGCCGCCAACATTTCCCAAAACTTTTTCAATTTTTTCTTTTGTTAAATCTTTCGTGTATGGAGCGCCGTTTTCATATGGGTTTCCTTCGTTGTCGAATTCAACTCCGTAAACAATTTCAACAATTGTTCCGCCTTGGAAATCGAACCCAAGTTTCATTCCAATAACCGAAACAATGATAATTGCGGAAATTAAAATTGCGGCAAGTGCAACAAAATAGTATTTTGCTTGTGCAAGAAAATTAATATCTTTTTTGAAAAGATTAGTTAATTTATTCGATTTCATCAATGTTTTCCTCCCTTGAAAAGTTAACTCTTTTCCCGTTTTCGCTGTTTAAAGCGGCATAGGATTTTGCAAGATGATAGGTGAAGAAAAGAGTTATTAAAAGAGCCAAAAGCGAGCCGGCAATCATAATCATTGCAAAGCTCTTAACCGTACCAGTTAAAATGAAGTATGCAACAGTTGAAATGATTGCAATTGCGCCGCAAATTTCGGAAATTACGCTAACAGATTTTTTGTAACCTGTTTTAACAGCGGTTTTAAGTTTCTTTCCAACTGCATATTCTGCGCGGATTTTTTCAAGCAAAATGAAATGGCAAGCGGAAATTAAAACAAGCGAAACAAGACCTGCGCCAAGGCTTGCAACTGAAAGTGTTATAACTGGAATTGCTTGCATGAAGAAGAGCATTCCGCCAATGAACATTAAAATTGAAATAATTGCCATAAGCCCAAGTTCGCGATATACAATTGCGAAAATGATTAAAATAACAAGAGCGGCTGCTGCGCTTGCAATTGTAAGACCCAAAAGCGCTTCGTCACCCGTGCTTGAAGAAATCCAATTGGTTGTTCCGTCAACAGTTAAAATTGTTTTAAAACTTCCTGTTGAAATTTGAACAGCAAGACTAACTGCTTGTTCTTGTGTCATTGAGCCATTTGTGTAACTTATAAAGAAGAAGTCGCTTGTATATGGGCTGTCGAAAGAAAGACTTGTGAAAGCAGATGTGTCGTTCCCGCGGAAGAAATAGAGAGTTTTTTTGGAAGAGCTTGAAGCGCCTTTTGTTGCTGTTTTAACGGCGTTCATTCCCTCTTCGTTCAATCCAACATATGTTCCCCAAGTGCCTGTTGAAGGGTTTTGCATGGCAAACGCTGCTGTTATGTTTTTTCCTGTTAAAATAGTGTCGCCAGAATTAGAAGATGATGTTGAAATTTTAAGTTCGCCGTCACCAATTAAATTCAAAATTTCTTTTGCATCGTCAACATTAGGGCTTTCAATTCTAATTTTGTTGTCGGAAGTTAAGAAAACCTTTGCGTCGGTGTAACCCTTTTGTTCAATAATACTGTTAACTTTTTTATAAGTTTCGTTAAGAGCATCTTTGAATTCTTCGTCGGTCATTTCGCCAATTGGCGCCGAAGTGTAGTTCGCATAAACACCGCCTTCAAAGTCTAATCCCTTTGTTATTGCTCCTGCAAACCCCGCAAAGCCTTTAACGCTTCCTGCTGGCATGAAACTGATAACTGCAAAAACAACCAAAAGAATGCTAAGAAGAGATATGAATGCGATTTTTGCTATTGCCTTTTTCTTTTCCATTATGATTTTCCTTTTAAAATTAAGTCATGTTATTATAAACAAACAAAATAATTAAGTCAACTTAAAAACATATGTCATTATAAAATTTTTCCAACTTCATAAAATAAAAATATGAGAAAAAAGCTTTTTGTTTTTTCGGCTGTTTTCCTTTTTGTTTTAATGCTTTGTTTTGCATTAATTTTTGCCTATTTAAGCATAAAATATCCTCTTAAATTTGAAAACGAAATTTCTCTTGCCGCGCGGGAATTTGGAGTTGAAGAAAAACTTATCGCAAGCATAATTAACGCCGAAAGTTCGTTTAACGAAAACGCGGTTTCAAAGAAAGGGGCAGTTGGGCTTATGCAGGTTCTTCCCTCAACGGCTTCTTGGGTTAGTTTAACCAATTCCAACTTCGAAAAAGAAGTTGAAGAAAACGAACTTTTTTCGCCGCTAACAAACATTCGAATTGGAACATGCTACATCAAATATTTGCTTGAAAAATTTGGCGATCTTAATGTTGCTCTTTGCGCCTATAATGCAGGGGAAGGAACGGTTTCAAAATGGCTTGAAAACAAAGACATTTCCCCAAACGGGAAAACGCTTTCTGCTGTTCCATATTTGGAAACAAAAAACTATGTTGAAAAAGTTGAAAAAAATTTAAAAATTTATGCAAAAAAGTTAAGGTAAATTTTTGTTTGTTTCTTGCCATGATTAAGCCGTAAACTGCTTTTAAGTATAATTATATGTAAATAGTTGTAAAAACACTTTACAACTTTTTTTTTGTGTGATATACTCCTAATCGTACTTCAATCAAGGTTTGTCGCGAATTTCCTACGACATTACGACTTGCTTTGTTTGAAGCGAATTTTATGTAGGAGGTAAAATATGGATAAGAACGTTAAAAAAGAAATAATCGAAAAATATCGTTTATCTGAAAGCGACACTGGTTCTCCACAAGTTCAAATTGCTCTTTTAACAGAAAGAATTAACCACTTAACAGAGCACTTGAAAAACAACCATAAGGACAACCATTCTCGCCGCGGTCTTCTTCAAATGGTTGGTCAAAGAAAAGGCCTTTTGAAATATTTGGAAGAAAAAGACATCAATGCTTATCGTGAACTTAAAAAATCTTTAGGAATTAGATAGGTAAAAAAAATAAAGGGAAGAGAATAAAAAAATTAAGGAGAAAATTTATGTCAAATAAAGACGCAACAATCTTTGAAATTGAGATTGGCGGAAGGAAAGTTACATTTGAAACAGGAAAATACTGCGAACAATCAAGCGGAAGCTGCTTGGTTCGTTGCGGCGAAACTGCTGTTATGGTTAATGTTAACATGAGCCCTGCTCCAAGACCAGGAATTGATTTCTTCCCTCTTAGTGTAGATTTTGAAGAAAAAATGTATGCCGTTGGGAAAATTCCAGGCGGCTTTAAGAAAAGAGAAGGAAGAGCAAGCGATAAGGCAATTTTAACAAGCCGTTTAATCGACCGTCCTCTTCGCCCTCTTTTCCCAAAAGGTTTCTATAACGATGTTACAGTTGTTGCAACAGCACTTTCTGTTGACCCTAACATTGCGCCAGAACCACTTGCAATGCTTGGTTCAAGTTTTGCTTTAAGCATTTCCGACATTCCTTTCATGGGGCCAACTGGCTCGGTTTGTGTTGGGCTTGTTGATGGGAAATATGTTATTAACCCAGACCTTGAACAAAGAGAAAAAAGCCTTATGCACCTTATGCTTAGCGGAACCGAAGAAGCAATTTTAATGGTTGAAGCAGGTGCAAAAGAAGTAACTGAAGAACAAATGCTTGACGGAATTATGTTTGGACACGAAGAAATTAAGAAAATTGTTCGTTTCATTAAAGACGTTAAAGCAAAAATTGGAAAACCTGTTAACGACAAAATCGTTTATGAAACTGTTGAAGACGAAATTAACACAGCGGTTAGAGAATTCGCAACACCTTTAATTGTTAAAGCGCTTGATGAATTCGACCGCGAAAAAAGACAAAAAAATCAAGAAGAAGCAAACGAACAAATTTATGCTCACTTTGCTGAAATCTATCCAGAACAAACAAAACAAATTGGCGATGTTATCTATAAAATAACAAAAGAAACCGTTCGTTCGAAAATCGTTAACGAAGGAGTTCGTCCAGACGGAAGAAAAACAACCGAAATTCGTCCAATTTGGTGCGACGCTGGCGTTTTGCCAAGAGTTCATGGAACAGGAGTTTTCACAAGAGGTCAAACACAAGTTTTAACAACTCTAACTCTTGGAACAATTTCCGATATGCAAAAACTTGAAGGACTCGATGAAGAGGACTGCAAGAGATATATGCATCACTACAATATGCCAGGATATGCAACAGGTGAGGCGAAACCTCTTAAAAGCCCAGGCCGCCGTGAAATTGGACATGGTGCTTTGGCAGAAAGAGCGCTTGAACCTGTTATCCCATCAGAAGAAGAATTCCCATATGCAATTCGTTTGGTAAGTGAAGTTCTTTCATCAAACGGCTCTTCTTCAATGGCAAGCACATGCGGCTCAACCCTTGCGCTTATGGACGCAGGTGTTCCAATTAAGTTGCCAGTTGCAGGAATTGCAATGGGACTTATTAAAGACGAAGAAAGCAAAAAAGTTGCTGTCCTTTCCGACATTCAAGGACTTGAAGATTTCCTTGGCGACATGGACTTCAAAGTAACCGGAACAACAAGAGGAATCACAGCAATACAAATGGACATCAAAATTAAAGGAATCGACAAGGCAATTTTAACAACTGCGCTTGAACAAGCACGTCAAGGCCGCCTTTACATTTTGGATAAAATGCTTGCTGTTCTTCCAGAACCAAGAAAAGAACTTTCAAAATATGCACCAAAAATTATTTCATTCTCAATCAATCCAGATTCAATTAAAGATGTTATTGGTTCCGGCGGGAAAACAATTAACAAAATAATTGAAGAAACAGGTGTTAAAATTGATATAACCGACGAAGGAAAAGTTTTCATTGCAACTCCAGATTCCGAAATGGCTGAAAAAGCAAAGAGAATTATCCTTAACATTGCAGAAGACTTGGAAGTTGGAAAAATTTACAGCGGAAAAGTTGTTAGAATTTTGCAATTTGGAGCATTCGTTGAAATTGCACCAGGAAAAGACGGAATGATCCACATTTCAAAACTTTCATCAAAACGCGTTGAAAAAGTTGAAGATGTTGTTAACATTGGCGACGAAGTTGAAGTTGAAGTTATTAAAATCGACAACAAGGGCAGGGTTGACCTTAAACTTGTTGGCAAAGAATAAAAACAGGAGGGAAAAAATGAAAGAAAGCATTCACCCAAATTATCATGAAGTAACCGTTAAATGCGCTTGCGGAAACACTTTCAAAACAGGTTCAACCTATGAAGGCGACGAAATGAAAATTGACATTTGCAATAAATGCCACCCATTCTTCACAGGAAAACAAAAAATTGTTGACACAAGCGGACGTGTTGAAAGATTTAATAAAAGAATTGGAAAATAAGTTTATTTCAATTTTAAATAAAACGCCATTTGGCGTTTTATTTTTATGTTTTTTAATTAATTTTCAATTAAATTAATCGTTTTTTTCTTTAAAAATTTAATTTTTTAATTAAATTAATTATATAAGAAATAGATTATTAAGAATATAAAAAAACAAATAACAATAAAGTAGTCATTGCTAAATTAGATAGAAAAAATAGTTTGTTTTCTATAATACCTAAAGAAATAACAAGTCA
>CALHLT010000009.1:0-39363 GCA_938034555.1 uncultured Bacillota bacterium
CAAGGGAAAGAGGATTGAATAATAGGAAAAGAGATGGAAAAAATAGAGTATATATCATAAAATTTAAAAGGAAACAGGCGAAAATGGACATTAGATGCAGAAAAACAACGTGCGAATTTAATAATAATCACATATGTATGGCAAAAGAAATCTTAATTGGGGAGAACATTTGTTGCTCGTCATATAAACTTGCAGAGGAACTTTCGGGAACGCCAAACAACAAACAAGGCAAGGAAAACAGCCAAAAAGTTGGGGATAACACGAAAAATCTTTCCGACAAGGAGGTTTCGAAACTCAAAAAGGACGACTATTCAAAAAAAATGTTTAAAAAGGAGCAAAAAAACGCACCTTTCAGAAATCGAAAAACAATTAATATCGACTGCAAAGCGAATTGCTTGTTCAATAATAACGGAGTTTGCCGCGCTAACGGAATAACTGTTAATGACACACAAACCGAAAAGCCAGTTTGCATGGGGTATCTAAAAAAATAGGGTATGCGTTATTTAAAAGAGAACCGCAGAGTGCTTTAGAGTAAACTTTGTTAAAAACACAAGACCTGCTCACCTTCAAATTTAAAAAGTTTTTATAAGAAAAATACTTTATGTTCAAAGCAAAAAAGGTTGCTTCAAGAAAGAATATATGCGAAAAATTGGAGCGGGGAGAGAAAAAAAGAAAGGTTTAATTTATTCGTAAAAGACACATTTTGCGAATAGTTAGCGACCTTTTTGCGCCATTTTTCGGCTTTTTTATTTTCTTGCATCTTTTTTCATTTTATATTTCCTTATGCATAATTTGTTTCTCAAACAAAATTAATGCATAATACTATGCGAAAAAAAATAAGCGAAAAACTTGTTTCGCTTATTTTAATGAATACTTGTTCATATTCTTTTGTTTTGTTTTGTTTTGTTTTGTTTTGTTTTGTTTTGTTTTGTTTTGCGTTCCCAGATGTTTAACAATGATTATTTTTTGTTTATAAGGTTTTCAATTATTTGAACTGTTTTTTCTGGATTGTCGTTTTGAATTATCAAATTATAATTTGGTCTGTGGGCTCTTTCAAATTCGAAACGTTCCATTCTCTTTTCAATTTCTTCTTTTTTCTCTCCGCGGTTTGTTAAACGGCTTATTAATTCATTTTTAGGAACATCAAGGAAAATTGAAATAACTTTAACTTTGTTTGCAAGGCGCGCAGCCATGTTTTTTTGCCCTAAAACGCCAATATCTTTAATGTAATCGTTTTCGGAAGAAATAACATTATTAATTGTTTCGGAAAGAAGCCCGTAATAGTTTCCGTGAATTTCTTCGTGTTCGAAAAGTTCGTTAGCTTTAATTTTTTCTTCAAATTCTTCTTTTGAAAGATGGATATATGCGTGTGTTTGTTCGTCGCGTTGTTCTTTTGCGCGAGATGTGCAAGATTGAAGATATTTTAAATTAGGGTTTCTTTCAAGCAAAAGATTTATAATTGTGTTTTTGCCCGAACCCGAGCATCCTGAAAGTAAAATAAGCATAATAAAACTCCTTTATCTAAGATAAATTTTATCTTTTTTAAAGGAGTTTGTCAACTAAAAGGCTTACCAGCGTGATATAATTTCTTTAAGACTTTCGCCGTATGTTATTGCGTCGATATCTTGCGAAACAACAAGGTTAATTTCCTTAATAATAACGCCGTCTTTGCTTATTTTAAGCGTTCCAACAACATTATTTGAAGCAAGAGGCGCTTTAATTTTGTCGTTTAATTCAACGCTCATTTCGTAATTCGATTCCTCGCCTTTTCTTGAAACAACGAAGAAGTTTTCCGACGCGTAAACAGGCGCTTCTTTCGTTTTACTTTTTAAAATTTCGGCATTAGTAAGTGGGTTTTCGGTTGAAACAAGTTGTTTATTTTCAAAGTTTGCGAACCCAAAATTAAGCAATTTTGAGGTTTCATTAAAGCGTTCGTTTGTTGATTTAGCACCAAGAACAACGCCTATAAGACGCATGTTTCCGCGCTTTGCTGTTGCGCTAAGGCAATAGCCGGCTTCATCGGTTGACCCCGTTTTCCCGCCATCGCAGCCTTTGAAATATCTTATAAGTTTGTTTGTGTTAACAACATCGGTTTCGCGGCCAGATGGATGAACAAGTTTATCCATCCATATTGTGCTGTAATCGAAATATTTTTTGTGGGACATAACAATTTTAGTTAGTTTTGCAACATCGCGCGCTGTTGAATGTTGTCCAGGCTCTGGAAGCCCGCTTGCGTTTGCATAAACCGTGTTTGTTAGGCCAAGTTCTTTTGCTCTTTGGTTCATTTTCTTAACAAAAGCTTCTTCTGTTCCAGAAATTTTTTCTGCAAGCGCAACGCTTGCGTCGTTTGCCGATGCAACAATAACGCTTTTAAGCATTTCATCGATTGTATAGTCAACATATGGATCGATGAAAACTTGGCTTCCGCCCATTCCAGATGCGTTTTCCGTTGTTGTTAATTTTTCGTCAAGGCTAAGACGCCCAGCGTCAATTTCTTCAAAAGTTAAAAGCGTTGTCATAAGTTTAACAATGCTTGCAACTTGAACTTTTTCGTCGGCATTTTGCTCGAAAAGAACATCGCCAGAATCGAAATCAATTAAAATTGCCGATTTTCCTTTAACCGAAAGTTCAGGTACTTCTGCGGCAACACTTTCAATTCTAACACAAGATAATGCGCATACTATGCACATAATACCGCAACATATTCCGATAATTAATTTTTTCATCTCAAACTGACTCCTTTTTAAATCTGGAATTAGTTTGAGAATATGTTAAAAAATTATTCCTATAAAACTAAAATGATTCGACTTGAAAAGAGATATAGCAAAAGTGTTTCAAGTCCGTTTATAACAAGAAGAGCAATATAACAAATTAAGAGTTTATCCCAAATTTTGCACGAAGTTCCGTATTTTTTCTTTGCAACTGCCCTCTTGCAAGAAAACGAACAAAACAACGCAAGCGCCAAAAGAGAAAGAATTTGACACGGAATAATGATAAGAAGACAGGTTAATATTCCTCCAAGCCCATTCACAATAATAATTAGAGAACAGTTAAGAGAGATTAGATATGCGCGATATGTTATAAGAATAAACCCAGCGGGAAGAAGAAACACGCTGAATGATGTTACAAAAATTATTAGCGTGCAAATTGTTGTTGAAAAAAGACGCGAAAGAAACAGATCGCGCGTTCCAAGTTCTCCGGAAAGATATTGGGAAAGCGAAAAATCGTTAAAGCAAACAAGGCTTTCGCCGCTATTATAACGAATTGCCGTGAAAATTCCTGTTAAAAAACCAATCAGCGCAAAAATAATAAGAAAAAAAGTTGTTTTCTTATGTTGACTAATTGTGTCGATAAGTTTGTATTTAATTCCGCCCCATTTCCTCGACGGCGAAAAGTTTTTCATGCTTTAATATATTCATGTTTTCGACACAAAATGACAACTTATGCCGCTGCAATCATCCAATCAATATACACGCCATAGCCTTTTGTTGGATCGGAAACAAAAACATGGGTAACTGCGCCAATAAGTTTGCCGTTTTGCATGATTGGACTTCCGCTCATGCCTTGAATAACGCCGCCTGTTAAATCGAGAAGACGCTTATCAACAACGCGGAAAACAAAACTTTTGTCGCTTTGAGAAGGCTGATAGTTTGCCTTAATTATTTCAATGTCATATTCCTCGCTGACGCCCGAAACATTGCTAACAATTTTTGCTTTTCCGGGTTTAACCGTAAGCCTGCTTGCAACATCGGCAGTTTTGTTTGCATCAACAAGTTTAGATTTGTCGGTTAATGTTCCAAAAACACCAAATTGGCAGTTCTTTTCAATTGTCCCTTTTTGGTTTCTTCCTTGCATGAAAATGCCTTTAATTTCGCCCGGAGTTCCTTTTTCGCCTTTGCTAAGCCCAACAACGCTGCATGGAAAAACCTTTCCGCTTTTTGCAGGAACAGTTGCGCCGGTTTCATAGTCGGTTATTGGGTGTCCAAGAGCACCAAATTTAAGCGTTTCGCAGTCAACAAATGTTAATGTTCCAACTCCTGCCGCATCATTTCTAACCCAAAGCCCAATTTTATATTTTCCGCTTTCCTTATCAAGCGCTGGCGTTAATCCAAGCGTAAGAATTTCGCCTTTTCTAAGAACTTCCAAAGTTAGTTCCTCGCCGTTATATCCCGAATTTTCAAGAATTTTTTGAAGTTCCTCAAAGTTTGTAACTTTTGTGTTATTAATGGTTAAAATTATGTCGCCAACTTTAAGTTTGGAGTTCTCAAATGGGTTCGCATAGCCGTTTTCTGTTGAAATATTGTTGTTTCCAAGAACAATAAGCCCGTCAACATCAATTGAAAGCCCAACGGGAATTCCGCCAAGATAAACCTTTTTTGTTTCAACGATGTTTGCGTCGATTGTTTTAATTGGAATAAAGCCGAAAAGTTTGAAAACAAGCGTTTTAATGCTGAATTTTTCGCCACCAACATTAACGGTTTTTTCGTCCAAATTTGCTGTGACGCCCTTGCCAAATGGCTTTTTAATGTTAACATTTTCGATGTCCTCATATGTCATTGGAAGGCTTTGAGGAAGATTATGTAAGTCGATAAGTTGAACGCTGAGGCATAAAATTAAGAGTGAAATTGAAATCACTCCAATAAAAACAATTAAACTTAATCTTTTTTTCATTCTTCCCCCGCGCATAATGCATAATTCTTTTTTAGTTTGCGCGGGAAAAGAAATGTTATTCCAAAAAAAGCCTTAATAATAAGGCTTAAATTTTATTTTTAATTTCTTTGTTTAAGGCAAGCATTTCGCGCGTGAGTTCAAGTTTTTTATCGTCCACGCTTCCATATGTTAAAAGCGCAATTTGGAAGGCAATTTCTTCATTTGAAAGCATTTTAATTGAGGTTTGAGTTCTTTCGCCGTCGTTTGCTTTTGAAACAAAGAAGAAACAGTCGCCCATTGATGCAACTTGTGGCAAATGGGAAATGCAAAGAACTTGATAGGTCTTCGAAAGTTTTGCAATTTTTTCTGCAACTTGCGCGGCAACTTTTCCGCTAATTCCAGAATCAATTTCGTCAAAAATTAATGTTGCAGGTCCGTTAATGTCCGCAATTATGTTCTTAAACGCAAGCATAAAGCGGTTCATTTCGCCGCCAGAAATTGTTTTTGCAAGCGGTTTAAGTTCTTCTCCAAGGTTTGCGCTGAACAAAAATTCAACATCTTCCATGCAGTTTAATGAGAAGGTTTCAACTTCCTCAATTGAGCGAACAAGAGGGGAAAAGTTAACTTTAAATTGCGCTTTTAAAATTCCAATTTCGGCAAGCGCGGTTGTAAGTTTTTGTTCAATTTCCAAAGCATGAGCGCGGCGGATTTTCCCAAGTTCATTAAATTTTTCGGCCGCAACTTCAAGAAGTTTTTTCTTCTCATTTTCAAGCGAGTTTAAAATGTCTTTCGAGTTTTTAAGCATTTCAAGTTCTTCGCTTGCTTCGCTTAAATATTTCAAAACATTTTCCAAACTTCCGCCATATTTGCGTTTAAGAGAATCGAGGACGTCGCGTCGTTCAATCATTTGATTAAGTTCGTTTTCGTTGAAATCATAGTCGTTTGAAAGCGAATAAATTTCTTCGCCAAGTTCGTCGATGTTGATTATTGATTCGTCAAGTTTTTGGGAAAGAATTTCAATTTTATCGTCATATCTTTCAACGCTTCGAAGATTATTTAGGCTTTGTTTAAGAGTTGAAATTGCCCCGTTTTCATTTTCAAGAAGTTCGAAAGCCGAGGAAATTGCTTCCATAATTTTTTCGGAGTTTGAAAGTTTTTTAAGTTTCTCTTCCAAAATTTCGTCTTCATTTTCCTGCAAATTTGCGTTTTCAATTTCATTTGTTTGGAATGAAAGAAGGTCAATTTGGCGCTCGCGACTTGCTTCGTCGCCCCCAAGTTTTTTAATTTTTAGATTGAGTTCATTAAGCTTTTGGATTAAACCCTGAATTTCCTCTTTAACTTGAATCTCGTCTTTTGGTTTATATAAATCTAAAATTTCAAGGTGGTTTTTTTGTTTTAAAAGCGCAATGCTTTCGTTTTGTCCATAGGAATCAACAAGGGCTTCGCCAATTTGTTTAAGCATTGAAATTGCAACAATTTCGCCGTTGATTCTTGCTTCGCCTTTCCCGGTTTGACTATATGTTCTTGAAAGCAAAACTTCGTCCGCTTCGTCAAGTCCAAAGCCGCTTAAAATTGATTTAACATTATTTGAAACATCAACAAAAAGCGCAGAAACAGCCATTGTTTCTTCGCTCGCTCGAATTAATGTTTTGTCGGCTTTGCTTCCAAGCGCGAAATTAAGAGAGTCGATAATTATGCTTTTTCCTGCGCCCGTTTCGCCAAGAATAACATTAAAACCGCTTTGAAAATTTATTTCAAGCGACTTAATTAACGCAACATTTTTAATGTTAAGTTTTTCAAGCATTTCCTTTTGTCCTTTGTTAATTTGTTTGAAAGAGAATTTTAAATGTAGTTATCTGGAAGGTCGTTTTCAAAAAGAACAACATCTCCCTTTTGAGTCTTTTCTTTAAGCATAATTCTTGCTTCAATAAGCGTTTGCGCAAAGAAAATGTTTTCCTCGTTAAAACCTTCCAAAAGAAGCCCCTCTTTAATTGCTTCTTTGTTTGTTTTGTTAACAACAATAACATAATTTGCATGCTTTGCAAGGTTTTTTCCAAAATTTATGTTTTCTTCCTTTTCCTTAGAGCCAAGTTCAACAAGTCCAGGTGTTATAACAAATTTATTGCCTGTTTTGAATAAGTCTAAAACATTAAGTGCGCAAAGAGAACCTTCAACATTTGAGTTATAGGCATCGTCTAAAATTGTAATTCCGTTTTCCTTTTTAAGTTCAAGACGATGGTTAATTGGTTGTAATTTCGAAATTCCAACTTTAATTTGTTCAAGCGAAAGCCCAAGATTATAGGCAAGAGCCGCGCTCATTAAAATGTTTTCAAGGTTATGTTCGCCAAGAAGTTTTGTTTTGCATTCAACCTCGTTTCCATCGATAACAAGAACAAAGGAAATTCCGTTGCTTGAAATTTTAACGTTTTTTGCAAAGGCAAATGCGCCAGAATTTTCGGTTGTTGAAGTATAGAATTTTTTGACTTCGCATTGCTCATAAAGTTCCATACATTTTTCGTTGTTTCCGTTAAAAATTGCAAGTCCATCTTCTTTTGGAAGCGATTTAATTAACTCATTTTTTGTTTTAGCAATGTTTTCAAGTGTTTCAAAGGTTGCAAGATGTTGGCTTCCAACCGAAGTTAAAACACCATATTGTGGGTTAACAATGTCGCAAAGATATTTGATGTCGCCAACTTGCTTTGCGCCCATTTCAACAATCAAAACATCGTGATTTGGTTTTAAATAATCCAAAACAACGCGAGTGATTCCCATTGGTGTGTTAAAACTGTGTGGTGTTATGCAAACACTGTAATTTTGAGAAAGAAGTGTGTTAAGAATGTATTTTGTGCTTGTTTTTCCGTAACTTCCAGTTATTCCAATTTTAATTAAATTTGGATATTTTTTAAGTTTACGTTTCGTCCAATGAATGTATTTCAAACAATTTAGGTTTTCGAATGGAACTAAAATTCCGTGGGCAATTGGAACAGTTATTGGAAGCAAAAGCGGAGTTAAAGCGATGCTTGAAAAACGAACATATGGAATGAACTCTGTTGTAACATAGATAAGTCCAAATGTAATTCCTGCCATCAAAAGCCCAAGAACAATGCAAAGACGCGTCATACGATGCGTTTGAACAAGCGGCGTTTTTTGAGGAACATGATACATGTTAACGATGAAAACAATTGTGAATGTGAAATAGAAAATTAAGCCAAGATAGGCAAAATAACTTTGGCTGCTGATGTATGAATCGAAAAGCGCAACCGTAACAAGCATGCATGCAAGGCTCATAAACGAAAGCATTGCAATTCGCCCAACATATTTTGCGTGCGTATCTTTAAGCCAAACTTTATAGCCCTGGATTTTATAGCCCGAAAGTTGCAAAACATGCAAAAATTTATATCCGCAGAAACAAAGCATAACTCCGTTTATAACCGAAAGCGCAATTGCAACATATAAATTTGGGTTTGATGGATCGAAAAATGGCATATACTTTCCTTTTAAATATCTACATTATATAACAAAAACAGAAAAAACAAAAGCAATTAACTTGTGAATTTTAAAAAAGCATAAATGATTGGAACAACTTTTGCTGCATTTTGAATGTAGGCGAAATGTCCGGCGTCTTTAATTAAATATAACTGGCTGCTATGGATAAGTTTGTTAAGTTTTTTTGCCATATATGGTGGCGTTTCCTTGTCCTTTTCACCAAAAATAATAAGCGTTTTCGCCTTTATTTTAGGGCAACATAGCGATAAATCCTCGTTTATAATTTTACTGAAAGTTTGTTTCATAACAGGAGAAAGAATTTTATAGTCGCTCGACCCAAATTTTTCTGCTTTCTTGCTTCCAATTTTCTTTAAAAATTTATATCTTGAAATTTTAAGTTTCGTTTTAAGCGAAAATTTTGGCTTAATTCCTGCGCTTGAAAGAAGAATCAGCCTTTTCGATTCAAATTTGCCTTCAGCCAAGCCCTTAATTGCAACTCGCCCGCCAAAAGAATGGGCAAAAATAGCTGAAACAGGCTTTATTTCGGGTTTTTCAATGTTTTCATAAAGCGAAAAGTCCTGTCTTTCCTTGTCGCTTTGCAGTAAGTTTTGTGCTTCAAATATAACTTTTGCAGTTAATTCAATATAATCGTTTAATTCCCAAGGTTGCAAGGGTTCTTGACTTTTTCCAAAAGGTGGAAAATCAACTAATAAGCAAGAATGATTTTCTTGAACGGAAAACGCAAGGCTTTTCATAAGGTCTAAGTTTGCACCCCAGCCATGAAGAAAAACAAAAAGCTCTTCGCCGCTTCCAATTATTTCATAATAAATTTTTGTTTCTTTAAACAAAGTTTCCATTAAAATTTTAGTATGAAAAAAAGCACAAAACTGTGCCTTTTATGTTTTTAAAATATGAAAATTATAATACTATGCAAACAATATATAGTGCTATGCAAATTGCATACTACTCAATATTAAGTGCTTTTCTAACTTTTTGCTCAATTTCTGCTTCGGCCTCTGGATTGTTTGCAAGGAACGATTTTGCGCTTTCGCGGCCTTGACCAATTTTGTTTCCATCGTAGGAATACCAAGCGCCTGTTTTTTGAACAATGTCATTTGCAACTGCAAGGTCAAGAAGGTCGCCTTCTTTTGAAATTCCCTTTCCAAAAACAATTTCAAATTCTGCTGTTTTGAAAGGAGGTGCAAGTTTGTTTTTAACAACCTTAACTCTTGTTTTGCTTGCGATAACTTGGTTTGAAGAATCTTTAAGAGATTCAATTTTTCTAACATCAAGACGAATGCTTGCATAGAATTTAAGCGCTTTTCCGCCTGTTGTTGTTTCTGGTGTTGCGCCAAAGCCCATTGTGTTAAGTTTTTCACGAAGTTGGTTAATAAAGATTATGCAAGTGTTGCTTTTGCTTGTTATAGCGGTGATTTTTCTAAGCGCTTGGCTCATAAGTCTTGCTTGAAGACCCATGTGGGAATCGCCCATTTCGCCGTTAATTTCGGCTTTTGGGGTTAAGGCTGCAACAGAGTCGATAACAACAATGTCAACTGCTCCGCTTTTAACAAGTGCTTCGCAAATTTCAAGGGCTTGTTCCCCGTTGTCTGGTTGAGAAACATAAAGTTCGGAAATGTTAACGCCAAGTTTTTCGGCATAACTTGGGTCGAGAGCGTGTTCAGCGTCGATGAACGCTGCTGTTCCGCCTTGTTTTTGGCATTCTGCCAAGATATGAAGCGAAACTGTTGTTTTTCCCGAAGATTCTGGGCCATAAATTTCAATTATTCTTCCTTTTGGAACACCGCCAATTCCAAGAGCAATGTCGAGGGAAAGGCAACCTGTTGGAATGACATCAACTTTTTGAATTGGAGCATCGCCAAGCTTCATGATTGCCCCTTTTCCAAATTGTTTTTCAATTTGGCTTATCGCCAAGTCTAAGTTAGTTTTGTTATCTGCCATATTTTTATCTCCTAAATTTATCTTTTTGTTATGTTAATATTATAACTCATTTTGCTAAAAATCGAAATCATTTTTGCGTAATTTTTTAATTAAATAGAAAAGCGCGGCGTTTGCGGCTGTTTCAATAACTTCCTCGCGTGTTCCGCTGAATTTGTTCTTGTAAACATCAATTCTGTTGCGGTTTCCAATTGCAATGTAAACAAGGCCAGCTGTTTCGCTTTGTTGAACGCTTGTTGCATAGCCTGTCGTTGCAATTGCGATGCTTGCAGAAGATGTTTCCAAAAGCCCCTTTGCCATGTCGTAGGTTGTTTGAACGCTAACGCTTGTTTGTTGGTCGAGAGTTTGTTTTGAAACTCCAAGCCTGTTCATTTTTGCCTCGTTTGCATAGGTTACAAGCCCTTCAACAACAACGCTGCTTGCGCCCAGATTCTTTTTTATAAGGTTTGAAACAATTTGCCCGCCTGTTATGCTTTCGGCAGTTGCAAGCGTTAATTTGCGCATTTTAAGAAGCTCGAAAACGGCTTCTTCAAGAGAAATGTCGGTTTCGGCATAGATATATTGGCTAAGTTTTTCAAAGATAAGTCTTGTCCAATCGAAAAATGCAAAATTATTTTCTGGCGCGCTAAGTTTAATTGTTGTTAGCAAATTTTCGCCTTCAATTTCATATTCAACGCCGTTTGAGTTTTCAATTAAAGAAGAAAGAAGCGATTTAACATCGTTCTTTGAAACACCAAAACATTTGAAAATCCCTTCTTTCATGTTTGCTTAATTTTCCTTGTTTTCTTCTGGTTGTTCTTTTTTATCTTTTAAAACTGCTTTGTTTTTAATAAGGTAGTTCATTCCCGAAACAATTGTTAAAAGAGTTGCAAGTCCAAGTAAAACCCAGTTTATAATCTCAAAGGCAAAAAGCCCTGTTCCTGTTAAAACTCCGCTTGAATAGAAAAACGAAAGCAAGAAAAGCGCTGGAAGCGAAATGTCTTGAACAATTGTTTTAATTTTTCCATACCAGTCGGCTGCCATAACGAAATTTTTTGTTGCAGCAACTTGACGGAATGCGCTTATAATAAGTTCGCGTCCTAAAATTATGCAAGCGGCAAGAACGCCATATGGCGCTGGAACTGTTCCATCGCAAACAACAAGAAGAAGCGCTGCCATGGTTAAAAGTTTGTCGGCAATTGGGTCGAGAAATTTTCCAAGATTTGTAACTAAGTTGCGTTTTCTTGCAATTTGACCGTCAAGCATATCGGTTAATGCGGCAATGATGAAAATTCCAAGCGCAACAATTTTTCCCCAAGAGCCTGGAATAAACGATGCAAGATAGAAAAAAATCATAAATGGAATTAAAATTATCCTAACAAGAGTAATTCGATTTGGTAAATTCATTTAACACCTCAATTTAATTTACAAATTTAATATATCACTATGTTACCTTTTTTCAAAGTGATTTTTACAACTCTATTCTTGCGCAAGTTCCGCAATGAAATAGTAGTTTTCAAAAGATATGTATTTAACATGATAAAACTTGCCAATTTCAACATTTTGCGTGCATGGAATTTTAACGCAAAAGTCAACATTTGGGCTCATTCTTTCGCTTCGCGCTTCAAAATAGCCTGTTTGTTCGTCGAAAGAATCAACAACAACCTCTTCAATTTTTCCAATTTGTTCAAGATTTTTTTGATATGCAATTTGGTCTTGAATTTTTTGAACTTTTTTAAGGCGTCTTTTTTTAATAAACTCTGGAACTTGGCGCTTCATATAGAACGCTTTTGTGTTTTCCTCGCGGGAATAGGAAAAAAAGCCAACATTATCAAGTTGCGCTTCTTTAAGGAATTCGCAAAGTTTGTTAAATTGTTTTCGTGTTTCCCCTGGAAACCCAACGATGAAGGTTGAACGAATTGAAATGCTATTTGGAAGGTCTTTAATTTCTTTAATTAAGTTTCGAATTTCATCTTCGCGGCTTCGTCGGTTCATTTCTTTAAGAATTTTATCGTCGATGTGTTGAAGAGGAATGTCAACATATTTACAAATTTTTGGGGACGAAGAAATAAGTTCAAGAAGTTCTTTTGAGACAAGTTCTGGATATAAATAGTGAAGTCTAATCCACTTTAAATCCTTAATTTTAACAAGTTCTTTCAAAAGTTCAACAAGTTTTGGCTCGCCATAAAGGTCGGTTCCATATCTTGTTACATCTTGTGCAACAACAATAAGTTCCTTTGCACCGCATGAAACAAGTTGTTTGGCGCGAGCAACAACATCTTCAATTGGGCTTGAAATATATCGCCCGCGAATTCTTGGGATTGTGCAATATGCGCATGCGTTGTTGCAGCCGTCGGCAATTTTAAGATAGGCATAGTGCTTTGGTGCAATTAAATATTGCTTTTTTTCGTAGGAATATTTAACTGTTTCGCCGTATAAACTTGCAATTATTTCAACAATTTTGTTGTTGTCTTTAACTTCAACAAATTTGTCAACTTCTGGCAAATATTTCTCAAGTTCGTCCTTAAATCTTTGGCATAAACAACCTGTTACAATAATTTTTTCAATTTGCCCTGCTTTTTTAAGCGCAGCCATTTCCAAAATGTTTTCAATTGATTCCTTTCTTGCTGGCAAAATGAACGCGCAAGTGTTAATTATAACAATTTGTGCGCGTTGCGAATTTGCAAAGGTGAAACCAAAAGAAGAAAGATTGTGCATCATTTCTTCAAGGTCAACTCTATTCTTATCGCATCCCAAACTTATGAATGCAATTTTCTTTTGTTTTAAATCCATGCTATTCAACATCTCCAAAAAGTGCTTTGTATTCGTCCATTGTCATAAACACTGGGCGTTGTTTTGAGCCTTCTGCTGGGCCAACATAGCCCTTTTGCTCCATTTCATCAACAAGGTTTGCCGCGCGCGAGAAACCAATTCTAAACCTTCTTTGAAGCATTGTTATTGATGCTTGGCCGTTTTCAATGAAAAGTTTAAGCGCATATGGCAAAAGTTCGTCGCTTTGTTCTGGATTTGAGGCAAATGGATTTCCGCCATATCCTTTTGGCGCAGAAACAACATTATTTGCTTCTTCCATATCAAATTCATAGTTGTTGTGTTCCTTAACAAAATTAACAACATTTTCAACTTCTTTTCCGTCGATATAGCAGCCTTGAATTCTTGTTGGCTCTGCCTTATCTTGTGGTGCATAAAGCATATCGCCTTTTCCAAGAAGCTTTTCCGCTCCTGCAGAATCCAAAATTTTTTTTGAATCAACAAAACTTGTAACCGCAAAGGCAATTCTTGATGGGAAGTTTGCCTTGATTGTTCCAGTGATAACGTTAACAGAAGGACGTTGCGTTGCAAGAATAAGGTGAATTCCCGCCGCTCTTGATTTTTGTGCAAGTCGAGTTATCTTTTCCTCAATATCTTTTTTAGCAAGCATCATAAGGTCGGCAAGCTCATCAATAATAATAACGATAAGAGGCATCTTTTCTTTTTCGCCCGAAAGAACTGCTTGTGTTGAGTTATATTCTGCAAGGTTTCTTGCCTTTGCTTCTTGGAACAATCCAAAACGACGCTCCATTTCGTTAACAGCCCACGTTAAGGAGTTAACTGCCTTGTCGGTTTCGGTTATAACATTTGGAAGCATAAGATGTGGAAGCCCGTTATACATCGAGAATTCAACGCGTTTTGGGTCAATTAAAATAAGTTTCAAATCGTCTGGCGAAGACTTGAAAATCATTGAAATAATGATTGCGTTCAAGCAAACGCTCTTACCTGAACCCGTTGCACCGGCCACAAGAAGATGTGGCATTTTTTCAAGGTTGCAAACGCGAATTTCGCCGCTAATTTCTTTTCCAAGAGCAAATGTCAAAGGATTTTGCGCATTTTGGAAAGTTGGGCTTGAAAGGATTTCTTTAATTCCAATTGTTGAAATTTTATCGTTTGGAACTTCAATCCCAACTGCACTTCTGCCCGGAATTGGGGCTTCAATCCTAATTTCTCCGTTTGAAGCAAGGTTAAGAGCAATGTCGTCTTGATGGGCAAGGATTTTCTTAACAGGAACACCAACAGGCATTTCAAGTTCATATCTCGTTACAGATGGGCCAACAACAATTCGAATAACCTTTGCATTTATATTAAAGGTTTCAAGAGTGTTTTCCAATATAACAGCTTTCTTTTGAACGCTTTCTTGAATTTCTGTGTCGTCGTTTTTAACATCAAAAAGAAGGTCGCAAGTTGGCGCAACATATTTTTGGTGTTGTCTTGGTTTTGGTTTCTCTTCTTGTTTGTATGTTGGTTGAGGAGCAATTGGTTTTGCGGCTGGTTTAAGGTTTTCCGCGCTAATGTTAATGTTTGGTTCGTCTTTCATAATTTTTTCAATTATGTCGCCTGCAACTGCCTTACTTTCTGGCGAGTTAAAGCTGCTTTCATCGTCGAAATCAACAAAGTTTGTTGAAGAATTATCTTCGGTTGCTGGTTGTGGATTTTCATTCAAATCTTCTTTACTTTCAAAGTTTTGAGAACTTCCAAGGGTTGGATTTGCTTGGAAAGCAGAAAATGAATTTTCTTCCTTAATTGAATTGAATGTTTCGTTAATTTCTCTTGTTGATGGGCTTTGTTTTGGCTCATTATCATGAGAAAAAATTGTCATTTCGCTAAGCGAAGGCGGCGTAAGCAAATAATCTCTTCTTGAAAGTTCATGCTTTTCAAACTTTTCGCGAAGAGTTGGTTCTTTTTTAACAGGTTGGGAACTTGCAATAACTGTTCCGTTTTTCATAAGCCCAAGCTTTTGCTTTGCACTGTCCGATTTTGAAAGTTCTTTTTCTTCCTCAATCTTTGCGTTAAGTGTTATTTTTGGCTTTTCTTCGTTATTTTTTCTTCGTGCAATTGCCCTATCAATTTTCGAAAGAGTTTTTGCGTGAATTTCCTCGTCGGATGCGGAAAAAAGTTCTCCGTCGCGCCCAACAAGGTTTCCGTCTTTGTCTAAAATCCAATCGCTTGTTTTCTTTTCTTCTTTCTTCAAAGCCTTTTCTGCTTTTGCCTCATCTTTAAGCTGTTGTTTTTGTTTTTGAAGTTTAATTGGCGCGTTTTCTCTTGCTTTCTTGCGGACATAAAGCAAATAATCGGCAATTAAGCACGAAAAAACAATAAGCAAAATTGAATATATTGCGTAAACGCCCGCGTTGCCAAGAAGATATCTTATTGGTGCAATAAAAACGCCAACAATAATTCCGCCAGGCGTTAGTTGTTTGAGATAGTTATATCCAAGAAAATCGAAAAAACCGCCCTCAAACGAGCCAACAATAATGTTTTGAATAATTGCCAAAAGCGAAACAAGCGCAAAAGAAATGTAAATGGCATAGCGTGCGCCAAGAACATATTTTTTCTTGTTAATAAGCATAAGTCCAACAATGAAAAGAACGATGAAAAGTGGATAGGAAAAAAGCCCAAAAGTTCCAAGCAAAAAGCGTTTCAAAGGCTTGATAAGACCTGTGAACAAAACCAAAAATGCAAATGAACATAAAACAAGAAGGCAAATTCCCGTTATAAGCAATATTTTTTTCTTTTTCTCATAGGACAAGTTTTTCATACCTTTTGATTATAACACATTATATAGAAAGATAAAATAGAAAAATTGAATTTTTTAGAATTTTTTTGAATATACTGCGTAAAGGTGCGCATACTAAAAGCGTAAAGAAAAGTTTCCATTTTTTCTTTTTGGAAAAACTCTCTTTACCTAGCAAAAACGCCAAGGAAAATCACACTAACCTTGGCGTTTCTTGTTATTAAATTATATTTTTTGCTTTGCGCAACTTAAAAGTTCTTAAAGATTTTCACTACGCTGTTGCATTTTGGTCTGTCAAAACAACTCTAAAATGATAGTTTGTGTCAACTGTTGTGCTTTGCGATGTTACAGTAAGCGTGAAAGTTATTGTAACTTTTTCTTTAGGCGCAAGAGTTTTTGAAGCTATTGAAATTGCTCTGCCCAAGTTTGGAGTTGTTGCAGAAAGGTCGGTTGTTTTTATTATAAGGTTTCTTTCTGTGCTTAAATTTTCAATTGTCATGGAAATAACAATTGCACTTGCTGTGTTTTTGAAATTTAAATTGTTGTTCCAAGAAGCAAGCGCGGTTGAACTTGGAGTTGAAGAAGCGGCATAGTTTAAAGTTTGATATGTTGGGCTTTCTTGCGCGCCGGAAACACTTCCCGTAACTTGCGCATAAACTTGGTTTGCCTCGAAAGTTATTGTTCCGTTAAGCTCAACGTCTGCTTTTTGGGCAGCAAAAACACCAACGACAATAACTGCCGAAAGTAAAAAAATCTGACAGATTATAAAAAGTAATTTCCACTTTATTTTTGCAAGACTTTTTTTCATGATTCCCTTTTTATTGTAGCCCAAAAAGAGAAAAACAAATCAAATTAATGACCAACTTTTCCCTATTTGTAATAGAATTTTATCATAAATTAAATATTTTTCAAAATAAAAACATGCTTAAACTTTAAGAATTTTAAGAATTTCTTTTTTAATGTTTGCAACCGAAAAGCCATATTTTTTATAAACTTCACTTCCTCGCCCGCTTTTTCCATATTGCGTTACGTTAATAACTTTGCCTTTTTCGCCAATGTATTTGTACCAAATGTTATCGGACGATGCTTCAATTGCAACGCGCGCTTTAACATCTTTGAAAAGGACGGAATTTTTATATTGCTCAGTTTGTTTTTCAAATTCTTCAATGCATGGGAAAGAAACAACGGCAACTTTAACGCCAGACTTGTTAAATTCCTTTTTAACGCTTAAAGCAAGGTCAACTTCGCTTCCTGTTGCATAAAGAACAAGGGAAACTTTTCCAGGGTCTTTTTCAAGAACATATCCGCCTTTAAGCGCGCTTTCAACGCTTGATTTTTGCTCTGGAAGGTCTTGCCTTGAAAGAACAAAACAAGTTGGATTAATTCCGTTAAGTGCAATGTCATAGCAAGCAATAAGTTCATTTACGTCGCATGGACGACAAACATTAACATTTGGCATTGCTCTTAGCGCGGCAATTTGTTCAATTGGTTGGTGTGTTTCGCCGTCTTCCCCCGCCATAAGAGAATCGTGGGTAAAGAAATATAAAACAGGTTGATGCATAATTGCGCTAAGACGAATTGCTGGCAAAAGATAGTTTGAGAAAGAGAAATAAGTTGAAACAAAAACCCTAAGCCCTGCATAAAGGCTTATTCCGTTTGCAATTGCGCCCATTGCGTGTTCACGAACGCCAAAAGCGATGTTTCGTCCGCGGCGGTTTTCGGGAGAATATAAATCCCCTTCTTCAATAAATGCTTGCGTTGAAGCGGCAAGGTCTGCGCTTCCGCCAACGATGTTTGGATATTTTTCGGCAAGGATGTTCAAAATTTTATGGTTTGCATCTCGTCCGCTGATTTTTTTTTCTTTAATTTTGTTTCCAACAATTTTCTCAACATCAATTGTTTTCTTATCGAGAAATTGCGAAAGTTGTTTATAAAGTTCTGGGTTTGTTTTTGAATATAAATTAACTTTTCTTCGCCAATTCATTTCAATTTCATAGTTTCGTTTTGTTGCAACTTCGCAGAACTTTTTAACATCTTCAGGAACGCTCCAAGGCTCTTTAATTTCAAGTGAAGTTAAATATTTTGAAAGCTCTTCTTCGGAAAGTGGTTTTGCGTGGATTTCTGGCTTTCCTGCAAGGTCTGTTCCATAGCCAATAACAGTGTCGAAAACAATTATTGTTGGCTTTCCAGACGCTTGTTTTGCCTTTGAAATTGCTTTTGTTACGGCATGGTAGTTGTTTCCGTTAACATTTGAAATAACATTCCAGCCTTGCGCGCGGAATTTTGTTTCAACGTCTTCATTTGTAACTTTGCTTATTTCACCGTCAATTGTTATTTTATTGCGGTCGTAAAGAAGAATTAAGTTTTCAAGTTTAAGTTTTCCTGCAAGGTTAATTGCCTCAAGCGCAACGCCTTCCATAAGACAGCCGTCGCCAGCAAAAACATAGGTTTTGTTTGAAAAAATTGGGTCGTCTAAAACATTAAATCTTTCGGCAAGCATTGTTTGAGCAATTGCAAAACCAACTGCATTTGCAATTCCTTGTCCAAGAGGACCTGTTGTTGTTTCAACCCCTGGGGTTTCGCCATAGTGTGGATGCCCTGGTGTTTTGCTTCCAAATTTACGAAGTTGTTTTAAATCGTCAATTGAAATTGGAAATCCAAACATATGTTCAACTGAATATAAAAGCGGACAAACATGGCCAGACGAAAGAATAAGCCTATCTCTGTTTAAAAAGAGATTGTCGGAAGGCGAAAAAATTAAATGGTCTTTAAAAAGCGCAACTAAAATTGTTGCTGCCCCAACCGACGAGCCGGTGTGCCCAGAATTTGCATTTGAAATTGCTTGCGCTGCAAGCGCACGAGCGGTGTTAACACATTTTTGTTCAATTTTCATTTTAACTCCGATATAAGCGATTCAAGCGTTTCAATTAAATCGCCTAATTTAGATATATCATATCTAACAAAAAAATTACAATTTTTTTTGAGATAATTATCTCTTTCTTTAAAAACAATTTGCGCAATTTCATAGCGGTTTAAAAGTTCTTTACTAATTCCAGATTTTTTAAGGCTTTCAAGCCGCTTATTAAATTGGGAAGGCGTTTGGCGAAGGTATATAACAAGGTTGTTTTGCGAAATTGCGTCGATGTTGTTTGAATATGTTTCGCAATTCATTGAAATTATTGTTTTTTCATATAAGTTAAGCCCGGAAATAACTTTTTTTTCTTGCTCTTCGGCATATTTTATCCCGCAAACTTTTTTCATTTTTTCTTCGTCGAACAAAGAATATGCAATCATCTCTTCACAGTTTAAATAGAAAAAATCAAGTGTTTGCGCAAGCGCAAGCCCAATTTGTTTCAAATCTTCTTCAATTGTTCCAACTAAAACTATGTTTGACATTAAATAATTTATTTCCCCTTAAAATTAGTTTAGCATAAAAAGAATAATTAAAAAAATGAATTTTAATATTTTGTAAAAATTAAAGCCAAAAACAAAATAAAATTTACAAAATTTAACAAAAAAAGCGCAATTTTATGCGCTTCTTAAAAATGAATTTTTAACATATTTTTTTGCAATTTCAAGAGCTTTTTCAAAATCTTCATATGAATGTGGAATTGTTATAACGCTTTCATTTGGTGGATTATATTTTTGAATTGCAAAAGCCTTTGCGTTTGAAATTAACTTTGAAATCTCTTCAATGTCGGAAAGCGAAACATCTGGGGCAAAAGTTGTTCGAAATTCATAGTTTATTTTTGAGTTTTTTAAGAGTTCAATGCTCTTTTTAATTTTTTCAATGTTAACTTTTCCTTGTGTTATTTCTTCATATTTTTCAAGCGATGTTTTAACGTCCATCGCAACAAAATCAAGCAAGTTTTTTGAAAGAAGTTTTTCAAGAACTTCGGGGTTTGAGCCGTTTGTGTCAAGTTTAACTAAAAAGCCTTTTTCCTTAACTTTTTTAATGAAACTTTCAAGCCCTTCGCAAAGCGTTGGCTCGCCGCCAGAGATAACAAGCCCATCAAGTTGCCCCTTTCTTTTGTCAAGAAAATTTAAAATGGCTTCTTCGCTGTATGTTTCAATTTTTTCGCCTTCAATAATTCGCCTGTTATGGCAATACCAGCAATTGAAATTGCAACCAAAGGTGAAAACAACCGCCGAAATGTTGTTTGGAAAATCAACAAATGAATTTTTAACAAGCCCTGCAAATTTCAAATTATTTCTCCAATTTTTAAATTAACTTATTTGATCATTTCGAATAACAAATTTTTTACGCAATTCATATTCTTCGCGTTTGCATTCGTTATAGTCTTGAACCATTCTTAAATAGCCAACAACCCTGCTCCAAACTTCGGTTTTTGCCCCGCATTTTGGACATGAATAATGCTCGCCTGCAATGTATCCATGCTCTGGACAAATGCTGAATGTTGGGGTTATTGATATGTATGGCATTTTGTTGTTATTAAAGATTTTTTGAATAAGTTTTTTGCAAACTTCCTTATCTTCAATTTTTTCTCCAAGATAAAGATGGAGAACTGTTCCGCCGGTGTAAAGCGATTGAAGGTCGTCTTGAAGACGAATAACCTCAAAAATGTCGTCGGTATATTCAACAGGAACTTGTGTTGAGTTCGTGTAGCAAACTTGTTCTTTTCCTGCTGTTATGATGTTTGGGAAGCGTTTTTTATCAAGTTTTGCAAGACGCGCGCTTGTTCCTTCGGCTGGCGTTGCTTCAAGGTTATAACTGTTTCCTGTTTCTTTTTGATATTCAACCATTTTTGCGCGAAGATGATTCATAACTCTCTTTGCAAATTCTTGCCCTAAATCGGTTGTTATGTTTTGCTCTTTTCCAAAAAGATTCATAATTGCTTCGTTCATTCCAACAATTCCAATTGTGTTGAAGTGATTTGCCCAATATGACCCAGAACGCTCTTTAACGTTTCGAAGATAGAACTTGCAATACGGATAAAGCCCGTCTTCTGTTTGTTTTTCAACAACTTTTCTTTTGATTTCAAGCGAGTCTTTTGCTGCGTCGGCAAGTTTATCAAGACGTTGCATAAATTCTTCTTCGTTTTGAGAAAGATATGCAATTCTTGGAAGGTTGATTGTGACAACCCCAATCGAGCCTGTTAAAGGGTTCGAGCCAAAAAGCCCTCCGCCGCGCTTTTTAAGTTCGGAAACATCAAGACGCAAACGGCAGCACATTGAAACAGCGTCTTCTGGGGAAAGGTCGGATGTTACATAGTTTGCAAAGTATGGAATTCCATATTTGCAAGTCATTTCCATAATTTTGTCAACAACTTCGCTGTTCCAGTCTAAATCTTTTGTAACGTTGATTGTTGGAATTGGGAATGTGAAAACTCTTCCCTTGCTGTCGCCTTCAAGCATAACATCGCAAAATGCTTTGTTGAAAATGTCCATTTCGGCTTGATAGTCGCCATAGGTTGTGTCTTGTGGCTCTCCGCCAATGATAACCGGTTGGTCTTTAAGTGTTTTTGGAACTTTAATGTCCAAAGTTACATTCGAAAAAGGACATTGGAAGCCAACGCGCGTTGGAACATTCATGTTAAAAACAAACTCTTGAATTGCTTGTTTAACTTGCGCATAGGTTAAATTGTCTTTGCGAATGAAAGGTGCGCTGTATGTATCAAAACTGCTCCAAGCCTGAGCCCCTGCTGTTTCTCCTTGAGTTGTGAATGTTGCGTTGACAATTTGACCAAGGAAGGAGCGAAGATGCTTTGGTGGGTTCGAACTAACCTTTCCGGCAACCCCCGTGAAACCATCGGTTAATATTGCTCGAAGATCCCAACCAACGCAGTATGCTCCAAAGAACCCAAGGTCGTGGATGTGAATTGCACCGCTATTATGAAGTTCGCGAATGTAATCTGGATATACTTCATTAAGCCAATAACTTTTCGTGAACGCCTCGCGAACATAATTGTTAAGCCCAGCAATGCTTCTTTGCATGTTTGCGTTTTCTTTAACTGCCCAATCGCGCTCTGAAAGATATTTGTCGAACATATCAATTGTTGCGCCAATTAACGCGTTGTTTTCGCGGGCTTGTTTACGTTTTTCGCGATATAAAATATAGGATTTTGCAACCTGCGCATGTCGATTTTCAATTAAAACCTTTTCAACGCAGTTTTGAATTTCCTCAACTGTTGGAATTTTTGAACCAAACTTTTTTTCCAAAGCGTCAACAACTTCGTTGGCAAGATTTCTTGCAGTTTCTTCGTCGTTTCCTCCGCACGCTCTTGCTGCTTTGAAAATTGCTTTTGATATTTTCTCAACATCAAAATTTTGGAACGTTCCGTCTCTTTTATATACTTGTGTTATCATTCTCTTCTCCTTTTTGCAGTGCACAATATATAGTTTTTTGTGTTGCAAATTTATGCTATCACAACACAATATGTGGTGTCAAATAAAAAATATGACTTTTTTAAAATTAAACATTTTTTGTTGTTTTTCAACAAATTTTTTGGAAAATTCAATTTGCCTTTTCTCCTTTAAAAATAAGAAGAAAAGAAAGATTATAAGTTGATTTTTTTAACAAAAACAAAAAATTTTTTTAACAGCATTTCATGCAAAAGTTTGTCAAATTTCGACAGTCTTCGGCATATATATACCCAAAGAATTGCGGGGTTGAATTATGGTTTTTGAAAACTTTATAACATTTATAAACAAGATATTGTGTTTTTCATCTTTTGTTAACAGCGCGTCGGGCTTTCCAAAGCCGCTAAGCCCAGAAGAAGAACGAGAATATTTCAAAAAATTTAAGGAAGGCGATAAGGAAGCAAAAGACATTTTAATTAATCATAATTTAAGACTTGTTGCACACATCGTTAAGAAATATTCGGGCGCGGGAGAAGCGGACGATTTAATTTCTGTTGGCGCAATTGGGCTTATTAAAGCAATCAACAGTTTTGAATATGACAAAGGAACGCAACTTTCAACTTATGCCGCGCGCTGCATTGAAAATGAAATATTAATGCTTATAAGAGTTAATAAAAAGCATAAACAAACGCTTTCCCTTCAAGAAACGCTTGGGCAAGACAAAGAAGGCAACGACATTGAACTTATGGACGTCATTCCGGGAATTGAGGACGAAGTTGAAGGAATTGTTGAAAGCAACATTTTAACAGAAAAAATGGGAAAACTTATTGAAAAAGTTCTCCCAAAGCGTGAATTTGAAATAATTAAACTTCGTTTTGGTCTTATGGGAAATAAACCCCTAACCCAGCGCGAAGTTGCAAAGAAACTTGGAATTTCGCGTTCCTATATTTCACGGCTTGAAACAAAAGCCATGGAAACAATTAAAGAAGAAGTTAATAAAAAAGGGCTGTTTTGCTAGTTAGCAATTTGCCCAAAGTCTTTAATTCGCGTTGCAACTGCCTTAATTTCAAAGCAAACTCTCCCGCGAACTGTTGTCATTCTAATATCAATTTCGTCGTCAAGTTCGGCATATGACGAAATTACATTTGTTATTTCACTTTTTAATATGTTAATAATTCGCGCTGGGCTTTGATTTTTGTCTTTAACAAGAACGTTAATAAGCCTGTCGTTTCCAATTTCTGCAATTGTTTTCATTAAATTTTCCTTTTAAGACTTCGTTTAAGCGCACCAAAAATTCCTCGATAGCGCATTGTGTAGTCGTAAATTTTTTTTGTTCCTTCATGAAGATTTTCGCAAAGAATTGTGAACGCGCGCCCTGCTGTGTTTCCGCTTGCAAGCCCGCCAACGCTTGAAAGCGCGCAAATGTCGTCGTCTTCTGGAATAACACCCAAAAGCGGAGTTTTAAGAGCTCTTGCAATTTCGTCAACAGAAAGCATTTCGCCGTTCATAACTAAATCGCCGCGAATTCGATTAACAATTATTGATTTGCTCATAAGTTCGTAGCCGGAAAGAATTGAAAGAACCTTATCGGCGTCGCGAATGCTTGAAATATGAGGTGTTACAACAACAATTGCCTCATTTGCGGCGTAAACTGCCCTGTGGAAGCCCGCTTCAACTCCTGCCGGGCAATCAATTAGGATATAGTCAAAAGTCCCGTCAAGCGACATAACAACCTCTTTAATCGTGTCGCCAGTTATGTTTGAACTTCCATAACTATGGGCAGAAGGCATAACATAAAGCGATTGAATGCGTTTGTCTTGAACAAGGGCCTGTTTTGCGCGGCAGCGTCCTTCGGCAACATCAATAATGTCGAACATAACGCGCTTTTCAATTCCCATAACAACATCAAGGTTGTTAAGCCCAATGTCAACATCCATCAAACAAACTCTAAATCCAAGCGAAGCAAGCCTTGCGCCAAGATTTGCGCAAATTGTTGTTTTCCCAACGCCGCCTTTTCCGCTTGTTATAACAATTTTTCTTGCCATAACCTAATTCTAAAATTGCAAAAGAAAAAAACAAAAGCCTTTTCTGGCGAAAAAAGGCTTTTTTTTGGTATTTTTATTTAATTAGAAAATTCGAATGTCGTCTTGGTTTTTTGGAAGGTCTTTAACTTCCCCTTTAAGATAGGTTGAAAAGCTCTTTTCAAGTTCGCGCATTTCTCCTTCATATTGGAAAGCTGCGGTTGTTTCGTTTCCTCCGCCGTTAAAATGTTTGGCAATTTCCCCAACATTAATTTCGCCTTTTCCGCGAAGAGAAACATAAATTTTTTGAGGCATTTTTTCAATTAATATTGCGCAAACTTTAACGCCGTTAATTGCTGCTCCACTGTCAACAATTCCAAAAGTGTCTTCAAAAGTTGCGTTACATTTTAAAAAATCTTCATATGGAATTTTCATAACGGCAACTGTTCCGTCTTGATAATATTTAATTCCGCTAAGCGATTTGGCAAAAAGTTTTGTTTTTTCTTGGGTGTTGTTTTTGAAATAGTATTCTTTAATAACATCGGCGTCGAATTTATATTCCAAAAGTTCGTTTAAAACCTTGTGGGAAAGTTTTGTTAAGGAAAGCGAAGTGAAACAATTTGTGTCGGTTATAATTCCCTGATAAAGTTCTTTTGCAATAACATTGTTAAGTTCAAAATTGCAAATGTTTTTTGAAATTAAGTAAAGAAGTTCGCATGTGCTTGAAACTTTGTTTGAAACATAGTTAATGTTTCCAAAGCGCGTGTTTGTTGAGTGGTGGTCGATGTTAATTGTGAAAGGAATTGACGAAAGGAGTTCCTCATATTTCCCAACTCTTGAAGGATTTGGGCAATCTAAAACAATTGCAAGGTCGTAAGATGAATATGGAAGAGGGTTAACAACTTCGTTTCGTAAAATTGGGTCGTAAAGTTCGCCAATTTCGCCGTCAACAAAAACATCAATTCCTTTAAAAACAAAGTTGTTTCTAATTATGTTTTTAAAAGCGCAAGCGGAACAAAGTGCGTCCGCATCGGGGTTAACGTGGGAAAAAATTGCAATTTTTTTGGCATTCTGAATTACGCTTATAAGTTTTGATTTTTCCATTTCTGATATTAATTTCTCCTTTAAGCTTTTTCTAAAGCTGTGGCAATTATATCATAATATGACAAAAAACGCAACTCCGCCTGTTTTTTGGGGTTGCGTTTAGGGTTTTAAAGCATTTATTAATCGTTGTTTGTTGCAAGTTTTTTAAGAAGATTTCGTCTGTCTTTTGCGCTTTGTTGCGCCTTTTCAAAAAGTTCTTTTGAAAGATCTGGGTTTGCTTTTTTAAGCGCAGAAAATCTTGTTTCGCCTGCAACAAATTCTTCATAACTCATTGTTGGTTCGCCGCTGTCGAGCGAAAGCGAATTTTCTTTTGGATTATATCGGAAAAGTTCCCAATAGCCGCTTTCAACGGCGCGTTTCATCTCTTCTTGCGATTTAGACATGTCAATTCCATGGTTAACGCAAGGCGCATAGGCAATTATGATGCTTGGACCGTCGAATTCTTCGGCTTCTTTAAACGCTTTAATTGCTTGCTCATAGTTTGCACCCATCGAAATTTTTGCAACATATGCATTTTTGCTCATCATAGCAAGGGTTGCAAGGTCTTTCTTATTTCCAGATTTTCCGCCCGAAGCAAATTTTGCAACTGCTCCGCTTGGAGTCGATTTCGATGCTTGCCCGCCTGTGTTGGAATAAACTTCGGTGTCGAGAACAAGAATGTTAACATTTTTGTTTGAATAAAGAACATGGTCAAGCCCGCCATAGCCAATGTCATATGCCCAGCCGTCGCCGCCAACAATCCAAACACTTTCGCTTTCGCCGTTTGCTTCGCGTCCAAGTTTAATTCCAAATCCAAATTCTGCGTTATCTTCAAACAAACTGTTTGCCCATGCAGGCCCGTTTCCGTTTTCATCTTTTGCATATGGACATGAAGGATATGACCCGCCATAGATGCTTGAACATCCTGTTGCGTTTGCAATTATCATGTTTTTCCCAAAAAGTTGGGTAAGAAGGCGAATGTATGGAGTTTCTCCGCATCCTGCGCATGCTCCGTTAAATTCGAAATATGGCTTTAAGAATTGCGCGCCTTTTGTTGAATATTTGTTAAATGGTGAAGGGAATTGCTCAAGAGTTTTGCTATATTCATAGTTCTTAACTTTCCCGGTGATGTCTTTTGCCTCTTCCATAACAAGCGCCTTGTTTTTTGCGGGACAAACATTTGCACAAACTCCGCAACCAGTGCAATCGAGAGGGCTAACTTGAATTCGATATTGCGCGCCTTTAACACCAAACGCAGCAACGGTTATAAAGCCGTCTGGCTTATCTGAAAGGCTGTTTTCGTCAACTAAAACTGCTCTTATTGCAGCATGAGGGCAAGACATTATGCAGCGCCCACATTGAATGCAGTTTTCGCTTAGCCAGTTTGGACATCTAAGCGCAATTCCGCGTTTTTCAAATTGTGCGGTGTTTGTTGGAACAACGCCATCTGGTGAAAAACTTGAAACAGGAAGGTCGTTTCCTTCGCGTTTTGAAATTTTTTGCATAATTTCGTTTGCAAATTTGCATTCTGCTTCAAATTTAGGACATTTCGAGCAAACGCCGCTGCATGAATCTGCCTCAAAATTTTCGGTTTTGGAATATGATTTTTCGTCAAGAAGATTTAAGTTAACTTCCTTAATTTCGTTTGCGCAAAGAACGGCTTTTTCGTTTGCTTGAACAACTTTTTCGCCTTTTCTTCCATATGTTTTTCGAACTGCCTCAATCATTTTTTCTTTTGCAAGTTCAAAATCAATAACCTTTGAAGTTTTGAAAAAGCACGATTGCATTATGATGTTAATCTTGTTTCCAAGACCAAGTTCATTTGCAATTTTTTGTGCGTTAATTATATATAACTTTGCGTTCTTTTTAATTAGGTCTTTCTTAAAGAAAATTGGAAGATTTTCGTTAAGTTCCTCTTCGGAAAGAACTGTGTTTAAAAGAACTGTTCCGTTTTGTTTTAAATGCCCCAAAATGTCGAATTTGTTAATGAAACTGTAGTTATGAATTGCAATGAAATTTGCCTTTCTAATTTCATATGGCATCAAAATTTCGTCGTTTGAAATTCGAAGGTGGGAAACTGTTAAACTGCCCGATTTTTTCGAGTCATATTCAAAATAGCCTTGAACAAACTTGTTTGTTGAATTTCCAATAATTTTTATGCTGTTTTTGTTTGCGCTAACTGTTCCGTCCGACCCAAGCCCAAAGAACATAAGTTCAAGCAAATTGTCGTTTTCAATTTCCATAAATTTTGAAATTGTTTTTGACGAAAGAGGAAGAGAAAGATTTGTAACATCGTCGAAAATTCCAACTGTGAATGGGTTTTTCTTTTCGCCAGCAAGATTTTCGAAAACTGAAACAGCGTCTTCTCTTGTAAGTTCCTTGCTTCCAAGCCCATATCTTCCGCCAATAATGTTAATGTTTTTCCCAAAAAGGCTTGCTTTAACATCGGTAAGAAGAGGTTCGCCAAGCGCCCCACTTTCTTTTGTTCTGTCGAGAACGGCAATGTTTTTAACTGTTTTTGGAAGTGCATTTAAAAGCGCGTTTGCGTTCCAAGGACGGAAAAGACGAACATTTAACACGCCAACTTTTCCAAGGCAATCAAATTCTTTGTTTTCTTCAAGAGTTTTAACAACATCTTTGAATGTTTGGCTTGCGCTTCCCATAACAATAACAACATTTTCAGCATTTGGATTTCCGTAATATTCGAAAGGACGATATTTTCTTCCAACAACTTTTTCGAAATCCTCCATTGTTTTTTCAATGATTGAAAATGCTTTATCATAATAGACATTTGATGCTTCTCTGTTTTGGAAGAAAACATCTGGATTTTGCGCTGTTCCGCCTTGTGTTGGGTTTGAAGATGAAAGCGCGCGCGATTTAAATTGTTTAATTTCTTCAAGAGGAAGAAGTTTTTTAATTTGCTCGTCGGAAATGTCGTCAATCTTTTGAATTTCGTGGGATGTTCTAAATCCATCGAAAAAATGAATAAATGGAAGGCTTGTTTTAAGTGATGCAACATGGGCAATTAACGCGTCGTCTTGCGCTTCTTGAACAGAAGACGAAGCAAGCATTAAAAAGCCAGTTGAACGCGCTGCCATAACATCGGAATGGTCGCCAAAAATTGAAAGCGCGTGGGTTGCAACTGCTCGTGCCGAAACATGAAAAACAGTTGGTAAAAGTTCGCCAGCAATTTTAAACATGTTTGGAATCATAAGCAAAAGCCCTTGGCTGCATGTGAAAGTTGTTGTTAAAGCGCCCGCTTTAAGACTTCCATGAACTGCCCCAGCAACACCCGCTTCCGATTGCATTTCAACAAGTTTAAGTTGTTTTCCAAATATATTTTTTTCGCCTGCGTTAACCATTTCGTCGCACGCTTCTGCCATTGGGCTTGAAGGTGTTATTGGATAGATTGCGCTAACTTCGCTAAGTTTATATGCAATTTTTGCGCATGCCATATTTCCGTCAACTGTAATTTTGCTCATAATATCTCCGTTTACATTGATTATTATAGACATTTTTAGTTTTTACTCCAACAAAAATTTATAAAATTATAAAATATTATATAAAAAACAAAAATAATGCTTGCAAGCAAAAAGGAAAGATGTTAAAATGCTTGGCGATGTGGGATACAATTTTAGACGCAGTTTTAGACACTTTAAAGATAGTTCCAGCGCTTATGCTTTTCTATCTTCTAATTTCATATCTAACCCACCATAAAGAAGAACCATATAAGTTTTTAACAAAAAAAAGCAAGTGGTTTGGGCCTTTTTTTGGCTCACTTCTTGGAATTGTTCCTCAATGCGGATTTTCCGCTGTTATGGCAGATCTATTTTCAAAACGCGCAATAACTCTTGGAACCCTTTTTGCTGTTTTCCTTGCAACAAGCGACGAAGCAATTCCAATTTTGCTTTCAAACCCAGGCTGGTATAAACAACTTGGAATAATTATTGGTGTTAAGTTCTTGGTTGGAATCATTTTTGGCTATGCAATTGATTTCATCCTTTCCCTAATTGAAAAATCGAAAAGTAAAAAAGCATTTGCAAAATCTCTTAGAGAAGAAGCAATGGAAGTTCATGGCAATCTCCACCACATTGAGGTTGAACATTCCCACGACCTTGGCTGCTCTTGCGACCACGAACATAACCATGAGCACGAACATGAACATCACCACACTGGCCACGATTGCTCGTGCTGCGCCGATAACATTTTCCTTGATGCCTTAATCCACACCGCAAAAATTGCAGGGTTTATCTTAATTATTAACCTTGTTCTTGGAATTGTTATTTATTATGTTGGAATGGAAAGATTTATTGGATTTGTTTCAATCAACAAATTTCTCCAACCTCTTGTAACCGCACTTATTGGCTTAATTCCAAACTGCGCCGCGTCGGTTTTCTTAATTGAACTTTTCATGGAAGGCGGAATAACACTTTCTTCAACAATTGCCGGGCTTTGCGTTGGAAGCGGAGTTGGAATGATTGTCCTTTTCAAAAACAATAAAAACATCAAACAAAACATATTAATTATTATTGCTCTTTATGTGATTTCCGTTGCCGTTGGGCTTGCCTTAACACCTTTGCTTGGTTAAAAATAAATTCAACAAAAATTAAGGTAACTTGAACTGTTAGCAAACAAATTGCTATACACAACAAAGAATAAAAAAGGAGTTTTACTGTTTAAAAGCAAAACTCTTTTTTTTAGTTCAATTTTTTGTTTTTTTAAATTCTTTCTTTAATATATTCTTTCAATTTTTCACTGTATTCTGGGTTTTTAAGCGCATAGTCGAAAACAGCGGTTAAATAGCCAAATTTGTTTCCAATGTCATATCTTGTTCCCTCAAATTCATAGGCAATTAATCCTTCGTTTTCGGCAATCATGTCATAGGTGTCGGTTATGCAAAGTTCGTTGCAAGTTTGGTTAACCTTAAGTTTTCGGCAATAGTCGTAGATTGAAGGAAGGAAAATATAGCGGCCAAGGGTTGAAAGAGTTGATTTAATGTCCTCAAATTTTGGTTTTTCAACAACGCGGGTTACAACATGGCTTCTTCCGTTCTTGCTTGAATATTCAACCGACGAGCATCGAACAACCTGCTCTTTTGGAATGCTTTGGCAGCCCAAAACTGCTTTCCCTGTTCTGTTATATTCGTCGATAAGTTGCTTTGCAACAGGAACATCGCTAAGCATTAAATCGTCTGCAAAACACATTAAGAAAGGTTCGTCTTTGGTGAAATCTTCGGCAAGAAGAATTGCCCCGCCCGTTCCGTTAATAACCTTTTGTTCAACAAACGAAACCTTTGCTTTAAGTTGGTTTGTTACTGCTTTAAGATATTCTGGCTTGTCTTTAAATTTTTCTTCCAAAACTTTGTTGTGAGAAAAATGGGAAATAACATCTGTTTTATTAAAGCCAACAATCATCAAAATGTCTTCAATTCCGCTTTCAACAAGTTCGTTAACAATAAGTTCAATTGTTGGAGTGTCGATGATTGGAAGCATTCCTTTATAAACGGATTTTGAAAATGGCAAAAATCTTGTTCCAAATCCTGCGGCAAGGATAACCGCTTTTTTAATTGGTTTCATAAATTCTCCTTTTAAGTTTTTTAATTTTATCATAAGTTTTAAAATAAAACAAACTAAAATTATGCATTAAAAAAAGGTCTAGTATTAACAAAAAAGGAACCTTCAAACAAAATGGTTCCTTTTAATATGATATTTAATTGTTTTCGTTATAGAAATCGAACGATTTCATAATTTCTTCCAAATCTTCTTTTGGATTTATTGCTTCGTTAAGGTCGAACGCACCTTGATTTTTTGTGTAGTCCGGAACGCTTAAAATTTTTGCAAAAGTGTCGGGAACTTTATCGTCGCTGTTAAGGAACTTGTCAACAAGGTTTTCATAACCTTCGCCTTGCTCAAGCGTTAAAGACGAAATTGGCTTAATTTTTGTTTTTTCATCAAGTTTTTCAAGGTCGGTTTTTTGCGAACTTGAAACATTTTTTCTTTGAATTGTTTTAACAACTGGCGAATGTTTTGTTGTTGTCCCTTCAAGTTTTGTTCCCATAAGTTTGTTAAGAAGGTGGCGAATTGGGTCGGTTGTTGGGGTTTTTGTTATAAGTTCAATGTTAAAGTCGTCTTTAAGAGCGCTTTTAATTGAGGTTTTTAAATTTTCCATATCTTCTTTAATGTTTGTAACTTCAACAACATCTGGTGCTTTTTTAATCATTTCACTAAGCAAAATTTCCCATTTTGCATATAACATACTAAGTTGTTCAAGTTTGAGTTTATAAATTTTTTGCGAACTTTCTTCAATATCTTTTGCTTTGTCAATTGCGGCGGTTAAAGCAAGAGCAACAGAATTTTCCTTTGCTTTAGCAGCGTCAACATCTTGTTTAAGCGAAGAAATTTCTTTGTCTTTTTGCGCTAACTCGCGCTCATACTTTAAATTTGCCGACGAAATGTATTCGTCAACTTCCTTCTCGCAATAGCCATTTTTTTGTTTGCTAAAATTCATACTTTCCTCGTGTTTGCCTTAATTGAAACAATTGTTAAGGCTAAGATTACTGCTCCTGTTATTGAACTTAAAACAATAAACGGAACAAGCGTTATAAGGTTCTCACCAAACGCCACTAGTAATATAACACATAAAAATGCAAAAACAAAAACTTTAAAGTGAAAAATTTGCCGAAATTTAAGAAAGATTGTAAGCGACGAAATTCCAAAGCACGCAATGTAAAGCCCAATAAGGGTTATAACATTAAAAACAAAAACATAATTTAAAATTCCAATCGCGCCCGAAAAACACAGCCATGTTCCAAGAAACATGCTGGAATCGATGTTATAGCATAAAAATCGAACAAAAAATATTGTTCCAAGGCAAACAAGAAAAGCCGAAAACCAAACCTCATGGAAGGTTATTTTTCCAAAAATGCTTAAAAACAGCAAAACAAAATATATTGCAAAAGCAAAAACCGTGTATATCCTAAAAAAAATAGTTCTTTTCACAAGAACTATTATTGCCTTATTTTTTTTGTTCAACAACTTTTGCAATTTTAAGAAGTTCGGATTTAACAAATTCGTCTTCTTTTTGATTTTCAAACGCAATTGCATGAGAAGTTATTGTTAGGTCGCTTGAAATTGCTTTTCCAATTCCAACAAGTTTTTTAACAAGTTGGACGCTTGAAATTTTATGCCCCATATACTGCCCTTCTTCGCTTGCAAAATATTGATCCAAACGTGTTAAAATTCCAACAACATCAAAAACAAAAATTCGAACGCTTTTTCCGTCTTTCAAAAGCGACGCACAATGGTTAATTGCGTTAACAACCGCCCCATAACTTTCGTCAAGGTTGTTGTAATAAGTTGTTGCAAACATTTCAAGGTTTTTGTTTTGTTTTCCATAGTAAATTACTTCTGGGGAAAGTTCAAGACCAAGGAAAACAAGTTTTTCTTTGAAATGTGGGTTTTGGCTGAAATCTTCAATTTCTTTAACAATTTGCAAAATTGCGTTTTCTTCGTCGCCGAAGAATGTTATTGTTCTTTCGCCAAGTTTAACAATTCTTCCAAAAATATCTGTTAATTTACTTGGGATTTCGAAATTTGAAATGTCAAAATTATTTCTAGATTGCAAATAGATTTGCGCGTCTTTTCCGTTAATTTCCAAAACATCGCTTAAAATTCCGCAATAATAAGCATCGGCAAGTTTGCCAACGCCCAAAACCTTGTCGCCTTCGCGAAGGTTATATTTGTTTGCAACATCTTTTGGAACATAGAATAGCATCGATTTAAAGTTCCCTGTTGTGCTAAGATTGTTAAGATAAAAATTTCCGTTAACGGAATTTAAATAGCCATAAACTTTTGATGCATCTTCTCCGGAAATTTGATTAAAAAGAGTTGTGTTTTGAGCAAGGCGCAAGATGTTTGAATAGTTTTCTTGTTCAATTGGTTTTCTTAAAGATAAAACTTCTTCTGGAATTGTTTCTTTAACAATGTTTGAAATTTTTGTTATTGTTTTTGGAGGGCGCCCTTTATTTGTTTGTTTTGTTTCAATTTTGCGTTTTCCCGAAGAAATTTCCAAAATTTCCGTGCAAAGTTGCGCTCTTTTTTTTGTTGTTGGAGAAACAACACCAAGAGTTCTTGCAAGTTCTCTAAGTTCATAAACACCAAGTTCATTTAACATTTCTTTTGAGATTGTTTTTCTTTCATTTTCCATATAGATTTTATTATAAAGTATTTTTTTACAAAATACAACATTTTTGATAAAAAAAAGGAAATTTTGTAAAAAAACTTCCTTAATTTTTTTGATTTAACTAATAGTTAAGAGAAAACTTATTTATTAACCTCAATAAGTCCATATTCGCCATTTTGACGACGATATAAGATGTTGATTTTCCCTGTTTCTGCGTTTAAGAAAACATAGAAATCGTGGTCAACTGCTTCAAGCATAAAAACTGCCTCGTCTTCGGAAACAGGAGTAAGCGAAAAGCTTTTTCTCTTTGAAATTTTCGAAGGTTTTTCTTCTGGAATTTCCTCCAAGAACAACAGTTCTTCTGGCAAAGTTGGGAATTTGAAATCCTTTTTCTTTCCCTTAAATTTTAAAATTTGTTTTTCAAGTTTTGGAAGCGCAACATCAAGGTTGTTATACATATTTTCGCCTGCAACTTCGGAACGGAAGAACGCGTTTTTTGCGGCAATGCTTATTTCAAGTTTGAAAAGATTCCCCTCTTTTTTGCAAACGACTTTGCAAGAAGTGTTTTTGTCGAAATACTTGTCAAGTTTTCCAACTTTCTTTTCAATTAAACCCTCAAGTCTTGTTCCAACATCATAATTTTTTTCAACAATATCAATTTTCATATTTTCCCCTCCATAAAAATGATAGCAAATTTAATTAAAAATCCAAAACAATTTTCTATATCTCGCCCTTAAAAAGTTTAATTTTATTTTTAACGAGTTCTTTAATTTCTTCTCTTGCCTCGCCAAGGAAAACACGAGGGTCAATTTCGCTTGGGCTTGCTTTAAGCGTTTTCCGAAGAGATGCGATGAATGTTAAGCGAATGTCGGTGTCAACATTAACTTTGCAAACATTATGCTCTTTGCAAATTTTTGCAATGTCTTGTTGCAAAACACCTTTTGCGTCCTTAATTTTTCCTCCACGCGAATTAATTTGTTTAACAATTTTCTGGTCAACACTTGAAGCGCCATGAAGAACAATTGGGAATTTTCCAATTTCTTTTTCAATTAAAGAAAGAATGTCGAAGCGAAGTTTTGGCTCGCCCTTGAACTTATATGCCCCGTGGGAAGTTCCAATTGCAACAGCAACAGAGTTAACTCCCGTTGCTCCAACGAAATATTTTGCCTCAATTGGATTTGTGTATTTTGCGCCGTTTGCGCTTACTTCAACGGTGTCTTCAATTCCAGAAAGCGTTCCAATTTCGCCCTCAACAAAAACCCCGTTCTTGTTTGCATACTTAACAACTTTTTTCGTTAAATTAACGTTTTCCTCAAAAGGAAGGCTGCTTCCGTCAATCATAACCGAATCGAACCCGCTGTCGATTGCAAGTTTGCAAATTTCAAACGATTTGCCGTGGTCGAGATGAAGAAAAGCCGGATATTTTTTCTTTTGAACAAGTGCGTCAAATAAAACAACTGTTGCATCAATGCCCATATATTTAAGCGCACCTTCGCTAACAGAACATATAACTGGCATGCCCATTTCCTCGCCCGCCTCCAAAATTGCTTGAAGAGTTTCAAGGTTATAGAAATTAAATGCACCAATTGCATAGTGTTTTTTAAGTGCCTTTTCAAAGCTTACAAAGATTGTGTCCATATTTCCCCCAAATTTCAACATAACTTTATCAAAAATTCCAAAAAATGCCAAATGATTTGCCTTAGTGCAAGCATAGAATTAGTTTGAGGTAAAAAATGAAAAAATATTTAATCATAATTGGGTGTGTTGCTCTTGTTGCTTTCATGGTTGCGCTTTTCAGCGGTTGCAGTTTGCAATCTAATAAAGAAAATGTTTCCGACATAAGATATGGAATTTTCGACGGAGAATGTGAAGAATATAACGCAACTTTTGTTTATGGGATGAGAGAAAAACCATATGTTCTTGACGGAACATCAAACAAAGGCGTTGAATTTGGAATTATAACAGTTGTTTTCTCTAACCGACCTTCAGAGAACGAAACTGTTTCCTATTCTCTTAAAATTGGCGACGAAACCTACTCTGGAACTCTTGAAAAAAGCCCATATTCAAATGAATATATGGCAGACATTGGAAAACTTGCAACGGAAGACTCTGTGATGTCGCTTTCCGTTAGCGTTGGAAGCGAAGAAGAAACGGCAACAAACCTTATTAATAAAAGCAAATCTTGGCAAATTTCTTCGTCAAAAGCAAAGGAAATTGGGCTTAAAGCGCTTAAAGCCGACATCGACAAAATTGAGAACGAAAAACAAAACTATGAAGTTTATGTTAAAATAATTTCTCAACAACAAACAAACTTTGGGAAATACTACTGGAATGTTAGCATTGTTTCCGCAAAAGGCGAAAAGCACTCTGTTTTGTTCTCAACAAACAGCGAGGACATTTTAGTTAAAAATTAAAAATCGAAAAATTAAAAAAGGCTCAATTTTGAGCCTTTTTATTTTGTGAACTATAAAGCAATAAATGTTTGTTTTAACTTTTGTGCAATATGTAAAATTTTATATTGATGAAGTTGAAAGCAACGATGGGCGTCTTTTTAAAGCAAAATAATTTTTAGAAAAGTCCTTCAATTTTTCCGTTTTCGTCAATTGTCATGTTAATTGCTGCTGGATTTTTTGAAAGCCCAGGCATAAGAAGCATGTCTCCAAGAAGAACAACAAGGAAACCCGCCCCGCTTCGAATTTCAACGTTTCGAACAGTAAGTTCAAAGTCTTTTGGCGCGCCAAGCAAATTTTTGTTGTCGGAAAGACTGTATTGCGTTTTAGCAACGCAAATTGGAAGGTTTTCAAAGCCAAGTTTTTTAATTTCTTTAAGCGATTTTTCCGCCTCTTTTGAATATACAACTTTCGTTGTTCCATAAACCTGTTTTGCAAGTTTTTTAATTTTTGTTTTAACGCTGTCGGAAAGGTCGTAGGAATATGTTAATTTCGAATTTATTTTTGAATATTTAACAACCTCATCTGCAAGTTCAAAAGCGCCTTTTCCGCCTTTGCTCCAAACATCACAAATTGCAAATCCAACCATTTCGTTTTTTGCAAAGTTTTTAACAATTTCAATTTCTTTTTCCGTGTCGGAAACATATTTGTTAAGTGTTACGACAACTGGAACATTAAAGTTTTTCAAAATATTTATGTGCGCGCGCAAATTTTCAAGCCCAAGTTCAACAGCTTTTAAATTTTCTTCTTTAAGCAACATTTTATCTGCTCCGCCATGAAGTTTAAGCGCAGGAATTGTTGCAACCAAAACAGAAACCGATGGTTTTAAAGAACCTTCGCGGCAAACTATGTTAAAGAATTTTTCTGCGCCAAGGTCACTTCCAAAGCCCGCTTCGGTTATTGCAAAATCGCTGTTAGACAAGGCAAAATTTGTTGCAATAAGACTGCTGCATCCGTGCGCAATGTTCGCGAAAGGTCCGCAATGAACAATCGCAGGGGTTTTCCCAATTGTTTGAACAAGGTTTGGATTGATTGCGTCTTTAAGCAAAATTGCCATTGCGTTTTCGGCATGAAGGTCTTTTGCAAAAACAGGCGCGCCCTTTTTGTTATAGCCAACAAGAATGTTCCCAAGTCGTGTTTTAAGGTCTTGAAGGTCTTTTGCAAGGCTTAAAATTGCCATAATTTCGCTTGCGGCGGTTATTGTGAACTCGTCCTCTCTTGGCGTTGCGTTATTACTTTTTGAAACTGTAACTTCGCGAAGTGCGCGGTCGTTAAGGTCTAAACAGCGCTTAAAAACAACTTCTTTAATTCCAAGTTCGTTCCCTTGGAAAATGTGGTTGTCAATTAAACTTGAAAGCAAGTTGTTTGCGCTTGTTATTGCATGGAAATCGCCCGTGAAATGGAGGTTTATCTTGTCCATTGGCAACACCTGTGCGTGTCCGCCTCCTGCCGCTCCGCCTTTCTGTCCGAAGCAGGGACCGAGCGACGGCTCACGCAGGGCGCAGATGGCTTTCTTGCCTATGCGGTTGAGGCCGAGGGCCAGACCCACCGACACGGTTGTCTTGCCAATGCCCGCCTTGGTGGGGGTGATGGCTGTTACAAGAATGAGGTTGCTCTTCTTTATTTGCTCTTCATCGATGAGCTTTAGCGGAGCTTTGGCAATATACTTGCCGTAGTTCTCAATCTCGTCGGCAGGAATGCCGTAATTGGTCGCCACTTTGTGAATTTCTGTCAATTTGGTCTCGCGTGCTATCTCAATGTCAGATTTCATAATGTTGATTTTGTTTTTCTTAGAAAATGCAAAATTACACAATATTATTGGGGTGGCAAAATGATTTTTGAATTTTGAATTTTGAATTTTGAATTATTGCGGCTACTGCCGCAATTTTGAATTATTGAATTTTGAATTTTAAAGCCCCACCCCCGCGCCGCTTTGCGGCTTCCCCCTCCCCTTATGGAGGGGAGTGAATGGCCAGGGCTATTGAATTCTTCACTCTTCACTCTTCACTCTTCACTTTTAAAAACTTTTCACTTAACTTATGTTTGAATTCGGAATAAAGGATATCATCGACATCTTTTTGGTGGCTTTGATCTTGTATTATATCTACCGGTTGATGAAGGAGAGCCGTTCGCTGAACGTGTTCATAGGCATCATGGTGTTTGTGCTCGTGTGGCTGTTCGTCAGTCAGGTGCTGGAGATGCGCCTGCTCGGATCTATACTCGACAAACTGGTGAGCGTGGGTGTGATAGGTATCATCGTGCTCTTTCAGGAGGAGATACGCAAGTTTCTCTATTCGCTTGGAGCACACCAGAGGGTGAGAGCCCTGACAAGGCTCTTCTCGTCTCATAAGTCGAGCACCGATGAGGACAAGGAGACCATCATGCCTATCGTGCTGGCATGCATGGACATGGCACGCGGAAAGGTGGGAGCGCTTATCGTTATAGAAAGGGCAATTCGCCTCGACGACATCGTTGACACGGGCGACCGTATTGACGCAAACATCAACCAACGGCTCATCGAAAACATCTTCTTTAAAAACTCGCCGTTGCACGACGGGGCAATGGTCATTGCCGATAAACGCATAAAGGCGGCGGGATGTATTCTGCCTGTGAGCCACAGCCACAGCATACCGAAGGAGCTGGGTCTGCGACATCGTGCTGCCCTCGGCATCTCACAAGACAGCGATGCCATTGCTATCGTGTGCTCGGAAGAGACGGGACGCATATCGGTGGCGATAAAAGGCGAGTTCAAACTGCGACTCTCGGCTGAGGAGCTGGAGAGCCTGCTGGCACGCGAGATGAAGAGCTAAGGCTTCGGGCAGAGGTAAAGCTTAACCTTATTATATGGTCACACGGTTGCCGTGTGACCTTTTTTTGTCTCTGCTGACGCCTTTTTGGGTGTTGATAATCTTTTTCTTGCCTATTCTTGTGCGTAAAGATAATTATTGCTCCTTTTTAATAATTATTCCTCTTTTTTCTTTCCATGGCATCGATATTTTGTGTAATTTTGCAGTCGGATTTTGCAATGTGTATATTGCAATCTTGCCAAAGCGTTCTTTTATCACCCAAACAAGACAATTCTTTAAGGGCGTTACCTACAAAAAATATTTTTACTAGATAAATTATGGATTTATTACAGAAGATTGTTGCACGCGCCAAGAGCGACAAGCAACGCATCGTGCTCCCCGAGGCAACTGAGGAGCGCACTCTTAAGGCCGCCGACCGAGTACTGGCTGACGACATCGCAGACATCATCCTCATCGGTAATCCGGAGGAAATAAAGAAACTGGGAGCAGAGTGGGGGCTCACACACCTCGACAAGGCTACCATTATCGACCCGGAAGACCATCCTAAGAAAGAAGAATATGCCCAACTGCTTTGCGAGCTCCGCAAAAAGAAAGGCATGACCATCGAAGAGGCTCGCAAGTTGGTTGTCGATCCGCTTTATCTGGGCTGCCTGATTATAAAGAACGGCGATGCTGACGGTATGGTATCCGGCGCTTGCCATTCTACAGCAAACACCTTAAGACCTTGCTTACAGGTTATTAAGACCAAACCAGGAACCAAGTTAGTTTCCGCATTCTTCTTAATGGAAGTTCCGGATTGCGATCTTGGCGACAACGGTACATTCGTATTCGCTGACTGCGGTCTGAACCAGAACCCAACTCCG
>CALHLT010000010.1:0-17042 GCA_938034555.1 uncultured Bacillota bacterium
TTCTTTCGGTTATCTTAATGCTTGCTGCATTTTTAACCGTTATTTTTGCTGTTAAAAAAGGCAATCTTTCTGCCGATGAATATAATTATGGGGAGTTTAACGAAGCGGGTTACTATTCTCTTAACGGCGTAACTTTCTATGGCGTTAAAGTTAGAAACAGCTATAGCATCTCCAATAATAAGTTTCAAATTGCCGATATTGAATATGAAATTGAATATTCAGGGGAAATTGCAACTCAGTTGAAATATACTAATCAAGCAGGAAATCAAACCATTGCAATTTCCAACGGTGAATTTGAAATTGGAAATAAGAAATATAAAATTGATGGCAATAAGGTTAAAATTATTAGCAGCAGCGGAACTTATTGGCCTTCATATGACATTGTTATGGAAGATGGAAAGCCAGCAATTGTTAAATTTGGCGAAACAATTCTTTTGAAAAAAGATGAAGCAATTTTGCTTTGCTTTGCAAGACAAACAGATGACGGGAAAAACTCCGGGCTTATTGTTGACGCCGACGGAGCAATAATTTCAAAACCAGTTGACTATTTAAACGCAACAATTAAGGTTGACGGAAAAACTGGAACCGATGCTGTTGAAAATAACATTCCAAGAGCCGCGGGAGAAGAAGCATATAACAAAGAACTTGGATATTTCATTGACCCTAACGGAATTATCGGCTCGGCAAGCGGAAAACTTGGGGTTAACAGCGGAAACGAAGGAAAAGTTGAATTTTCAACAAAAGAATACGAAATTGAAGGAACATTGCAAAATTTCAGTTTCATGTTCTATGTTTTTAAAGAATTAACCTATCGCAGAACAGAAACTGAAAACACCTCACAAAGTTTTGTTCGTCCAGACACGGAAATAACCGCAACAAGCCATGTTTCCGACCCAACAACAAAACAAGATTACTACGCAGAATATTTCTATTACTATCAAAATCAAGATTTACCATACTTAACTTTTGATCCAACAAGATTTGAAGTTACAATTGAAAAAACAGTTCACAGAACTTCAACAACCTACACTTTTGCTTTTGATAGAAACGCAACAAGCGGGAAAGAAACTGTTTTAAACACAAAGGTTACAAAAGTTGTTAGCGAAATTAGCGGAGGAAAAGTTCTTCAAACAATTACGCAAGCGCTTTCAACAATGGACATTTATGCTCGAACTCTTCGCGTTGAGGAAGAACGGGAAACGGGAAGAATTAGAGTTTACTTTGAAGACCTTGGCGATTATGTTATTACCTATCGCGCGGTCTACCACGATAACGACGAAAAAGTTGTTTTAACAAACCTTAATGAAAATTCAAGAGCCGATAAACTTTCAATTTTTGGAACTGAATTAACCTATCAAGACTATAACAACGGACAAAGTCCTTTAAGAAACAAAAATAACACATTCTTTGCCGATTTAACCGGAATTCTTGGAATGGGCATAAACAAATTTGATGGAGCAACAGGGGAGTTATCTCTTTCAAGTGACATCATGATTGCGTCAACAAACCAACCTCCAATCAAACTTATGTTTAATGCACCAGTTAAGGCTTTTAAGGTTTACTTCTCACAAACGAAAGACGGAAAATTTGAAGAACTTGCTAATGTTTCTTACACTTCGAATTTCGACAAACCTGGCTACTATGTTATTGAAGTTGAATCAGAATTTGAAAGTTATAAATCTTGGATTGGCGCGTCAAATTCTGCAAGAACTGAAAAATTGCGCACTAAACAAACTTATGTTTTCCAAATTAAACAACAAACTTCAAATCTTCAACTTTATGTTCTTGGAAACGACGGAGAACCTGTTAGCGAAGAAAACAGACAAAGAATTTATTCCGACAACTACGTTAAAAACGGCGTTCAAATTATTGAATTTGAAAAAGCAAATGAGTTTGATTCGCAAATTTACTTTGAAATAATTAAACAAGGTTACTCGCAAACATCCGTTGAAGCGCAAAAATTCACATTACCAAACGAAAGCGCAAGCGAACTTTCAGCCGAACAAAAACAATGGCTCTTATCGCTTGGAATTGAGAAACGCGATTCGGAAAACGGAAGTTACTACATTTTAAAACCACGCGAAAATGTTAATGTTGATGGCGTTTACAGTCTTTCCCTTAGATTTGGAAAGAGCGGAAAAGAAACAGTAACTTTCAAACTCGACACCGAACAAATTAACGGAATTGTTTCCTATTCTGCAACAGAAACAACAGGAACTGAGTTCTTTAACACAAAATATTTAATTGGAAAAGAAGGACAAATTGGCCTAACAAACATGCCATTCACTCTTCTTTGGAACAACAAACAAAGCGGGGCAAAAATAACTGCAAAATTTGTTCGTTTCACAATTGACAGAAGAATTTTTAGCAGCGACGATTCTGCATACATTCTTAATTCAACATGGCTTGCAGCCGACTATGCAATTTCGCTTTCGGAAAGCAACCCAGAAACTCTTTATGAAAAAGCAGAAAACAAAAACCAAGTTACTGCAAAATCTGTTTTAAGTTTAAGCGGATTATACATTTTCAGTTTGGAAGACGAAGCAGGGAACACGGCTTATTATTCAATTATTGTTGATAACACTGTTTCAACTGTTTTGCAAAAACCAACTAATTCATCCGATTCGTTTAAGAAAATTTCTGGCGTTAACAATGTTTCGGAAGCAACAACAATTTTCTTTGGTTCGCACAAAGCAATTCAATTTGTTGACGTTAACGGAAAACAAATAACCGACGAATCTGGAATTTGGGGAAGCGGAAAGTTAACCACAGCTCAAAAATATTTAAGCGCATTAAAAAATAATCTTGCCGCATACGACGAAAAAGGAATTATTTCAACTTGCGATGGAGCATATTTTGCATCAATTCCAATTAAAAATGTCTATTACAAAACGAACGGCGAAATTACAGCGCTTTCAAAAGAAGAAGTTGAACAGGGTTACTACAACATTGCTGTTCCTTTGGATCCAAACACAAATCGACTTCTTGATGTGACATATAATTTCCAAATTTTCGATGAGTCAAACCTTTCAAAGAACTCTCCAACAACTTCTTATGCTGTTAGATTTAACACCGACGCAACTGGGTTGTTAATCTACACAGAGGCGGGAAACGTTAAAGATTCTGGAATTCAAAATGTTAACTCAAGAACAGCCGACGACTATTCTTACAGAATTAAATACTATAAAGTTACAGATGCATCACTTGTTTATTTAACTTGGGACAATTTAATGCCAATTGAAGAACTTAGTGCATACGTTGACATTAGAAATGATGGCCTTATTTGCAGATTTTATCCTCTTGTTTATAACAAGGAAACAAATTCATATGAATATAGCACAGAATATATTGAAATTGACCTTGGCCTTGAAGGATTTTATGGCGATGACGAGCGACTTACAAAAGGATATAACGCAAGCATGCCAGTTGAAATTCCAATTAATGTTGTTAATGGAAAAACCCAAGCGGGAAGATATGAAATTGTTCGAACATATTCTCCAGCAAATAATGCGCCAACTCTTGGCGACCTTGGAAGCGATTTCCCAACAATTGAAATTGTTTTCTTCGTTGACAGAAACGAAATTATATCCCCAGAAAATGTTGACGGGGAACGCGTTGGATTCTACACATATATAACAACTTTCGACGGCGGCGTTCAAGGCAACAAAGAATTCTTTAACGAACTCTATCGTCAAGCACAAGGCTCGAACAACTATGTTATCCAAACAAACCAACTTCCAATTGGATTCTACATTCCAGTTGCAAAATATGGAACAGTTAGAAAACTTTCAAACGGAATTCTTGGCGATGTTCTTGGCTTGGAAGGCGAAACAGGAGTTCAACAATCCAACATTTCCGACATTTACTTTAAAGAATCTGTTTTATTCTCGGGTCTTGATGTTAACCAACAACTTGGGCTTACTTCAACCTATTCTCCTTTCGAACTTAGCGTTGTTTTGGTTTCACCAGAAACTCAAATTAAAGACGGAAATGTTGAAAATGTTTACTACTACTATTCATTAAACAAAAATGGATACTACATGCTTTCAGGCTATTCAATTGGTGAACTTGGCTTAACAGAGCAGCCAACTCCAATTGCAAATGCACAAGCGTTCTTAAACGGTTCGCTCACAGGTTCGCAATATGTAACCGGAAACTATGAACTTCGAATTGGCTGCGTTTCAAACGACGCAACAAATGCATATTTGCAAAACTTTAAGGTTATTGTCAATGTTTATGCGCAAGGGCCAGAGTATGACATGGACGCCGAATATTCCGACCTCGAAAACATGGAATCAAGAGATATAATTTCGGAAAACGGAAAAGATTTCTGGACAAACTCAAATGAAATTCGAATTTCATGGACAAAAACTTCAAATTCATATTTAACAGCAATTGATATTGCACAAATTTCCTACACCTATTCAATTGGAACTTCAAGAACAACAATCCCAAGCGTAAGTAACGCCGAAGGAATTATGGTTGTTAACGGCGACGAAAGAATTTTCTTCTTCAAAGGCGCGCAAATAAGTCCGCTCTTCGACCAAGAAGAAAACCGCTACTATCTTGAAGAGGGTGGAGAAAAATCTTTCCTTTCCTTCCCAATTGTTATAACTCAAAGTGGAAATTCGTTCACGTTTGTTGCATCATTCCCAAAAGAAGCAACAAGCCTTACAATCGACATGAGTTATGAAACATATAGCATCGACACTTCGAAATATTATCGTCCATACTATCCAAACGCACTTTATAAAGAAACAAAGAACGTATATTTCGACCGTGAAGCGCCAGTTTCATCAATTGCCGACCTTAAAAAGAACGACAAAACAATTGAGGGAGTTGTTGACCAATTGCTTAGAGAATCGTCCGACTCTCGCTTCTCGAAATCGGCAACAATCGGAATGTTTGCTTTCTACACATATAAAACAAACAAAAACTATCTTCTTAACCTTTCAAACGCTCTTTCTTCAAATCCATTAACCGAAACAAAAACTTTCTACTATCGCTTGTTTAACAACAAATATTCGGCATCTGCTTTCAAAGAAACAGGGCTTGGATATGACAAATCGTCCCGTGGGGATAACTTGTTTAGCGAATACTTTGCAGAAAGCAACGGCTGGAAGAAAGTTTCAAGCGCGCTTAGCGAAGAAACAGTTTTTGAAGACGGCTATTATGAAATTGTTGAACTCGACTATTCTGGAAACGCAACAATCTATTCAATCTATATTGGCGAAACAAGAAACATTGAAATAAGCGTTGACAGAAAGATTAAGAGTGTTGAAACAGGAACGGTTTCAATCTTCAAAGAAATTGACGAAAATCTTGTTGAAACAATTTATGCAGAAGTTTCCTTTGGAACCCAAACAGACATTCATAGAAACCTTGTTTCAAACCCAGCAATAATAAGCAGTTATGATTTGTTAAAATTAAATTGGATTTCGTTTAACGATTCAAATTCATATGCATATTTGAAACTTGTTATCGATAACGTTGTTTACATTTTAACGCCAAATAACTTGGAAAATGACGGCGAAAAACTCGTTTACACAAGTTTATATACACTTCTTGGCGAAAAAGTTAACTTAAAAGACATTTCAATTTCTGGAAGCGGAACTTCCCACACAATTGCAGTTATCGACACTGTTAACTTAATTTCGGGCGCTGCTTCAACCTACTTTATGGAAGCAAAAGTTGCTTCTTCAAACGCAAGATTAACCGATGACGGCGGAGCAATTGTTGTTTCCGACCCAAGTGGAATTGTTGATTCTCAAGGAAACCCAATTTCTTCAAGTCTTGCGCTTATGGTAACAACTTCGCTTAACCCAGCACTTTTTGTTAACACAGAAGATTTAAGAATTTTCAAAATTTCTTCAAACGGAAGCATAACGCAATATAAACTTTATGATGTTGAAAACCCAATCTACATTTTTGAAAATGTTTTGGCAACAAGCAAAGTAACTTACTACTATATTAAAGCGGAAAACGATTTTGCAACCTCAACTTTCTATATATTATATAAGGATAATTTCGATAACGAATATAAAGATTTAGTTGAATATAAAGCGGCATCGTTCAATCGCTTTGAAGGGGACTTAGATTTAACACCAGATTCTCAATTCAAAAATGAAATCTTAGTTTCTGGCCCAGTTGCTGTTAACATTTCAAACATTTATCAAGTTGTTTTAACAAACGAAAACGGCGGAAGTGTTGCTGGAAGATTTAACAAAATCGACAGCGTGCTCCTTGGCGGGTCATACACTCAATATCAACTTCTTGCTCCTTCCCAAACTTCGTCTTCGTTCTCTGGCGGCAAGATAACATTCAAAATTGACCTTAGATATAACATTCCAGACGAAATTTCCGATGCAATCGCAGGGCTATATTCGCTTGACGAAGGAAATGTTATTGAAACAATTTATGTAACAATTTTCAACCAATTGCCAGTTATTAAAGCAACCGACCTTAACGGGGAAGACATTTCAAACGCGCTTTTTGGAAAAGAAATTAACCAAAGCGATTCAATAACTCTCTCGTTCCTCAGCGGAAATGAGCTTTCCGAAACAATGGGCTACACAACAAAAGTTTTCCTTAGAAAACGCGGAGATAATTCACAATATTTTGAAATTTCATCGCCATATGTTGTTAGCGAGCCAGGAGTTTACGATTTATACATGCAAAACTTTGACGCCGACGGAAACCCTCTTGGCTACACAATTTCCAAAGACTTTGTTATTTCCGACCTTGATGTTATGTTCTACACTGTAACAAAAACAAATTCAAACGGCGAGCAAGAAATTGTTGATGCAACTGGAAAAGTTTTTGAATATGAAAAAGGTAAATTTGCTTCATATCATTACATTGTTAACACAAATCAATTCGACGTTATAACAAACGGAGCACACGTTTCGAAAAAACTTGTTTACAGTTTAAACAATGTTTCAGTTTACGAAATTTCAAGTTCGTCGGGAACAATCTATAAGGCAACAATTGCAATCAGTGTTGTTGACGAAACAAACGACATTCTTGCTTCAAATCCTTTCATTTGGTTCCTTGGAACAACCTACAGCGTTCCTTCGGAAAACAACTACATTCGTTCAACAACAAAGGAAATTTACCTTTGCGCAGACGATATTTATAACGAAATCAGTTTGCGTTGGGCATCATACTTTGGAATTGTTGAAAATGAAATAACTTGCGAAATTTCAAGAGATGAAGGCCTCACATGGACAAAAGCGAACCCAACAACGGAAAATGGAGTTTCATCAATTATCCTTTCAAAATCGTCGAGTTATCTCTTCCGTTTCAAAGATAAAGCAGGAAACGTTCAATTGTTCTCTTCGCCTTCGGGTTATCCAAGCGAAACAACAAAAGTTAACTTTATAAGAAGCGTTATAATTAATGTTAACGGGTCGACAGCAATCGACAACGCAATTTATAACGAAACTGTTACAATAACAATTCCAGTTAACACAACACGTTTCTATTCAACAACTCCAATCATAACAGTTTACAGAAATAACGAACTTTACAGCGTTAAAGTAAACGCAAAAGGCGAGTATATCTTTGATGAAATTGGAACATACAAAGTTTATTTCTCGGCAAAAGTTGAAAGTGGAACAAGAGATCTTAACGAAGATGTTTTAACATTCACAATCATCAATCAAAACGATTCTCGTTGGGCGTTTAACTACGTTAACTATAATAACTATCAAATTAAATCAATTAAGTTTAACGGTCAAGAAATGTCAGCTGCTTTCATTGAAAGAATGCTTGAAGTTGAAAATGAAATTAACATTTCTGCTTTTGATGTCGACTCTCTTGGAAACAGATGGTTTGAAAACGGAGTTTACACAATAACACTTGTTGCAAATGATTCAACTGGCTCTCAAACAATTGAATTCAGTTTCTGGATTAATAGCGCAACCGCGCCAATAAGCGTTTCGCTTGGCGAAGGGGAGTCAACAACTGGAACGGTAACAATTGAATATAACCGCGGCAACTTGTTTGAAATTTTGGGTGATTGCTACATTCAAATCGACAGCAAAATTATTGATGTTATCGACAGTTCAAACAATACCGAAAGCGTTCCATACACTCTTGGAAGCGTTGGAGAACACTATATTCAAGTTTACACAAGCAGTGGCAAATTGGTATATTCCTACCACGTTCAAATCAATGAACCTCTTAACACAGTTTCAATTGTTTTAATTGTTGTTTCGTGCGTTCTTGTTGTTGCCGGGCTCTTAACATTCCTGCTTCTTAGAAAGAGAATGCAAGTTCGTTAATAAAACAAAAAAACAGCCAAATCTTGGCTGTTTTTTTGTTAAAAAATAGTTTGTAGGCTTTCATTTTTAACGGCGTTTGCCTGTGAATTTGCTGTGTGAAAAATGTTAAAAATTTTTTGTTAAAATTGTTGACAATAACAAGGGGTTGTGGTATTATACTTCTCGAAAGCAGAAGGGACCATCTTCTCACCAGTCAACAATTAAGTTAGATTAGGTTGTTAGTTTTAATTAAAATGTTTAGTTTATAACTAAATTTAAAACTATGGATGGGAACGGCAGCGTTTCCAATTTTTATTTTTAGGAGGACACAACAATTTTTAAGGAACTTTTAATCAACGAACAAATTAATGCAAATGAAGTTAGAGTTATAAGCCAAGATGGAGAGCAACTTGGAATTATGAAAATTTCTGCTGCACATGAACTTGCCGATAAAGCAAATTTAGATTTAGTTTGCATGAATGGAAGCGCCAATCCACCAGTTTGCAAAATCATGGATTATGGCAAATATAAGTTTGACGCAATTAAGAAAGAAAAAGAAGCAAAGAAAAATCAAAAAGTGACCGAACTTAAAGAAATTCAACTTTCAATGACAATCGATACCCATGATTTGGAAGTTAAGGCAAAACACGGGAAAAGATTCTTGGAAGATGGGAACAAAGTTAAGGTTGTTTTAAGAATGAGAGGTCGCCAACAAGCATATGCGCAAAACGCAATTACTGTTGTTAAAAACTTCTATGGAATGCTTCAAGAACTTGGAACAGTTGATAAAGAGCCGGAAATTGTTGGGCGAAACATTATTTTAATAATTTCCCCAAAAACAAAATAGGAAAAAACAAAAATTTTTATAAGGAGAAAGATTTTTATGCCAAAAATGAAATCCCACAGTGGAGCAAAGAAAAGATTTAAAGTAAGTAAATCGGGAAATGTTAAATTTGCAAAAGCAAATAGAGGCCATTTCTTAACAGAAAAGTCGCAATCAAGAAAAAGACACTTGAGAAAAGCTGGATTCCTTAAAGGAAAACAAGCACAAACCATTAGAAACATGGTTCAAGGTTAAGGAGGAGCACAATGAGAATTAAAAGATCTGTTAACGCTCTTAAAAAACGCAGAGCAATTTTGAAACAAGCAAAAGGATATAGAGGAGCAAAATCAAAACTTTACAGAATTGCAAACGAAGCAGTTATGAAAAGTGGAAACTATGCTTACATTGGAAGAAGACTTAAGAAAAGAGATTTCCGTCGTCTTTGGATCGCAAGAATTAACGCAGCATGCCGCCTTAACGATATTTCATATTCCAGATTTATCAACGGACTTAAAGTTGCAAACATTTCACTTAACAGAAAAGTTCTTTCCGAACTTGCAACAAACAATCCAAGCGAGTTTTCAGCTTTAGTTTCAACAGCAAAAACAGCACTTGCAAAATAATTTAAACAAATTACATGAAAATTATTGACAATCGGGATTGAAAGAGATATAATCAATCTCGCTTGTGGTTCACTAGCTCAGCCGGCTAGAGCACTTGACTTTTAATCAAGGGGTCCCGGGTTCGAATCCCGGGTGAGCCACCATTTTGTGGATACAATGTCTAATTAACCCTAGATGTTGTATTCTTTTTTTTGCAGGTTTTCAAATTGGCTAAAATGTGATGTCAAAAGTGATGTCAAAATGTGGGATAAAACCCCTTGTATAAATTAACTATAAAGTTTTAATTGTTGAGTTTATAAGTATGTAAATATCGTTGGCTATAACATTTGAAGAGCGTTCTAAATTTGTTTGACTTTTTTTGTTTCCTATGCCTATAAATTTCAGTTCTTGCATTTTGACATAAAAAAGCCTTGCAACTTGGCAAGGTTTTTTTTCAACTGTAATTATTTTTTCTTCTTTTTTGAAGACACACAGAATTTTGCTGTGAACAAATCGATAACTGCGAAAACAACGGCTGTTGCTGCGTTAACTATTGTTGTAACACCAATTGTTGTTGAACCAACTTCTGTTCCAAAAATTGATGCGGTTCCAGATCTGTCTGAATAGAAAACAACATAACAAATCATTGTTGCAATTGCAATTAAAGCGGTTGCCCAAAGTAAAATTGTGTTCAATTTTGCAATGGATTTGCTTTTAATCACTTTTGTGTTTTGCAAAATCATAAAAATTCCGCTAACAATAAGGCAGCCTGCAAGAACAAGAATAATAACTGAAAAAACACTGAATGCTGTTAAGCTTGCTGGGTCGTTAGATTCAAAACGAATGTATTCATATGCAGATTTTGCTTGCGCAGAACCGAGAACGCTTGTAACACCCATAAATGGCGCCCCATACATTCCAAAAGTTAAAATCCCCAAAATTATTGACAAAATTGGACTAATATACTTTTTCATGCTCATTCCCTCCTTGCTCAAATTCTAGCATAAAAAATTTTGAAAACAAAACAATTGAGTAACACATTTGCGCTTATTTTTCGTTTTCATTTATATTTTTTGATATATTTTTTGAATTTGGCAAGGCAAAAGTGTTAAGCTCTTTTTCAACATTTCTTAAAGTTTCCAATGAATATGCTAAATTCTCTGGAATTTTCCCCTTGAAATAGTTAAGTTTAACGGCGCGAACGCACGCATAAGCTCCTTCCCCTTCTGGAACACATGCGTAAGCTCTTTCGAGAGTTTTTGGAATTAAAGGCGCGGCAACAAAGCCGTAAACTGGCTTTAAATTTGTGTTTAAAAAATAGAAAGCAGTTTTGGTTTCCGTTCCGCAAAATAAACGTGCAAACGGTTTTTGTTGGTTATCAATTTTAATTATATAATCGTTTGCTTCAAATTTGTTTCCCGTCAAATCGTAAGCGTAATTGTTGTTTGGATTCTTAATGTAAAAGGAAAATTTCTCGGCTTTAACATCGCCATAATAAACCTCTTCTTTTAAAACGCGAACGTTTCTTGCAAAAATTTTATCCATTTTCACCTCCTTAGGTGTAAATATATATGTAAAAAAAAGAAAAGAAGTTTCAACAACTTTTTCCACGGCAAAATCAAAGTTATTTTATATAAAAGTTCCCCAAGCGAAAGGAAGCGAAGGCAAGTTTCTGAGAGAAAGGGAGAATTTTGCGCGTAAGCGAAAAGGCGACCAAATTCGAACAGAGGTTCCCAAGCCCGAAATAAAAAAACAGGGGAAACCCTGTTAAAAATGGAGCGGGTGAAGGGAATCGAACCCTCGTGGCCAGCTTGGGAAGCTGAAGTTCTGCCATTGAACTACACCCGCATGCTTTTTTTTTGCAATGATTTTTTACCACATTAAAAATAAAATGTCAAATAAAAATAAAATTTTGCTGTTTCTCTTTGAAATTTTTTTGTTTAAGTTTAAAATCTCTTTGTATGAAATGTGAACTATGTCCAAGAAAATGTGGAATTAACAGAAAAGAAAATGCGGGTTTTTGCGGTGTTAAAACGCTTAAAGTTGCTCGCGTTATGCTTCATTTATGGGAAGAGCCAATAATCTCAGTTGGAAAAGGAAGCGGGGCAATTTTCTTTTCGGGTTGCAACCTTAAATGTTTGTATTGCCAAAATTTTGAGATAAGTCACCAAGCAAAAGGAAACGAAATTTCGCCTAATGGTCTTGCAGAAATTTTTAAAGCTTTGGAAAGACAAGGCGCGGCAAATATAAATCTTGTAACACCAACGCATTTTGCCAATGAAATTATTGAAGCGCTTGAAATCTATCGTCCAAAAATTCCAATTGTTTGGAACACGAGCGGCTATGAAGAAGTTGAAACAATTAAGAAAATTGCAAAGTATGTTGACGTGTATTTAACGGATTTAAAATATTTCAGCAGCGAACTTTCAAAAAACTTTTCGAACGCGGAAAACTATTTCGGAAAAGCCTCAAAAGCAATTTTGGAAATGAGAAAGGCACAGCCAAAAGATGTTGTTGAAAATGGGGTTATGAAAAAAGGCCTTATCGTTCGCCACTTAGTTTTGCCGGGGTGCGTTAAGGACAGCATAAAAGTTTTGGATTGGATTAAGGAAAACCTTGGAAACGAAACATATTTAAGTCTTATGAATCAATACACACCTTGTTATAAGGCGAGCGAAAATGAACTTCTTAAAAGAAAAATTAAACCACTTGAATATAAGGCGGCGCAGGCGCATGCGTTGAAACTTGGATTTGAAAATGGATTCTTTCAAGAACCTCAAAGTGCATCGAAAAAATATATCCCTAAATTTTAAAATCGGTGTTGACATTGCGCCGATTTTTTAATAAAATATTAGTATGAAATTTGAAAAAATTGACGAGTATAAAACATTCTTAAAAGATAAACTTTCCGACCTTTCAAAGCAAGGTGAATTCGACATTTATGTGCACTTTGTTGATGTTTTTGCACGCGAAACAAATGGAAAACCAAAAGACGAAATCTTAAGCGACAAAACAATGTCAATTTTTGCAAATGGGTTATATTTAAATAATTCATCGTTTTTTTCCGTTCCCTACACTTCAATTAACGGAACTTCAAAATATCTTGGAAATTCAAACACCTTGAATGTTGACGACATTATTTCTTATTCATATAACAACGACAAAACCAATGACCGCGTTGTTGTTCTTCTTGCTGTTCCAAAGAAAATTGAATATAAGGGAAGCGAAATTGAGTTTTCGTCTGTTGACGGCGTTCACGAAATTTACGACGAAAAATTTAAAAACACAGCCGAATTTAAAGAAGCGTTTAAAGATTGCAACGACATGAGATACACAAAGCTTAGCCTTCTTGATTGCACGCTTGAAAATTCTGTTCCAAAGGAATATGTTCTTGCTGCTCAAAAAATTTCTCCTTTAGAAAATAAGGCAAGTTTTATTGAAAACAAAAAGCATTTAAGCAATTTGGAAGAGATTGAAAAAACGGATTTTAACAAAAAATTGGAAAACAAACTTGAAAACATTGGGCTTAAAACTGACGCATCAAATGCTTTTGACATTATGGCGAAAAAAAGTCAAATGAATAACAAATACTACACGCAAAGAATGCTTGAAGAATTTTAGTTTAATTTTTATTGACAAAAATTTAAAGAAGTATTAAAATAACTTCGGTTTTTGAAAGAAAGCCGAATATGGTTCGCTAGCTCAGTTGGTAGAGCAACAGACTCTTAATCTGTGGGTCCGGGGTTCGAGCCCCCGGCGAATCACCAAGAAAATAAATAAAAATCCCTAAATTTTAGGGATTTTTTTGATATCTTTTAACTTTTTAAAAATAATCTATGTGCATATTTTCATCTATTCAAAAAGGTTTTTATCTTTACTGCAGACGTCACATTTTTTTATAGTCATGTTTATTTTCTCCTTATTTAAAATAATGTCTTTCTGCATTTGAAATAAATTACCGATTCTAACAATCGTATTTAATAAATTTAATATCTTTCCATAAATCTTTTAATAATGTATTATTTATTTGAACATTATTTTTAAATTCTTCTAAACTCTTGTAAGATTTATAATTTTTTGTATCCATTTCCCAAATTGTATAATCTTCGTGTTTACTTAGTTGATATAAAACTTTTTTATATTTTATTAATATGTCAAGACCTCTATCTACTAATTCAATTATTCATTATAATTTTTCAACATTTGTTTCGTTATAACTATATAGTTTACCATCTCCATTTAACTGGCTTGGATAATCATATGTATATGAAATTGCTGTTTGAATGAAATATATTTTACTATTTACATTCAACATTCCATCGGCACATTTATCACTTATTTTAACGTTTTCGTTTGTCGAAAGATTGAATTTATAAAAACCTATATTCTTTGATTTTTTTGTAGAATAATACAGATAATTACCTGCAACAATCATATTGTTTATATCTACATTTGAAATTAAAGTTTTGTCTTTTCGTGTTGTTAAATTATATGAATTTATTGTGTCTGTTTCAATATTAAAATAATACATTACATTATCTTTTATAGTTATATAATTTGAACGTAGTTCTAAACTAACACAAGTATTTGTTGCGATATTATATTTGTAGACATATTTTTTCCCAACCTTTGGATTTATTGTAAAATAAATATCATCATTAACCTTTTCGAAACTTGCGACCCAAAGATTTTTATCTTGATATAAAACCGTAGGATTTTCACCATTTAGACCCATTTTCATTATGTAATTATTATAGGCAGAACCAACTTGTATATAGTAAATTGTATTGCCATCAAAAATTAAATTATCACATCTTTTAGACGATATTTTTACGCTTTCATTTGTTTGTAAATCCATTTTCCACAAAGCGTAATTTGTAGAAATATAAGTAGAGTAATACATAAATCCATTGTTAAAATATACATTTGAAACGCTATTTAATAGGACCTTATAATGTGATTTTGTATCAATATTGTATTTATACAAACATCCATTATCAAGTGGATTAGTATAGTAAATTTCACCGTTATATTCAGCAATTTTAGCATAACCTGTTGGAGTTATTGTTTCTTCTGGTAATTCAAAATTAGCCATAACATCAGTTTCGACTTCTGTTTTTATATTATATGAGTAAATGTGTTTGTCATTTAATTTGTAATAATATAAATAATTTCCATTTGATGATAATGAAGAATAACCATTATCATCTGCCGAAATAATTTTTGTTCCCGGCAAACGATTATCAGTATCTCTCAATACACTAATTTTATATATTCCATCACCAAATAATTCACTTGTTATTTTGTCTTTGTTGATATAGTAAATATAACTTCCAATTTTAGTTAAATATTTTCCATTATCAATAGTAAGTTTTATACAATCACCACTTGAAATAACATATTTTCTAATTGCACTTGCAACTTTTGTAGAATTAAAATATATTACTCCACCATCAATTAAAATATCACTTACTTTTTCATCATATAACAAAGTACCCGTTTCTTGATTGTTGGCGTTTACTGATATAGAGTAAAGTTTTCTGCCATCACTAACATTTGAATAATAAATATTGTTATCGTAATATGTCAAATATTCAGCTTTATCTTGAACAAGACGGATTGCGTCTTCACTGCCATCAAGTTTAATTTTATAAATACCATTTAGGTCTGTGTGTAAAACTAAATTATTTATAGCATAGTAAAGATATGTTCCATCACAAGCCAAGTATTCACCATTAACATCTAACAATACGCTTGCTGTAGTTCCATTAAAACTCTTGATAACTTTTGAGAATAAACTTGAACTGTAATAATACAATTCATTCCCATTTATGGTAAAATATTCTGTTTTATCATTATTAACTTTTGTTACATTTGTTCCATCATAAACATAAAGTTTGTTATTATCCAAATTGTTTTGGAAATATAGTTTGTTATTAAACACAACCGAGTATAACAATTCTTCTGTAGAAGTTATTTTTAATGTCGCTGTTTCTTGATAAGTATTGTAATTTGCATTTGTAATAACTAGCTTAACAGCATATGTTCCAACCTCAGAAACCCCATCAACTTCAACATCATTATATGTAATTTTGACAGTTGAATTTGCAGGTATATTTCCAACACATTCTAATGAATGTTTTTGAGTATCATATTCATAATTTCTACTTGCAAATGTTATTCCAGTTATATCTGCTTTGTTAATTCTCCAATTAAGATTTGCAAAAGTTGGCTCATTGTAATTAACTGTATCGTAATTAAACTCAACACTTGCAGTATAATTGCCTGCATTTGTTTTTGCATTATTTGTATATTGTTTTACTGTTACACCTTGTGGAAGTCCTTCAACTATGACAGATTGTTCACTAGCGTTGTATGTATAGGCATTTTCATAATTCCAATGAGCACCAGACATATCGTAATTTAATTTATTGATTGTCAATTTTGCATTCAACACCAATTGCTTATAACCTTCCATTGATATTGTTGCTTTTGCGTTATAAACACCAGCATTTGTTCCTTTATTGTTTTCATAAACAATTGAAACACCATCTGGCAATTCTCCGCTAACAACAATTTGATGCTCCTCACCATCATAATCAACTGTTTGATTTGCAAAAACAACATTTGTAAATGTATTTAGATTACTCTCATTATCACCACAAGCAGAAAATATTATTATTGATGTTGGAATAATAAATAATGCAAGTAACAACACTTTTATAGATTTTTTAAATTTTTTCATATAAGACTCCTTTTATAAATTCTCAGATAATTCTGGGTGTGTTATATTTTTTAAAGTGCGGCTGGGTAGATTATTACGTTTAAACTCATGCATATTGCTAATGCTTAAGTTATCAGAAATCATTTTATATTGTAACATAAATTTATTATTTTGATTGCAAATGGTTTAGATTTTTTTACTAATACATTTTTTATATTTCATATTATAACACATTTCGATTTTATTCAAAACAAATTCTAATGATATTGTTTGTTATGCTCACAATGATATTGACTTTTGGTCAATGATATTATTCACTTCGTCCATAATGATATAAAATTGAACCTTCACTTTTGCGTCAGCAAAAATATCATTGCAAAGCAATATCATTACGTAGTAATATCACTGAACCGCAAGGCTCAATTTCATTATAAACAAAGAAGAAAAGTCAAAAAGACCTTTCTTTTTGTTTACTTGGTGCGGATAAAGGGACTTGCTCCGCTTCGCTCAGATATTTAACTTATTGAATATAAATAGATTAAACAAAGGGAATTTAATAGGTTAAGATTTAGCTCGCTTTCACGCCGGCGCTAAAAAACAACGACACCGCGTTGTTTTTTTTAACGCTT
>CALHLT010000011.1:0-38147 GCA_938034555.1 uncultured Bacillota bacterium
ATTAATTTTAATTATTAAAAAAACATAAAAATAAAGAATCTTCGTTGAAAATAAAAAAATATTAAAAAATAATTTAAAAAATAAGAAAAAATAAATAAATTTATTAAAAAATATTAAATAAAAATAAAAATCCGCTTAAATTGCGGATTTTATTAGAATTTATTTGCAACAAAAAGTTTTACAAAAATGTGCTTTATCATCTTTTCCTTTTGTAACTTTAATTGTGTCCATTTCACAGTTACAGCCGTCAAGATTATGAACACATTCGCAAACATCGCAGCAAACACCGCTGTTAGTTTTTTTAACTTCGTCCATTTTTTTCCCTCCTTTGTTTAGTTTGCTCCAAACTTAATTTTTTATTTATTGTTTTACTTTTTCTTAAAAAAACGCTATAATAAAAATATGATTATTGAAGAAACAAAAGTAAACTTTTTTGAAAGCGTTATGTTAAAACCTTGCGCGGTTAAAGAAAAAACTCCAAAGAAAAAAATTAAACTTATTGTTGGGCTTGGAAACCCAGATAAGAAATATTTTGACACCTATCATAACATAGGTTTTTGTTTTATTGATAAACTTAGCGCAAAACTTGATATTAAGGTTAAAAAAAAGGAATGTAAAAGCCTAACAGGTGAAGGGTTTATTGAAAGAGAAGAACAACAAATCGACCCTAAAACAGGCAAAATTCAAACCAAGATAATAAAAGAAAAAATAATTTTAGCAAAGCCTCAAACTTATATGAATTTAAGCGGCGAGGCAGTTCTTGAACTTGTTAAAAAATATAAATTTTCTCTTGACGAAATTTTGATTGTTCTTGACGACATCAATATTGAAGCTGGAACTTATCGCTATCGTGAAAACGGAAGCGGGGGAACTCATAATGGGCTTCGAAACATTGTTCAACTTCTTAAGTCGCAAGAATTTAAAAGAATCCGAATTGGAATTGGAAAAGACGAAAGAATGGACTTAGCAGATTATGTTCTTTCAAAAATTTCAAAAGAAAATAAAGAAAAAATTAACGAAGCAATGGAAAGAGCTATTGAATATTTAAAAACGTTGATTTATTAAAAAATAAAAAAAATATAAAAAAAGAGCAAAAATTGCTCTTTTTTGTTTAATTATTAGTTATTTTCGTTCAAGATTTCCTTAACAGCAGTAACAAAAGATTTAATTTTTCCGTTTTCTTTAAGTTGTTCTGTTATCTTATCGCGAGCGTGAATTATTGTTGTGTGGTCGCGTCCTCCAAAAGTTTTTCCAATAACAACAAGAGGGATGTCGAGCATCTCACAAATTAAATAAATTGCAATCATTCTTGGCTCAACAATTTCTTTGTTTTTCTTTTTTCCAACAATATCGCTTTTTGAAACTGAAAAATATTTGCAAACTGCGTTGATAATTATGTCGGGGTTAAGATCTTCTCTTTTCTCGTCAAGGTCGTCTTTAAATGCTTCTCTTGCATCTTCAATTGTTGCAATTTTCTTTCCTGTTAGTGTTGCAAAGAAATATACTTTTGAAAGAAGCCCCTCCATTTCTCTTATGTTTGTGTCTGCTTTTTCGGCAATCGTGTTAATAACATCGTCGTCGATGTAGTATTTTTCAAGTTGAGCTTTCTTTCTTAAAATTGCAACGCGAGTTTCAAAATCTGGAATTTGCATATCTTGAATAAAACCGCTTGCAAAACGCGATTTAAGACGATCGCTTAAAGTTGCAATTTCTTTTGGAGGGCGATCTGAGGCAATAATAATTTGTTTATTGTTTTGAAAAAGGTCGTTAAAAGTGTGGAAAAATTCTTCCTGTGTTTCGTTTTTGTTGCTAATAAATTGAATGTCGTCAACCATTAAAACATCGTTGTTTCGATATTTTTCGCGGAACTTGTTAATGTTAAGTTCTTTTGCACTTCCGTGAAGAGAGTTAATATAGTCGTTTGTGAATTTTTCGCAAGTTACATATTTAAGTTTAAGGTCTGGATTTTCGTTTGTTATGTAGTTCCCAATTGCGTGAAGAAGGTGGGTTTTTCCAAGCCCAACGCCACCATAGATGAAAAGAGGGTTAAATCTTTTCCCTGGGTTTTCTGCAACAGAATGGGCAGCAGCATAAACAATTTGGTTGCATTTTCCAACAACAAAATTATCGAAAGTATATTTTGGGTTAAGAGCAGAACTTTGATCTTGTTCTTCCTTTCCGATTATTGCTTGATTTGTTTCCGATTTGTTCTTTTTAAGATATTCTTTCTTTTCAATTGGATCTAAAACTTCAAAAGTAACGTCCTCGCCAAAAACATCGGCAATTGCCTCTTTGAGTTGGTCGTTATGTCGTTTTAAAAGTTGTTTTTTTGCATATTCCGTGTTAGCAACCAAAATAAGTTTCTCGTTGTTTGGAAAATCAAGAACCTCCAAAGGTTCAATCCAAAGTTCAAAAGAAACGGCGCTAACCATAATTTCAATTTTGTTTAAAACTGTTTTCCAAAGTTCTTGTAGTTCTCTCATTTTTCTTCCTCGAAAACGATTATAACATAAAAAAATAAATTTGAAACAAAAAATGTGGATAACTTTAAATATTTTTTTTAAAGGGGCAGGGGGAAAAAGAGAAATAAAAAAGATTTGACATTATAAATGTATTCATATATAATCAAATTTACTTATGGAAAAGTATTTCTTTTTTATGGGAAAAATATAACAGGAGGGAAAAATGAAAAGAACATATCAACCAAAGAAACGTCAAAGAAACAAAGTTCATGGTTTCCGTGCAAGAATGAAAACACAAGGCGGAAGAAACGTTGTTAAAAGACGCAGAAACAGAGGAAGAGCAAAACTTTCGGCATAAGGGAGGCGAGTTATGCTACCTAAACAAAATCGTCTTAAAAAAAACAAGCAGTTCACTTATATTTATAAAAACGGGCAAACTAAACACGCAAATAAGTTGTCTTTAAGTTACATTAAAACAAAATTCCAACCTTTTAAAGTTGGGTTCACTGTTAGTAAAAAAATTGGAAACAGTGTTACAAGAAGCAGAGTTAAAAGACTTCTTCGAGAAGCAACAAGAATTGAGCTTAACAATTTCAACAAAAGTTATAACTATATTTTCATTGCTAGGGAAGGGATAGACCAAGAAAACCTCAATTCAATTCGGAAAACAATTGTTTCTTTGCTTGAAAAAGCAGGGTTATATTTAAAAACTGAAAACACGCCAGAAGGCAAAAATATAGATGAAAACATTTCTTAAAATAATAACCTATCCTTTTAGGTTTTTATTGCTTTGTTTAGTTAAATTTTATAAATTTTGTATAAGTCCAATTTTGCCATCAACTTGTGGATTTGTTCCAACTTGCTCAACATATATGGAACAGGCAATTAAGGAATTTGGGCCGTTTAAAGGGACTTGGCTTGGAATTAAAAGGCTCTCAAAATGCAGGCCAGGGGGAAAATGTGGGTTCGACCCAATTCCTCTTAACATTAAAGGAGAATTAAAATGGCTTTTATAACCAAACTTTCAAACTTCTTTTGCTCTGCGGCAATCAAAGAACCAACAGGGGTTTGGGAAAAAATTATTATGGCGTTCCATAACGGAATTCCAAACTATGCTTGGGCAATCATTGTTTTCACAATAGTTGTTAAGCTTGTTATCTTTCCTTTGGATTTTGTTAACAGAAGAATTTCTGCAAAAAATGCAAAAGTTCAAGCGCTTGTTCAGCCAGAGATTGAAGATATCCAAAAAAAATATGGCAACAACAAGCAAATGATTAACCAAAAAACAATGGAAATCTATAAAAAGCATAACTATAACGTCACGGGTTCGTGCGTTATTATGCTTGTTTATATGGCTTTAACCTTATTCATTTTCATAACACTTTTCTCGGGTCTTAACAATATGGCAGCCTATAAAGTTGGTTCGCAATATCAAGAAATGGAAAATGCTTTTAACAAAGTTGCCTATGAAACCGAGGAAATTGAAACTGACTATGAAAAATATACAAATGCGTTCTCAACTGCATTTGAAAACAAAAAGGCGGAAATAAGACAACAAGCCGAAACCCAAAAGAAAAACGAAATTTTGGCTGGGAAAGAAGAAGGCTATGAACTTACCGACGAAGATAAAGCTGCAATAACAAAAGCGGGCAACGAAGCTGTTGCAAATCAAGATAATATCAATCTTTGTAATGACGCCGGAAAAACTGCGGGGGAAACCGCTTCGGGAAAAACTCTTGAAGAAATTATGGTTCCAATTAACGACGCAGTTGCAAAAAGATATAATGAAGTTAAAAACAGTTGGCTTTGGGTTGACAACGTTTGGAAAAGCGATGTGCCTTGGAAAAAATCGTCAACAACTTTCGACGAATTTGTTTCTCTTGCAAGAATAACATATAAAGACAGTTTGGGAGAAGGCGAGGAAGAAACATTTAATGTTCGTCTTTCAGCAAACAAAGAAGCCGACCGCGCAAAATACGACCTTGTTATGAGCGCTGTTGAAAGCGAAAACAGAGTTAATGGATATTTAATTATTCCAATTGTTGCTGTTGCTGTTAATGTTCTTTCAATGCTTGCAAGCCAAGGAAAACTTAAATTTAAAAGAAAGAAAAAACAAGAAGGCGAGGAAAAATCTAACAAAATGCCAGGCGGAATTTTGATGTTGGTTCTTCTTCCAGCACTTATGGGATATATCACACTTTCCTATAACGCGGTGTTTGGTCTTTACATTCTTGTTGGTTCGCTTTTCTCGCTTGCAACAACACCACTTGTTAATTTTGGAATTAAAAAGTGGGACGAGCTTGACGAAAAACGCAAGGCTAAAAAACAAAAGAAAGAAATTTCTTATAAAAGATAGGGGAGAAAAATATGAAAAGTTGTGAAGGAATTGGAAAATCAATTGAAAAAGCAATTGACAATGCACTTGAGCAATTAAATGCTAAAAGAGAAGATGTTGACATCAAAATTTTGGAAGAAGGCGGGCTTTTCAAAAAGGCAAAAGTTTTAGTAACAATTTCGGAAGATTGCGAAGAAGAATATGAAAAACGCGCAAAAGAAATTGAAGAAGTTGAAGACGAAATTCTTGATGTTAAATCTTTCTTTAAAGATGTTGAAACTTTGATAAAAAACGAAGAAAAAGACGTTAAAAAAGAAGAAAAACAAGAACAAAAAGAAGAGAAAAAACAACTTAAAGAAGAAAAGAAAGCAAACAAGAAAGAAAATAAACTTTCTGGCGTTGATTTCATTAAAGGTCTTTTGGACGTAATTTCTCCAAACTATAATCTCTTTTGCGAAGAAGACGAAGAGAAAATTCTTGTTAAAGTTGAAGGTGGAAACACTGGCGACTTAATTGGTTATCGCGGGGAATGCTTAAATGCAATTCAATATGTTGCATCAGTTGTTGAAAATGAATTCTCTGGGAAGAGAAAAAGATTTATCTTAGACATTGAAAACTACCGTGAAAAGCGCGAAGAAACTCTCAAATCTCTTGCCCACAGAATGGAAACAAGAGTTGAAAAGAGCAAAAAAGCATTAAAACTTGAACCAATGAGCGCAAACGAAAGAAGAATTATCCACACCGAACTTCAAAAAAGCGAAAGCGTAACAACAACAAGCAAGGGAACTGAACCAAACAGATATGTTGTTATTCTTCCAAAAGATAGCGCAGAAAACGAAGAATAGTTGATTTAAAAATTTCAATATGGTAAAATAAAACCGTGAAAAAAATATTAACGGTTTTATTTTCTTTATTAGCAGTTTTGGTGTTTGTTCCAACAATTCAAAATGTTAGCGCAGAAACTTTGAAAGTTAAAGTTTCTGTTTCTTCGTGTGCAATATTAGATGCGCCTCTTAACGAAGCAAACACAATCTACACCGCAAGTTTTGGCGACGAACTTGAAGTTCTTGGAACGGCGCAAACAGGCGAGCTTAGTTTCTATCAAGTTAAGATTCCAGGAAGCGAACAAAATGGGTGGGTTTTAAAAAACGCTGTTTCTGCGTCAAACAGTAAAGCACTTGAAAAAAGTCTTGACCCAAACGCAAAAACACTTAATAAAGATGTTAAAGTTTATTCAACCGAGAAACTTGAAAAGGGGAGTGAAATTATCATTGCGGGAAAACCTGTTCTTCTTTCTAAATTCCAAGAAGTTAAAATTGTTGGGGGATATAACAAAAACAGCGACTCAACAAAAATTATGTTTGAATATGAAAATCAAATTTTAACAGGCTATGTTAAAACTTCCGACCTTGTTGTTGAAGGTTTTAACGGAACAATAATTTTAATTGTTTTCATTTTCATTCTAGTTATTTCAATTATTGTTTCGATTATTGTTGCAACAAAGAAAAAACGTAAAAAAGCAAAAAATAAAACTTAGGAATTTTCCTAAGTTTTTTTATTTTAATATCTAAACTTCTTTTTAATTCCTGGCTTACGTTTAAACAAGTTTGATTCTTCGTGAACTTCTTGCTTTGGCTCGGCCTCTCCGCTTGGAACTTCTTCTTTTTGCTCTTCAATTTCTTCTTTTTTCTGTTCTTCTTCGCGAAGTTTTCTTTCTTCGGCTTGTTCTTTTTCAATTTCGTCGTTTAACGTTTGCGCTGCTTTGTTAAGCTTGTCGATAACTCGATTTGCCGCTTCCATTTTTGCCTTATCAAAAACTTTTTGAATTTCTTCGGTTTGTTCCATAAATTTTTCTGGCATCTTAACAAGTTCTTCTGGGCTTATTTCAAGAATGTCAACAATCTCGTCGCAAAGAAGTTTTGAAAGGAAAAGAACATAGTTTTCGTCGGTTATGTCGAGAAAATCAATTAAAACTGAGTGGTCGACGGAATCGAGAGAATCAAGAGCAGTTGTTAAATAAACTTGAAGTTTTGAAACACTGAACGCATTTCCGTTTGATGCCGCAAGAATTGTCCATTTCATATATTTTTCATAATTCATAATGCAAAAATCATAGAATCCTTTTTTATAGCAATAGCCCAAGAAATCTTGCGCACTGCAATTAGTTATTGCATTTGATGTTATATTATAAACCGCATCGTCATATTCTGCATAAGCTTTTTCCGACTTGCCTCTTTTTGCGGAAAGTTCGTCCATTTGACGGCGGAGTTCCATAAAAATTGCGCGATAAAGTTCAATGTCAAATGTTGAGGAAGTGTTAAAATCTTTTGTTAAATCAATGTCTAAATTGCGTTTTTCTTTTGGCTTTGTTTCAAAATTAAATTCGCGCTTTGGAGTTTCTTGTTTAACTTCAACTTTCTCTTTTTCTGACTTCGCTGTTGTTTTAGGGGTTCTCTTTTTTGGGGTTATTTTTTTCTCTTCTTCCTTTTTAACTGGCATTTTTTCACCTCACTTTAGTTTAGTATAACAAAAATAATTAAAAAACATAAACAAAATTATAACAATGGGGCAAAAAGTCTAACAAAAACTTGAGTAAATTTGTTAAACAAAATTTTCCGCTTAAAAAATATTTTGTCAACTTTAATACAGTTTTTTTCATCGTTTTCAAAGTATTTAACATTTTGCATAACAAAATCTTTTCCATAAAGAAATGCCATAACTTCAAAATTGAGAGCAAAAGAGCGGTTGTCGAAATTGCAAGAACCAATTGCAACAACTTTTCCGTCAACAATAAATGTTTTTGAATGTAAAAAGCCGTTATATAAATAAAACTCAATCCCAGAAGGAAGAAGGTCTTTAACATAAGATAAACTTGCCAAGTAAACAAATTTTTTATCTGGCTTTAAAGGCAACATAATTTTAATTGAAACACCGCTAAGTTTTGCAATTTTAAGAGCGCTTAAAAGAGCTTCGTCGGGAATGAAATAAGGGGTTTGAATTAAAATTGAGTCTTTTGCGCTCAATATCATTTTCAAAATTGATTCTCTAATTGGTTGGTTTGGAAGGTCGGGCCCGCTTGTTAAAATTTGGCAACCTGTGTTTCCATATGTTCCAAGTTTTGGAAAATATCCTTCGTCCAAAAGATTGTTCATGCTTGAACTTATGTTTTTGCAATATCTCCAATCGTTGAAAAATGCAACTTGAAGATTGTATGCTGAGCTTCCAACAATTCGAAGGTGAGTGTCGCGCCATGGGCTTAGTTTTGGCTTTCTTCCCATATGGTCGTCGCGAATGTTAATTCCGCCTGTGTAGGCAATTTTCCCGTCGATAACAACAATTTTTTTATGATTTCGATAGTTTGCTTTAAAACTGAAAAGACGAATTCCAAGAAAAAAAGGAAAGAACTCGGCAATTTCTCCGCCTGCTTTAACAAGCTTTTTAAAGAATGATGGTTTCGTTCTGTGACTTCCAAAAGAATCGTAGATGAGTTTAACTTTAACCCCTTCTTTTGCTTTTCTTACAAGAATTTCCATAATTTCTTTGCCAACTTGATCGTCGGCAAAAATGTAGTATAAAAGATTGATTGAATGTTTTGCTTTTTCAAGGTCTTTTTTAAGAGCTGCTATTTTATCTTCGCCCGAAAGAAAAACTCGAACATCATTGTTTTTAAAATATGAACAATTTGAAATGTTAAGATTGAAAAGGAGAATGTCTAAACACTCTTTATCTGCATCCGAAATTTTTCTCGAAGAAAAAAGATGTTTTTGCTCTTTAACAAATTCCTCATATTCCTTGGCAATGAGTCTTTTCTTTTTAAACATCTTTTTTGTTCGATAGCTAAGTCCGCTTCCAACAAAACAGTAAATTATAAAACCAACGATTGGGAAAAATGTTAAAACCATCGACCAAGCAACAATTGTTGTTGGTTTTTTGTGTTCAACAAAAATCATTGTTAAAACACAAAGGAAATTAACACACAAAATTATTAAAATAACTATCCCGAAAATTGACATAATTACAACTTAGTTTACACAATTATACCACATTAAATTATTTTTTTGCAAATACTAAAGAAAATCGCGTTAAAGATTGGAGAATTATATAAATTGTGTTATATTAAAGGTAAGATGAAAAAAATTATATTTGGAAGTTTATTATTTATTTTAATGCTCTCAATAGGGTTTTCCTTCATTGGAATTCCAAGCGTTTCGGCGCAAATTAGCGGAGGAGACGACTTAAACCCTGCCGTTGTTCACTTGATAAATAAAGTTAAAAACGGAAAAGATTCCTATTTTAATTCATTTGTTCAAGCGGGGTTAACTTCTTCCCACTACACTTTTCGCGACTATAAAGGGAATCAGGTTTATAACTATATCATTAGAAATATGACAACCGACAGCTTTTCCGATAAAAACGCAATTGTAAAAAGCGAAGTTTTTTCGCTAAGTTCCGACTATCAAAAAATTGCAAATGCAGCCAAACTTTATGTTTCGGGAAGTGCGGGGCATTTGGCGGCATCAACGGACGATCGCGATAAGGTTATTTTCTCGCTGATTACAACAGGCGCGTCAACCGAAACAAAAACAGTTACGGGAAACCGTGTTTACACTTCGGGTTCTTATGCGCCATTATGGGTTGAAACCGAAAGAACTCTTCTTCAAAGCGATTCAACAATTCAATTTAACTTTGAAACTCAAAAAGGATATGGACAAGATAACTCAAAAGGTTTCTATGTTTTCGACCCTTGCCTTAACTATTCCGTTGAAATTGACAGTTTAACAACATTGGTTGAAGGGCAAGATGTTTTCCGCGGACAGCAAATCTATCTTAACGCAACAAACCCAATTTTGGAATTAACAGGCGGCGAAACTGTTAACTACTACAAAAACATTTTCAAAATTGATTGGGAAGTTACAAAAGGCAAAGCATATGTCGATAAGGATGCGCTTGCAAACGGATACTTAAAAGTTTCAAACACTGCAACAGGGGATATCACTCTTCGCGCAAAATGCAAAGCATCTTCTGTTTCAAACGAGTATATCTATTCCTCAACAATAACTTTTAAAGTTAAGGGAAGCGAAACTGGCGTTAGCGTTGCATCAAATTTTGAAGAAGGAATTAAATCTGTTTCCTATTCTCAAAACGGAACGAACTATGATGTTTCGGTTGTTTTAAACGACGGCTTTGTTCCAGCCGACACCTCAAACTATAACTCAGCAACAAAAACATTAACATTCCAAAATGTTGCAGCAAAATCGGTTGTTAATCTTGCTCTTAAAAAACAAATTTCAATTAAAGAAATTGTTGCAAAAAATAAAGCATATGACGGAACAACCGCCGCAGAGATTAAAGAAATTGTCTTTAGCGAAAAGGTTAATAAAACAATTGGAATTAACGGACTTACAATAAGTTTTAACGACACTGCTGCTGGAACTTCAAGTTTGTCATATGAAGGAACGGCTGTTTTAACATCGGGGCTTGAAAGCGAATATGAACTTGTTGCTTCCAAAACTCCAATTGTTGTTTCGGGTCAAATTTTAAAAAGAGATGTTGTTGTTTCCGCAAAATACACAACCCAAGGAATTGGGCATGAGGAATCGACAATTGAATTTAACGCAACGGGGCTTGTTAGCGGCGAAAGTCTTAGCGGAAAACTTGCAAAGGAAAGCGGAACAACCGTTGGAAAATATAGAATTACAATTGGAACACTAGCAAGCGAAAATCCAAACTATAACATTGTTTTCTTTTCAAATGTTTATGAAATAACAAAAACAATCTTTAAAATTACTGGCGTAACAATTGAAAAAGTTTATGATGGCGAAACCGAAATTCAATCCATAAGCATTGACAATCTTGAATTTTCAATTAAGAATGGCACGGAATATAAAAGCGTAACATGGAGCGAAATTGCAAAAGACAGCAATGTTAGCCTTCGCTTAACCGCAAGTTTCAAAGATAACGCAAATGTTGGCTCGGGAAAACCTGTTAGTTTCGTTGCCGAACTTATTGGAACCGACAAAGCAAACTTCGAACTTGAAAGTGTTCCAGCAAATGTTTATGGAAAAATAACAAAAGCGCCAATTGAAATCACAGCGCATGTCGATCAAAAACAATTTGGCGATTCCGATCCTGAACTTACATACACAATAACATTCGGTCAACTTTATAACAGCGACAATTTGACGGGAAAACTTAGCCGCCAATCGGGCGAAAATGTTGGAACTTATCAAATTCAAAAAGGTACTCTTTCCGCAGGCGGGAACTATCAACTTACATTCGTTGGAAACACATTTGAAATTGTTAAAAGACAAGTTAAAGTTAACGCACTTAAAGTAACAAAACAATATGGTGACGCCGACGGACAGTTGACATATGAACTTGTTGACGGAACAACAGAAGTTCAAGAAGGTTTAAACCTTAAACTTGAACGCGAAAAAGGCGAACTTGTTGGAACTTATGAAATTTCAGTTGTAAGTTATAACAGCCGAAATTATGAAATTGTTTCGTTCACGCAAGAAGGTTTTGAAATTTTAAAACGCGAAATTACAATTTCAGTTTATAGCAAAGAAAAAGAATATGATTCAACCGACTTTGCCGAAGTAGTTTACGAAATTTCAAATTTACAAGAAAACAACCCAGATAAAATTCGCCTTGATATAACGGCGAAATTCAGAGGAACAACAGTTAGAGAATGGGGAATTTTATACTACTATGATGGAAACCTCATAACCGATTTTTCAAGCAGTATTGTTCTTGGAAATAATGTCGATTGCTATGACATAACATTTGACGTTAACTACACGGCAAACATAACAATAAGAAAAATCTATATTGTTATTGAACATGGAAAGGTTACAAAAGAATGGGGCGATCCAGATCCAAATCCACTTCCATTTGAAATTGAAAACGGATTTGAAGGAATTGTTTTAACCGGACAACTTGAAAGAGGATTAACCGGGCAAGACGAAGATGGATTTGTTGTTAATAACAATGAAGTTGGAATCTATCCTTTATATCTTGGAACTTTAATTAACGAAACAAACAATCAATATTTTGATATTAGTTTTAAAGAAGATAACTACTATTTCGAAATTATTAAACGCAGAGTTATTCTTTCCGCTCCAAACACAATGAAAATTTATGGCGAAGAAGATCCAGATTTTCCTTTTGAACTTGCTCCGGGCGTAACTCTTCCAGAAGGCGTTAGCCTTTCCGACATTTTAACAAACGGAAAATTAAGCCGTAGCCAAGGCGAAAATGTTGGGAAATATACTTATGGACTTGGAGAGGTTAAATTAATTTCAACGCAACAAAAGAACTATGAACTTTTCCTTAACGAAAACTATTTGGAGATTGTTCCAAGAGACATTGAAATTCGAATTGAAGACGCAACAAAAGAATATGGCGAGGAAAATCCAGAGTTTATATATACAATTATTTCGGGCTCAATTGGGTTTGAAGGCGACTTAATTATTTCCTATTCGGGCGACCCTAACGTTGGAAAACACGAACTTCAAGCGTTAATTAATTCCGAAAACTATAATTTAACATCAAACAAAGCATATTTAACAATAACCCCAGCGCCAATTATGATTCAATCCGATTACATTGATAAAATTTATGGCGAAGAAGATCCAGCGTTAACATTTTATCTGCGCGAGGGAAAACTTAAATATGACGACACATTTGAGTCAATTTTAACTGGATTTATTAAAAGAGCTGAAGGCGAAAATGTTGGAACATACTCAATTCTTAAAAATACCTTAACCGCAAACTCAAACTACGATTTAACATTTAATGGAAGCAATTTTGTAATTAAAAAACGCACAGCGTATGTTGTTGCAAACCCGGTTAAAAAATTCTTGGATGAAATTAACGACCCATATGAACTTACATATGAAGTTTCAAATCTTATTGAAGGAGATGTCCTTTCGGGAGAACTTGCTGTTGAACTAACAGGAGTTGGAGAGTTTGAAATTGGGATTGGAACTCTTGCAAACAGCAACTATCAAATTCACTACACTTCCGCAATTTTCAAAGTTTCAAAGCGTTCAATTGAAATTCTTGTTGGAAGCCAAACAAGGGCTTACGATTCAACAACAAACCACGACGAATTTGTGTATGAAATTCTTGGCGAAGTTAAAGAAGGTCATGGAAAATCGTATTTCAATGTTGTTCTTTCTTGCAATCCAGATAAAAATGTTGGAATCTATCCAATTTTAATTTCTTATTCAAGCGAAGTTAACACACTTTACGATGTTGAAATTGTTGAAGGATACTTTGTAATAAGTCCACGACTTATTAATATAATTGCAAAAGATGTTGAAATTACATATGGCGACGAAATTCCAGCCGAGGGAAATCTTAGATATGATGTTGAAGGAACAATATTCGACGGCGACCTTGAAATTATTCTTGGCTTTGATGATGTAATTTCCGGAGTTGGCGAATATGACATCATTGATAAGACAATTGAAAACGATAACTATCAAATTAATTTCACAAAAGGGAAATTAACAATTGTTCCAAAAGAAATTAAAGTTGTAATTTCAAATTTTGAAAAAATTTATGGCAATTCCGACCCAGAATTCACATTCTCATTTGCCCAAGGTGCAGTTGTCCAAGGCGATGAAATTTCAGGGAGGATAACCCGCGAAGAGGGCGAAACAGTTGGAGTTTATGAATTAATTTGCGAACTTGAAAATCCAAATTATATAATAAAAATGGATAAAACAACATTAACAATTAATAAAAGACATCTAACAATAGTTGTTTCGGCAAAGGACAAAGTTTTCGACGGAAACACAAGCGTTGAATCAACCTATTTAATCCAAAACAAAGTTGACGGCGACGACGTTGATGTTGAATACATTGCAGCGTTCGTAAGTGCAGGTGTTTCGCTAAGAACAACCGTTAAAATCATTTCAAGCACTCTTATTGGAGAAACAAAAGAAAACTACACATATGAATTTACTCCAATTGAAGCGCAAATAACATATCGAACACTTACAAAAGAAGGCGTTAAAATTTCCGTTGAAGACGGAAACACATGTTTAACATGGGGCTCATATATCATACTTGAATACTTAACAGCCGAAGAAATTGGACGAATTGCAAACAATAAAAACACCGAATCGGGGATTGTTATCTTGCTTTATAACAAAAATAACGAACTTATAACAAACATTGGAAAGGTTAAAGTTACAATCAGTTTGGACGAATTCCCATACGAAAAATTTGAAATTTATCTTTTATATGAAGATGGGAATTCCGAAAAAATGAACTATGAGGAAACAATTAACGATATTTCCTTTGAAACAACAAAACTTGGAACTTTTGTTGCAACAACCGATCGAAATGTTGCGTTAATCTATTTCCTAATTGCACTTGGAAGCGCCGTTGGTGCGGGAGCAATTATTGCAGGAATTGTTGTTGGAGTTAAAAAATCCAAAGGAAAAATTTAAAAAAAAGAGCGATTTTCGCTCTTTTTTTATAACATTTTTTAATAATTAATTTTTTTGTTCGGGAATGTTAACCTCGTCGGCAATTAAACACTCTGTTGTTAAAAGCGTTGAGGCAACGCTTGCTGCGTTTTCAAGAGCGCTGCAAGAAACTTTGCATGGGTCGATTATTCCAAGTTTAAACATGTCGCCAAACTTATTGGAGTAGAAATCGAAGCCATAGTTAACATTTTTGTTTTTCATAATTTTTTCCAAAATAATTTCGCCGCAAATTCCTGCATTTTTTGCAATTTGTTTTAATGGAGCGTCAAGCGCGCTTAAAACAACACATGCGCCTGTTTTTTCGTCGCCCGAAAGTTTTTTAATAAGTTTTTCAACAGATTTCTTTGTTTTAAGAAGTGCAACGCCGCCCCCTGGAACAATTCCTTGCTCTAAGGCTGCTTTTGTTGCGGAAAGTGCATCTTCAATTCGAAGTTTCTTTTCAAGCATTTCAACTTCTGTTGGCGCGCCAACATTAATAACCGCAACGCCGCCCGCAAGTTTTGCCAAGCGCTCTTTAAGTTTTGCGTTGTCAAATCCGCTGTCTGTTTCGTCAAGTTGCATGCGAATTAATTTTGCTCTTTTTTCAACTTCTTCTTGCTTTCCAATTCCGCCAATAATTGTTGTTGTGTCTTTTGTTATCTTAACTTTTTTTGCGCGTCCGAGATCAGTTAGTTCAACATTTTCAAGCGCGTCGGTAAGTTCGCTTGAAACAAATTTTGCGCCAACAACACTTGCAATGTCTTTAAGCATTTCTGTTCGATTTTCGCCAAAAGAAGGCGCGCGAACTGCTGCAACCGAAAGTGTCCCTCTAAGTTTGTTTAAAACAAGAGCGGTTAGTGCATCGCCGTCAATTTCTTCGGCAATTATGAAAAGTTTTTCGTTTGAATTTGCAATTTTTTCCAAAAGCGGAAGGATTTGATTAAGGTTGTTGATTTTATGGTCGGTTATTAAAATAAGTGGATTTTCCAAAATTGCTTCCATTTTTTCCATGTCGGTTGACATATATGGAGAGATGTAGCCGCGGTCGAATTGCATTCCTTGAGAAATTGCAAGTTCAGTTTTAATTGAATTTGATTCTTGCGCGGAAATAACGCCGTCCTTTCCAACAATTTGAATTGCGTTTGCAATAAGTTCGCCAATTTCCTCGTCTCCGGCGGAAATTGTTGCAATTTGCTTAATTTCTTCGTGGGAGGAAACTTTTTTCGAAATTGATTTAAGTTTTGAAACAACTTGCGAGGTTGCTTTTGAAATTCCTTTTCGAAGAATAATTGGATTTGCGCCAGCGGCAAAATTCTTTAATCCTTCTTTAACAATTGCTTGGGCAAGAACAATTGCTGTTGTTGTTCCGTCGCCTGCAACATCGTTTGTTTTTATGCTTGCCTCTTTAATTAACTTTGCGCCAATGTTAACAAATGGATTTGAAACTTCAATTTCTCTTGCAATTGTAACGCCGTCGTTTGTTATAAGGGGAGTTGCAAATTGTTTGTCTAAAACAACATTTCGTCCTTTTGGCCCTAAGGTTACTTTAACAGCATCGGCAACAATGTTAACGCCTTCTTCCAAGGCAGCAGTTGCCGCCGAAGAATTTAAAATTTTCTTGCTCATTTTTCTTCCTCCTCTAAAACAGCCAAAATGTCTGGCTGGCGAATTATGGTGTAGGTTTCGTTTCCAAATTTATATTCCATTCCTGCAAACTTGGAATAGAAAATAGTGTCGCCGGGCTTAACGTAAAAAACAATTTCGTTTCCGTCAAGCTTTCCGCCTTGCCCAACGAAAACAACTTTTCCCATTTGAGGTTTTTCTTGGCTTGACGCTGGCAAAAAAAGCCCGCTTTCTGTTTTTTCTTTTGCGTCGAATTGTTTAATAACAATTCTGTCGAAAAGAGGTTTAATTTTCATGTTTTTCTCCTTTTTTTTGTTAATTTCAAAGAAAATCTCATAAAAAATTCAACTTTCTCATAAATTACATCAAAAGAATAGTTCTTTTGGGGCAAAAAATTCAACATTCGCTGCCATTTTTTATTTGAAATTATGAAAAACGCACTTGGGAAAATTTTTGTTTTATTGTTATCAATTGCTTGCATCGCAGTTTGCGTCCTTCTTGCAAGCGTTCTTTCGTCGGCAATAACTGTTAGCGGTTCAACTTCAACTTCTTCCTATGACGGTTTCGAAATTTATGCAATCTCGCTTGGAAGTTACACTTCAAAACAGGCTGCAGAGGCAACCGAGGAAGATGTTATGCAGCGCGGCGGGGCAGGATATATCTATAAGAAAAACGAAATATATTATGTTTTGGCTTCGGCATATGAACGAGAAAACGACGCAAAACTTGTTAAAGAAAACTTGGCGGCAAGCAATAACACTTGCACTATTATGAAAATTGAAATTTCCGCGCCAGACCTTTCGAAAACAAGTTCATCTTCGCAAGCAAAGTCTTTTCTTTCCGCCCTTGGCGAAATTAAAAATTCTGTCTTAAAGTTATATGATATTTCGGTTGCTTTGGACACAAAGGCGGTTGACGAAACAAAAGCCAAAATTCAAATTATTGAAATTAAAGGAAGCCTTGAAAAAGAATTTGAAAAACTTTCGCGCGGGTCAAGCGCGGTTGATGGAATTTACTATCAAACAATTAAAAACACATTTTCAACTCTTGAGGGCGAACTTTCCGACCTTCGAAACTATCAAGCAGTTAACGGAATTTCTCTTTCAACGATGGTTAAAAAAACATATCTGAATTTCTTTTTTGAATTAGATTCGCTTGTTAGCGCTTTAAATAACGAATTTTAGAATTAAATTTTTCTTTTCGGGCAAACTACTTATAGCAAAGCAGGTGCTTTGACTTGCAAAGGAGGTGGGCAAATGTTCGGCAAGAAAAATGCTGGAAGAAATTCTAAATCTTCCACAAAGAAAAGTTCCAGAACAAGCGTTGAAGCTGCAAAAGAAACAAACGCATGTGGAACACGTAATTGCTCAGGAAGAAGTTCATCAAACAGCTCGAGAAATTAGTTAGGGCAAAGGAACTTAAAAAATCGACCAATCATGGTCGATTTTTTTATCTTAATTACTTAAAAAGTTTTTTAACAACCTCAAATATGTCGTTTGAAATTTCTTCAATTGATTTAAGGTTTCCGCTTTCGTTTAAACAAGAAATTTGCGTCCACCCATATTTGTTTGCAACATATTTTCCAGAATTATATGCTTTTGTTAAATGGGAAATGTCTTGCTCCAAAATGTCTTTTTTGTTTCCAGATTTATATTCCCCGCGAGAGTCGGCAAGTTTCTTGCTAACCTCAACTGGAACGTCAAGGAAAATAACAAGGTCTGGTTTTGGGAGTTTAAGTTTTCCAAATTCAAAATCGTTAACATAATCCAAAAACTTATCTCTTTCCTCTTGATTTTCGATGAGCGCCGCTTGGTGGAGCATGGTTGATTCAACATATCTGTCGAAAACAATGCTTCCGCCGTTTTCAATGTGGTCTTTAAGACCCATCATCGTGCAAAGGCGGTCGACAGCATAAAGGGAATTTGCTTGATAGGCGTCCAGGCAGCCAATGTCGCCAAATTCGCCGTTTAAATACATCTTAACAGGAGTGCAAGCGGGAGAGTCGTAGTTTGGGAAACTTTGAACTATGCAGTTAATTCCCGCCTCGTTAAGTTTTTCGCAAAGAATCTTTGCTTGTGTTTTCTTTCCGCTTCCGTCGGTTCCTTCAATAACAATAAATTTTCCTTTCATTATTTCTCCACACTTTCCGATTGATATGTTTCGTTTGCTTTTTTAAGTTCATCTTGCAATCGATTAATTTTAACAGTTTGAGCAATAACAACGCCAAACAGCGCTAAAATAAGCGCAAAGCCCAAAACAATTAAAATTTTAGTCCAAAGTTTTTTCTTTGTTTGCTTTTTTAAATTTTCCATTTGTTATTTTCCTTAGTATTTTAACAAATTGATTATAACACCACAAAGCAATTTTTGCAATTATTAAACCCAAAGAAAATCGTTCAAATAAAAGTCCGCAAACAAACGCAACAACAAAATAGAAACGAAGTTGCCCAAAGTTAAACGAAAGAACGCAAACAAGCATTATAAGAGAGCAAAGAACCGAAACAATAATGTCTAAAACAATTCCAACAATTTTGTTTTTGTTGCAAAGAAAGTGGATGTAGTTTCGCGCGTCAACAAGAAGACCGCTTGCAAATCCAATTGCAAGCGTTATAACAAAAATTAAGGGTTGAGAAAGAGTTTCAAACAAAAGCATTAAAGTGTTTCCTCTTATTTAAAGATTTTTTTGAATAAACTTAACTTTTCTTTTGCGCCAGAAAACTTAATCCCATAAATTTTCCCGGCAATTTCAATGTTTCCGCTTTCAACGTCAAGTTTTTTAACTTCCATTGAATTTCCGCTTATTTGAAGAATTGAGTTTTCCATTTCCAAAACAACTGATGTTTCGCTTATAACATTTGCTTTTTTAATTCCCGAAATTGAAAGATTTTCTTGATTTATTAATGTTAACTTATTTTCCATACATTCTCCTTTTATATATATTATTAAGGCGGCGGAAAATTAAGAATAAAAATTTTTTGTTTTAAGTTGTCATATTTTTTGAAAAAGCCTCATTCAATATATTAACTTTATTTTGGAGGGAAGTGGTATGAACGAAAGCGTAAGCCAAACAAAAGCAGAAGCAGCAATCGACAAGGAAATTGGAGCAAAAAGAGAACAACTTGATTTTTCTGTTATGTTGCCAGAGGAAAATGTTTCAAAAATTCTTTCGGCAAGCGCAAGCGTTGCAGTTGAAAATTTTGAGGCGCTTTTGGGAGAAGTTTCGTTTTCTGGCGAGGCTTGCTTAAATATTGTCTATTCTCTTGAAGATGGAACAATTTCAAATCATAAAACATGTCAAGAATTTTCTGGGAAATTCGAAAACATTGCCTTCGACCCTTCTTCTCTTGTTAGAATAATTCCAAATGTTTTGGATGTTTCAATTGAAAAAGGAGTTGGAAACTCAATTAAAGTTAAGATTTCTCTTGAAAACACTTTCTCAATTGTTAAAAATCAAGAAATTAATTTATATTCCAACACCGACGACTCAATTTTTGTTAAAGAATCGCAAATTGAACTTTTGCGCCATTCAAAAAGAAATTGCTATAACTTTGTTCAAAGTTCTGTTTTTGAAACAAAACTTCCTGTTGGAAAAATTTTGAATGTAACAGGCTCGGTTGTTGTTAATAAAGCAGACGCGTTAGACGGAATTGTTGTTTTTGAAGGCGAAACAATAACAAAACTTCTTTATGCAACAGAAGACGATCGCCCTCTCCTTGTTTCCCTCGTTAACAAAGACATGTTCCGCGAGGAGGTTGAAGATGAAAATTCAGCGCGAGAAAACATTGTTGAAGGATACGCCTGCGTCATTGGAAAAGACATTGAAGAAAGCGTTAACGCGGAAAATAAAACAGTTGAAATTAACATTCCAGTTAAAATTTGCTATGACCTTTTTGAGATGAATGGAGCAGTTGTTTGCGACGATGCATATTCAACCGACAAAGAAATTAACTTAACAACCGAAGCGTTCATTTCAACCGAACTTGTTAAAACCGAAGTTTTCGATAACAAGATTGACGGGAATGTAACCCTTGACGAAGATACACTTCGAATTGACAAAATTTTGGCGGTTGACGGAGCATATTTAACTCCACAAGTTGAAACCTATCAAAACGGGGAACTTCAAAGCGAAGGACTTATCCACCTTAACATTATCTATCTTAACGACGAAGAGGAAAATGTTAACTCTGTTTCAATTGAAATTCCATATTCATTCAAAGAAAAAGTTGGGGAAGAGGATAACCTTCGAGTTAGAACAAACAGTCAAATTGTTGAAATTGATGCAACAGCAAAACGCGGCCACGACATCTATGTTGACGGAAAAATCAGAACTCAAGTTTGGCTTTTAAAGGACAAAGAAAACGCAGTTGTTAGCGAAATTGTTGAAGGCGAAAAATACGCCGAACGCGACAGCGCAATTGAAATTTATTTTGCCGAAGAAGGAAAAACTTTCTGGGATGTTGCAAAGGAACTTCATGTTTCCGAAGACGAACTTAAAGAACAAAATAAAGAGATTGTTGAACCATTCGCAGCACCAGAAAAAATTGTTTTCTTCGAACAATATAAAGTTGATATGGATTAACAATTTAACAAAATAACATAAAAAACAACAAAAAAATGGGTTTTCCACCCATTTTTTATTTATTTTTTAAAATTCGTTTGAATTAAGTTTTAAAAATGCTTCGGCTGTTGCAAGAGCATCGGCATAGGCGCGATGGGCTCCGTTAAGAGTTATTTCAAGACGCTTAACAACATCGCCAAGGCGATAGCGAGGAAGACGAAGTTTACTTTTAGCAAGAGGCATAACATCAACAAACTCGTTATCGAAAACAAGCCCTTGTTTTTTTGCTGCTTGAAGAACAAACTTTTGATCGAAAGAAACGTTATACCCAACAAGAGCGCTTCCGCGAGTGTAGCGATAGAAATCGCGAACAACAACATCTGCGCTTGGACTTGACGCAACCATGGCGTCGGTTATGTTGTTGATTGCTGTTGCGGAAGGTGGAATTGGATTTGCAGGCTTAATAAGCGAAGAGAATTTTGAAACAATAATTCCTTTTTCAACTTTAACCGCGCCAATCTCCAAAAGTTCGTCATGCTCATAGTCTAATCCCGTTGTTTCAACATCGAAAACAACAAAACTTCCGCGTTCGATGAATGGGTTATAAATAACTTGTTTTTTAAATAAGTTGTCTTGAGAAAGAATGGAATATGGAGTTACGCAGGGTGTTTCATATTCGTTAGAAAACACTTGTTTAAGTTCAATTTTTTCTGGAAGTTTACATCTTGAAATTGCCTTAACATAAAGAGTTAATTTTTTGTTAAACTCTTCAATGTCGCCCAAAATCAAAACTTCGTCGCCAGAAAGAAGTTGCGCAAACTTTTTTTCGTTTGCAATTGTTGTGAAATAACGAACATCAATTTTTGCGGTTGTGTCATTAAGAACAAAAGCAAAATAGTTTTTTCTCTGTCCAATCATTTTGCCTTTTTTAACTTCGTAACTTTTCTCTTCAAAATTTTCAATTTTCCCAGCAAGAATAACCGAAGTCTTTGCCGACTTAATGTTTTTAATAAATTCTGGGTTTGGCGAAATTTCGCCCCCGAAAAGATTTCTAAATTGTTCAACTTGATATCTTGGAACTGTTGGTTTAAGTTTTTGAATTGGTTTAAGTTCAATATCTTTCGCAATTTCGCCTTTCTCAATAATTAGCGTAAATTCGGTGCAAAATTGTTTTTCCATTTCTTTTTTAACCGCTGTTTTAAGTTCGTTTTCGTTAAAAAACTCCAAAAAACCTTTGTCAATAACAAGAGAAACTGTTGTTTGAGAAAAGTCTTTCGCAACTTTTGCGCTTTCTTTGTTAACAAAAGGAACAACGGAAGGGAACGCCGAACTTAAGAAATCGAAAAGTGCTTTTAAAACAAGATTATCGTCCAAATAACTTTTCTTAAATTTAACAGTTAAAGTTGAGTTAAGAGGAAGAATGGATCTTATGTATGTTTCAAGTTTCAACTTTTCGTCGTCGGAAAGATTTTTGTTTTCAGGATATAAAAAAGTTATGCAGCACGAAGCCGAGGCCTTTTTAAGTGTTACATTAAGAAGTTTTAGGAAACTATATTTATTTTCAAATTCTGTGTTAATTTTTGAAAGTAACCAATCCATGCTTAAATTTTACAATAAAAATAAATTTAAAACAAGATTTTAGCAATAAAAAAACTGCAAAATGCAGTTTTATTCTCCAAGTGGATATATTGAAAGCGCAAATTCGAACTGTGCGTTTTTAACAAGTTGGCTTTTGTTGATTGATGAAATTGTTATTGTTAGAATTTCGCTTCTTCCTTTTTCAAGCGAAAAAGTTTTAGGTTGTGAAAATTGAATGTTAAGATTCTCAATTGAATCCGGGCTATTTTTAATGTGGCAACTTATTGTGTTTTCTCCCAAATTAACAATTGTTAAAGAAAGGATAATGTCGTCTTGATTTTCGTTAAACTCAACTGCGCTTCCCCAAGAATCGAGTTCGAGTTTTGAAGGAGAGGAAGATGGCGAAAAGGTAAGAGTTGAAAAATTATGAGAGGATTTTGCGCCGGTTATGCCGCCAGAAATATTTGCTGAAATTTCGTGAACATTAAAAGTGAACGAACTTTCAACTCTTGAAGAGGGGCGAGGGATAAACAAAATGCCAAAAACAACAAACATAACGGAAAGAATAAACATTGGAATAACAAGAATAAGCCTTGATTTAAGCTTATTCAAATAGTTTTTTCTTCCTTCTTGAATTTGAAGATTTTTTTCAATTTCGTTTCCCAAAATTTTCCCCTAATAGTTTTTTATAGAACAAAATGCAAAATGTCCAGAACAACAACAAGTGTTAACAGGAATATCAGCCCGCACATGTTTATTATTCCTTGAACTTTTGGTTTTATAGGCTTTTTTCGAATCCATTCAATTCCCGTGAAAACAATTTGAGCCCCGTCGAGCGCTGGGAAAGGAATCAGATTAAACATGGCAAGGTTTGCCGAAATCAGTGGAATTAAAACAAACAAGTTAACAATTGACGCCTGAGCGCTTGTTGCAATCATACCTATTGTTGCAATTGGACCTCCAACGTCTTTTGTTGTAAGTTGGAAAGTTATAAGCATCCAAAGGGATTTCAAAACTGCCCATGCCATCATAACCGCAAGAATGAAAGCTTCGCCAAGCGCTTCAAAAAATGGGCGAGGGTATAGTTTAAGGTTCGTTCCAATTGTGTAGATTGCTTTTCCTTCAGAATCGAACGCATAAATCGCGTTGTTTGTTGTGTCGGCAAGTTGCTCTGGAGTTAAAGTTGCTGGGTTAACCCCTTCGGCAAACATTTGTTTCTTTTGAATTTTAACTTTCAAAAATTCATATTGGTTAGATTCTGGGTTAAGTCTTTTAATTGTAACTTCAAAATCTTGATTGTTAGGTTGCTGACGCAAAAGGGCGGTTATTGTTCCGTTTGTTGCAAAACAAACTTTTTTTCCTTCAACCCCATAAATAACATCGCCTTGTTGAAGGTTTGGATTGTAAACGGAAGGGTTGTTTGAAACTTGATAGATGTCGAATCCAAAGCAAACAAGCAAGATAAATGAAAAAACAATTGCAGAAAGAAAATTGAAAAACGCTCCCATGAAAAGAACAATAATTCGCTTCCAAGGTTTTTGATTTGTGAATGCGTCGGGATTTTTTTCTGCCCCCTCGCCGTTTTCTCCTTCAAAAGCACAGTATCCTCCAAGAGGGAAAAGACGAATTGAAAACTTTTCGCCGCGCTTGTTTGTTCGAGAAAAAATTGCCTTTCCAAAGCCAATTGAAAATTCATTGATTTTAAATTTAAGAATTCGACCTGCGGTGTAGTGCCCCAATTCGTGAATCATAATCATAAGCAAGAAAACAAGAATTGCAACAATAACATAAACAATCATCATTGGATTGAACGCACAAAGAAAATTTAGATTCACTTATTTCTCCTTAACTATATAATAAATGCAAAAATGAAAAACGCCAAAACAAATGGGGCATTAAAAATGTGGCTGTCGAATCTGTCGAGAAAACCGCCATGCCCTGGGAAAATGTTTCCGCTGTCTTTAACATTTGCTCGTCTTTTAATAAAAGACTCAAAAAGGTCGCCAAGTTGGCAAACAATTGCGCCAACAAAACCAAGAATAACAAAGTGCCAAACTTGAATTCCAAGCCTGCTAAAACCGTTTGCAACAACTCCAAAGGCATTAAAAACATAGAAGAATGCGCCGCAAACAAGACTTGTTAAAATTGTTGCGCAAATAGAACCCGAAATTGTTTTATTAGGGCTTATTTTAGGGCAAAGTTTTGGGCCTTTAAAAAGCATTCCGCAAAGCATTGCAAATGTGTCGGTTAAGATTGGGATTAGGAAGGTTACGATAAGCGCAACCCAACCAAGATTACCTTTAAAAAGTTCAACATTTGAGGAAGAGAATGCGTCGATTCTGTTGAGAAGCATAAGGGCAAGAAGAAAACAACTTGGATAAACAAAAGTTAATGCAGATTTAAGGGCAACTCTTGATGCATAAGCAAGTTTGTTTATTTTATTTTCTTCGCAATATGTCTTAACTTGTTTTGTTTTAAGACAAAGGTAAACAATAAAAGTTGTAAGCATTGTTGCAAGAAGAATTGAAAGTTGAATAACAGCATAGAAATATGGTTTAAGTTCAAAAATAAAAAACAGCATATGTCCGGCAAACATAAGAGAAGGATAAATTCCCGCCGCCATTTGAGATGCAGGAACTCCGTTTGCGCTTATGAGTTTTGAAAATTCAAGGGCGCAAAAAACGCAAACTGCCGCAACAATTAAATCGAAAAAATATACGCCATAGTTGTTGATTAGCCTAAGCGCAAAAGCACCGCCAAGAACAGCAATTAAAATTGACGCAACAATAACTCTTTTTTTCATTTGTTCCTCCTGTTACCTTATGTTTCCAAATCTCCTATCTCGCTTTGCAAATTCTTTGCAGCATTGTTTAAGTTTTCTTTCGTTAAAACTTGGCCAGAAGTATTTTGGGAAATAGAATTCTGCATATGCAATTTGCCAAAGCATAAAATTGCTTATTCTTTGTTCGCCGCCTGTTCGAATAACAAAATCGAGAGGTGGGAGAGAAGATGTGTAAAGCTCTTTTTCGAAATCTTCTTCCAAAATATTTGTTTTCCCGCTTTCAATAAGTCTGTTTGCCGCGCGAACAATCTCCGCGCGCCCTCCATAGTTAATTGCAACATTAAAAATCAAGCCCGTGTTATTTTTTGTTGCGTCAGTAAGTTTTTCAAGTTTTGTTTGAAGATTTGTGTTGAGTTTTGAAATATCTCCCATAACAAGAAATTTATAGTTGTTTCTAACAAACCTATCGAAATTTTCGTCAAGCGTTTTTTCGATTATATCAAAAATCCCGTTAACCTCTTCTTTCGAACGCTTCCAGTTTTCAGTTGAAAAAGCATAAACCGAAACAACCTTAATTCCAATTTTGTTTGCGGCAATAAGCATTTTCTTAACGGCGTTTGCTCCGGCTTTGTGACCAACAAGTCGTGGGGAATGGTGTTTTTTTGCCCATCTTCCGTTTCCGTCCAAAATTATGCCAATGTGGCAAGGGGGATTAGCTATTTTCATTTTATTTGTTCTCTCAACTAGACTTCCATGGTTTCTTTTTCTTTTGCAAGGCAAACTTCATCGGCAATTGCGTTATATTTGTCAACAAGTTTTTGAACTTCTTTTTCCGCGTTGTCATATGCATCTTCAGAAATTGAAGAATCTTTTTTCATTTGCTTAAAAATGTCCAAGCAATCTCTTCTTGCGTTTCTAATTGAAATTTTTGCATTTTCGCAAAGCGATTTAACATTTTTAACAATGTCGCGTCTTCTTTCCTCTGTTAACGCTGGGAAAACAAGACGAATAACTTTTCCGTCGTCAATTGGTGTAATTCCAATGTCTGCTTGCGAAATTGCTTTGGAAACATTTTGAAGTTGCGATGAATCCCAAACGCTTATCATAAGCATTCGAGCTTCTGGAACAGAAATGTTTGCCATTTGGTTAATTGGAGTTGGAGCTCCATAGTATTCTACTGTAACTTTGTCTAAAATATGTGGGTTAGCGCGGCCTGCACGGATAACTTGATATTCGTTTTTTAGATAGGAAATTGCCTTTTCCATGTCGTCACGGCATGCGTCCATATATTCTCTAATTTCTTCGTCCACTTTTTCATACTCCTCTTTTATTTAATGATAGTGATATTTTATAACAAATTTTTGTATTTTCCAAACGATTATTTATCTCCCAAAAGTTGATTATTTTTCGTTAAAAATCGCCTTCTTTTTAAGATTTTACTATTGACAGATTTTATCGTTTGCGATATAATTCTTAGCGAAGGAGATAAATTATGAAAAGATTAGCAGTATATTTCTCAGTGCTCGTTGGATGTTTATTCATTGGTTTAACAACTTACTATATGGTTAAGAACTATGAATGCATAACAATTAACTATCCATCGGCAGATGAATTAGGCCTTGATGCAATTTATCTTAATGTTGGAGAAGAAACGAATTTGGAAATTTCCCACACAAGAAAACAAACCCAACTTCACAGTTCTTTAACTAATCAAGATATTATTTCGTTTGACCTTGAAACAGGAAAAATTGTTGCGCTTGCAGCAGGCGAAACAGAAATCCTCATAACAACCGAAAACGAAAATTATGGGCCATTTAATTTTAAGATTAAAGTTGGAAACGGCTCAAGCGAAGCTCCATACTACATTAAAAGCGAAGCAGACCTTAGAGCAATTGGCGGAACAAGAACCTATGGAGAAGGAAACAGCGTAACTTGGAGCGCATCAGCAAACTATAAAGTTCTTTGCGACATCAACTTAACAGAAGGCGAATGGGAGCCTCTTTGCAACGATCCAAATGTTCCATTCACAGGAAAACTTGAAGGAAATCAACATCCTTTCAAAATTACTGGAATGACAATCAGAACAAACCAAGAATTTGCTGGATTTTTTGCATACATCAGCGATCTTGCAACAGTTTCAAACTTAACATTTGTTAACCCAACAATAATTGGTCAATTCGACTTTGTTGGTGTTGTTGCTGCAATGAGCAGCGGCTCAACAATAACAAAAGTTTGGGTTGAAAATGCTTTAATCCAAGCCGCTCCATACACAACAAACGGAACAAGAAGTGTTTGCTTTGTTGGAGGAATTGTTGGAGCAACAAAAGGATCTTTTGCAGGATTCGACGGAACAAAAGCTCTTGCCGATCGTGGAATTGTTTCAATGTGCTCTTTCCAAGGCGAAATTGGAACATTGGAAACAGCAGTTTCAATTGTTGAACAAAACGACTTAGTTCTTTATGAAATTGGCGGAATAACAGGCTATGTTTTAGGAACAACTCTTCATAACAATAAAGCAGAAGTTAACTTCGACATTGAAAAAACAATTGCCGACAAATCTTTGGAATTTGATAAATCAACAAGAAAAGGTGTTTCAATTCACGTTGGCGGAATTGCCGGAGCAATTGCAGAAAGTAACGAAATTGTTTACGAAGAAAACGGAACATCAAAAATTGCAGGAACAATCTATCCAATTGTTAAAAACAACCTTGCAATTGTTAAAATCAACAATGCAACAAACGAATTCAAGGGTGTTATTGGAAATATTCCGCTTACAGTTCAATATGTTGATTCATTCGACGGAACCCCAGCAGCACAAAGAGTTATTGGAAACTACTTCTATTCCCCAGATAACTCACTTACAAAAGGCGGTTCAACACTTGCAAATGCAACAACATTGTTAACGGAGATGGATCTCAAAAAACAATCTTCCTATGTAACAGATTCAACAGAAAAATGGAGCATTGGCGAAGCACTTTCCGCATGGTCAATTGTTGAAGGCGAAGCTCCAAGAATTAACGAAATTGGAATGGAAAGCGCAACATACTTTGAGCAAGACACATATAAGATTGAATCTAAAGAAGACTTTATTAAATATTATAATAAAATGACATCAACATCTCTTTCCGATGTTGCAAGAAGATATTGGCTTCGTCAAAACTATGTTTTAGCAACTGACATCAATCTTGGTTCAATAACAGAAATAACAACATTCGAACCAATTGGCGGCGGAAAATTCACATTCTGCGGAACATTTGACGGCGCAGGCCACACAATCACAATGCCAGAAGGATTTGTTTATCAAGGCGAAAACCTTGTTTATGCAGGTCTTTTCGGACAACTTAACACAACAGCAGAAATCAAAAACTTAACAGTTGTTGGCGTTTCAACTAAAGGCGTTGGATATGCAGGCGCAATTGCTGGAATCAGTTATGGTAAAATAACAGATTGCGTTGTTAAGAACGTAACAATTGAAGACGCAACATATGGCGGTGCATTCGTTGGTGTTAACTATGGAATTATTTCAAGCACACTTGGCGAAGCAAACATCGACTCAACAGGTTCTGCTATTAACACAATTAAATCGAACAAAGAAGGCGGAAACGTTTTTGCAGGTTCGGTTGCAGCAATCAACCACGGAACAATTTCCGGAATTGAAGTTCATAATTACTTTGTTATAACAGGAAAAACTGTTGACCCTTCAAGCATTGTTGAAGGACAAGAAGGAACATCAACTGCAAAATACTTTGGTGGAATTGTTGGATATAACACAGGTCTTATTGAAAGCAGTTTAATTCTTAAAGAAAAAATTGAAGATCAATCAACATGCCGCGCGTACTTTGGCGGAATTGCAGCAATTAACGCAGGAACAATTCGTGGTTGCTCAGTTGGCGCAGAAGAAGGCGGTTCAATGGGAATCATCGTTGGATCAAACGCAGAAGGAAGCCAACTTGCAGGCGGATTTGTTGCATACTTAGCTCCAACAGGCGTTATTGAAAAATCTTTCACTAACATTTCAATTGAATGCAACACAGCAGCAGGTTTTGCTCCATATCTTATTGGTAAAGTTAGCGAATGCTATAACATTGGAACAATCAAAGGAAACAAAGTTGGTGGATTTGCAGTTTACATGGCATTCACATCAAACAGCGACGGCGGCGCAATTGAAAACTGCTACACAAAAATGAAATTGGAAGCAGCAAGCGGAACTTCCGAACTTGCAGGCCTTGCTCTTGAAATAAGAGATCCAGCAAAAATTGAAAAATGCTATATGGCTTGCGAATTCTCAGGCGGAACAGCCTACTATGAATCAAAATCGAACACTCGTGAAGGTCTTGTTAACTGGGTTACATCTTGGGCTAACAAAGGCAACAAACTTGGAAATGTTAACAACGTTTTAATTAACAAAAACCCAAGCGAAGGCGAAGTTACAGCAAAAGAATCGAAAGCGTTAATTTCATATAATGGTCAAGTTGTTAAATACTTAACAAACGACGAAATTAAATCAACAGTTGGTGTTAAAGCGTTCCAAGAAATGGGATTCAACATCAGTTCAACAACAGGCTGGACATATGAAGAAGGGCAAGCGCCTTATCTTACAGCAGTTGAAGGACTTAACGGATTCTTCCAAGACAAAAACAACATTAACTATGTTGATGTTCCAGAAATTGAAGGATTCTTTGCAGACGGAACTGAAAAAGTTGCAGTAACCGACACAGAAGAATGGACTGTTATAACAGGAAATGGCTACACGGCAAAAGCAACCGAAGCAGGAACCTACCAAGTTGCTTTGAAGTTGAAAAACAGAAAAACTTCACGCTGGTCGGACGAAAGCGCAAACAGTGTTACAGGAATTATCATTATAACTTGGGAAATTAAACCAGCCGCTTAGTTTAAATTAAAAAACTTTTATGCCAAACATTTGCATAAAAGTTTTTTTTATGCCATAATAAATTCGTGAAGCACGGAAGAATTATGGCTCTTGATTATGGCGAAGTTCGAATTGGAATTGCTTTTTCCGACTTGCTTTTAACAATTGCTTCCCCCTATGACACCTATAAAAGAAAGGGTGAAGAAGTTGACCTTGAATTCTTTAAAAACCTTGCAAAAGAAAAAGAAGTTTCAAAAATTGTTATTGGGCTTCCAATGAACATGGACGGAACGGAAGGAGAAAGGGCTTTTAAAACTCGAGAATTTGGGGAAAAATTAAAAGCAATGTGCGAACTTGAGATTGAATATGTTGACGAACGCCTAACATCTGTTGAAGCGGAGGAAATGTTAATTCAATCGGGAATGCGCCGCGAAAAACGAAAGCAGGTTATCGATAAGGTTGCCGCCGCGCTTATTTTAGAAAGTTATTTAAATAGACGCTAAACTATTTTAAATATAAATTTATTGGAGGTTATTAAAATGGCAAAAAACGAAACAAAACAAGAAGATTTAGATCTTTTGGACATCTTGCTTGACGAAAACAATGATGAACCAATTTCTCTTTTCGACGAAGATGACAGAGAAGTTAAATTCGAACAAGTTGCAGTTATTCCAGATAACGACAAAATTTATGCAATCTTAAAACCAATTGACGAACTTGAAGGTGTTGCCGACGACGAAGCAATTGTTTTTCTTGCAGATTATGACGAAGACGGAAACACAGTTCTTGTTGTTGAAAAAGACGAAGACACAGCAATTCGCGTTTTCGACAAATACTATCAACTTCTTGACGAAGCAGAAAAGAAAGAAAACGAAAATAAGTAATTAAAACAATAAAAAAACAGGGCACCGGTTGCCTTGTTTTTTTTATAAGAATAAAAGGAAGAAATTTTTTAATTTTAAGGTGTTTTTTTTGAAAAATTTTGTTAATTTGCAAAAAATTTTCAACTTTTTTATTACTTTTAACATCGTTGTTAAAATTTAGCACCAAGAATGTTAAAAAAGAATGATTTAATAATGTTTTAAATATATATAAAATATTATATAGAAATATTAAGCGCCTTCAATAATCATTTTGTCGGCAACAAGAGCAATAAACTCGCCGTTTGTTGGCTTTTCGTTGCTGCTGTAAACCCTAAGTCCAAAAATTGAGTTGATGTTTTCAATTTTTCCGCGGTTCCATGCAACTTCAATTGCGTGGCGAATTGCGCGTTCAACTTTGCTTGCGCTTGTTTCAAACTTCTCGGCAATTGCAGGGTAGAGTTGTTTTGTTATTGAATTAATAATTTCTGGATTGTCAATTGCAAGTTTAATTGCCTCGCGCAAGAATTGATAGCCTTTAATGTGCGCTGGAATTCCAACGGTTATGAAAATGTTTGTAATTTTTTCTTCAATAATTTTTGCTTTATATTTTTCGCTGGCGTTTTCAATTGTAACGTCTTTTGAAAAGACTGTTGAAATTTGTTTTGTTTTTTCCGCGCAAACTTCTTTAACCCTGTCAAGCAAAACACTTTCGTTAATTGGTTTAATCATGAAATAGTTAACGCCAAGTTGCATTGCTTTGTTAATAAACCCTTCGTGTGCAAGAGAAGAAGTTACAACAATTTTTGGTTTTTTCATAATTTCGTTTGTTTTTGATATGTTTTCAATTAATGCAAAGCCGTCTAATCCTGGTAAAACAAGATCCATAATTAATATGTCTGCATTAACTTTTTTTAATAAATCAAAGGTTTCAAGCCCGTCTCCGCTTTCCCCAACAATCTCAAAATTCTTTTCTTTTTTAAATGTCTCAATAATATTTTTTCTAAGTTCTGCATTGCAATCTGCAATAAAAATTTTTGTTTTCGAATTTTCTTCGCTCAATTTTCTGCCCTCCTAATTTGGCATCTTGCCGATAATTAAAGGGTAGCACAAAGTTATTTTAAAATGAATATTTTTGCCAAAATAATTTTGCAAATAAAATCGAATAATGTAAACAAATGAAACAAAATGTCGAAAACCTTTTGAAAATTTGTAAATTATCTAAAAAAATAACCTCAAAACAAAAAATATTTATTGTTTCAACAAAAAATTATAAAAAATGAGCAAATATCTCTTGAAATATTATTTTTATCATTTATAATATATCTCGTCACAAAAAAGGAAAAACTATGGAACACATTTTAGAAAACATTAAAAAACTTAACTTAATTAAACGCGGCGACACTATTGGCGTTGCTGTTAGCGGAGGAAGAGATTCAATGGCTCTTTTGCATTATCTTTCCTCTTTGCAAAACGAACTCGACTTCGAAGTTGTTGCAATTCATGTTGACCATTCTCTTCGCGAAACAAGTGGCGACGACGCAATGTTTGTTATGAGTTATTGCAAGCGCAACCATATTCGCGCATATAAGTTTAAAATTGATGTTGCAACTCTTGCAAAGCAAAAGAACCAATCAATTGAAACAGCGGCTCGCGAAGCTCGCTATGGAGTTTTTGAATCGCTTGTTAAAAAAGGAATTGTTGATAAAATTGCCTTGGCGCATCACGCCGAAGACCAAGCTGAAACAATTTTGCTCCATCTTTTGCGCGGTTCAGGCCTTTCAGGAGCAAGGGGAATGGAATATGAAAAACGCGGAATCTACATTCGCCCAATGCTTGAAACAAAACGCAGCGAAATTCAAAGATATATTAATGATAACGACATTGCTTTTGTTGAAGACGAAACTAACAAAGAAGATGTTTATCAACGCAACTACATTCGAAACAAGGTTATGCCTTTAATTGTTTCGCGTTTTCCAAATGCTGTTGAGGCTCTTAATTCTTTTGCAAACGCATGCAAAGAAGACGATAACTTTATTTCAAGCCAAGTTATGACAGAAGCCTTAATTTTGGAAAATCCAAAAACAGTTAAAATTCCTTGCGCGTGTTTTCTTGGCGCACCTTCGCTTTCTTCCCGTCTTGTTTTTAAAGCCCTCGACATGATTGGAATTTATAAAGATATTGAAAGAAAACACATTGAAATCATTAAAAACCTTGCAATAAGCGGGCAAAACGGCTCGAAAGTTAAACTTCCAATGGACGTTTTAGCACATAAAGAATATGACTACATTACATTAACAAACGAGCAAAAAGAAGTTAAGATTTTAAATCTTGAATTTAAATGCGGAACATTTGTGATTGACGGATTTGGAAAACTTGTTGTTAAGAAAACAAATAATCCACAAATTTCCGAAAATAATTTGATTATTGATGCAAAAAAACTTCCAAAAAATGTTTCTTGGCGATTCAGAAGAGAAGGCGACGAAATAACAAAATTTGGCGGCGGAACACAAAAACTTAAAACATATCTTTCCCAAAAGAAAATTCCTCTTCGCCAGCGCGACACTCTTCCAGTTCTTGCATCCGACAGCGAAATCTTTGTTGTTGCAGGTGTTGGAATAAGCGACAAAGTTAGAATTGACGAAACAACAAAACAAGCCTACATAATTGAACAAAAATAATTAAAAAAGAAACTTAACAAAATGGTTGGGTTTCTTTTTTTATTATCAAATTTAACTAAATATAAGTGTTATTAAGTTTTTGGGTTTTGGCATTTTGCGACATGCCAGCAGGACAGCGATTCTGCGCCGCTCAACAAGATTATTAAGACAAAAACTTATTTTTTTATATCCTTATCTTCCGCTTCCCATGTTATTTTTGCTGTTAATTCGCGCGGAGTATTTTTCAAGAGCCATGTCAAGCGATTGTTCTGCGCTTATATTAAGTTCGTTTGCTAGGGCAAGAAGAGAGTATAAAACGTCGCCAAATTCCATTTTAAAATCTTCATTAATAGAAAAATCTTCTGTTCCATACCTCGTTGCTTTAAGATATTCCTTTGAAAGTTCGCCAAGTTCACTTTGAATGTCCAAAAGACGAGCAAAAGTTGGGGCTGGTTTTCTGTGGCATGGCATGTTCTCGTTAAATTGTTTAACTTTGTTTTGCATTTCTTTCTCCTTTTCTATTTTTTACATTCGTCAACAAATCTTTCAAAAATACGTTTTTGTTTTTCATCAATTTTCGCAAGGAGTTCTGGGTGATATTTAATTCCAAGGAAAAACCTCTTGTTTTTTGCTTCAACAACTTCAACCTGGCCGTCGTCCGAAACAGCAACAACGGAAAGTTCGCTTGGAATTTGCGTGCCAATATAGGTGTGGAGGCTGTTAACTTCAAAGTTTTCTTCTTTTACAATAGAGTAGTATAAACTGTTTTTGTCAACAATTTTGCAACCGTGGGCATAAACAATGTCTTCGCGATTATGTCTTTCTGGGTTTGAAATAAGTTCTGCTTTTCCTCCAAGCCCGCGAATTATGTTGTTATATCCTGCGCAAATTCCAATTAAAGGGATGTTGTTTTCATAGCAATATCTTGCAATAAATTCCTCATAGTTGTGTGACGCAATTCCGCCTTGCAAAATAACTCCGCTGCAAAGTTTTAAACACTCAATTAAGTCGGCTTGTTCTTGCTTTGTTAAAAGCGTGCTTTCGCTTTCGTCTTTTTTGTTGAAATTTTCGCGAAGAGTTTGTGGCAAAACTGCAATTGCAAGCCCGCCGCAGTCGTAAATAACGCGTCTAAGCGGGTCGCTTATCCTTTGAAAAGACCAATGATACACATCGGCTTCGCAACTGTAATCAATGTTTTTTGAAACAATTCCTATAAATGGTTTTTTCATATTTCCTCCCTAAAACTTTATCATATTTTTATAAAAAAGAAAAGCATAACAAAAAGTTATGCCTAAACATATTCTTGGTTTTCGTTTGCTTTTTCAAACTTAAAATTTTCTTCTGCCGTGGTTGTTGCAAGTTCTATAATTCGGTTTCCAATGTCGCCCCAGTTAAGAGTTTTTCCGGCATCTTTTGGGGGAATTAAAAGTCTTTCATATGTTATTCCGGAATCTGGGTCGGGCTGACGCTTTCCAATTTTCAAAATTTTAGCGACCATTCTAACTTGAGCAAAAGGTTTTTCGCCGTTTTCAAGGTCAACCTTTTGATAGCCAAGATAAATTGGCTTGTCAATTGTTGTGTTAATTTCTTCAAGAAGTTCACGTTTAAGTGTTGCAACAAGGTTTTCATCGAAAACTTCTGGTGTTCCGCCCGAAAGCGAAAAGAAAGGTTTTCCGTTAAGCATTTTCTTCATCAAAAGAATTCTTTGATCGTTTGAAAAAAGAACGCCATATACTTGCTTAATTTGTAAATCCTTTGGAACTTCTTCTTCATGCCAAGATAGTTTTGTCATTTGTCTTTCCTAATATATAGTCTATTTTCTTTTAAGAAAAAAGTCAAGATATTAAAAATTGCTTAAAAAATTAGAATTTTTTAATAACACCGCAAGCAATTCGCGCGCCAGAGTTTCCGGAAGGCTGCGTCGTGAAATCGTCATAGCCGTCGTGAATTATAACCGACTTGCCAATAATTTCGCTTGGAACGAATCTGTTTGTTAAAACAAGCAAAATGGCTGTTCCGTTTGCGGAAAGAAGAGGGGGAAGGTCGCCCGAGTGAAGAGGGTGTGGGCCTTCGCCATAGTGCCCGCCCGCGGAAGAGAAATCACCGTCACACTCGCTGTTTTCGTGGATGTGCATTGCAAAAAAGTTTGTTTCTGTTTTTGGAAGATTATGAATTTCGCTTAAAACTAAAACTCCGTCTTTGCACGAGAAAAATTTAACATATCCGTGTATTTCTTTGTTTTCTTCGCCCCCGGCAATCTTGGCAATTGCAAAAGGTCTTGTTAAAAATGGAATTTGAAAATAATTTGTGTTTTGAACTTTGAACATAACTTTCTTTATGAATTTATTTCAAATTATGTGAGCAATATAAGTAGAATTTATATCACAAATAAATTTTTTGTTATTTACAATATATCACTTGTAGGATAAAATGGTTTGTGAAAGGAGAAAAAGTATGAATTATTTATCACAAACTGAAAACAAACATTTTTATTTTAGCGGGAAAAATTGTTTGTTTAACACTAACTCGGAGGTTTGCATTCAATATGTCGACCCAAATGTGAGTTATTTCAAAGGGGAGGAATCGTCCGCAAAGTTCTATCCTTCTGGCGCGCTTTTAACAACAAAAAAGGACTATCAAATTAACATAACTTTTGTTAAAAATAACGGCGAAAGATTGTTCTCTGTTAATAAGGCAAAGTTCGATTGCGACATGGGTGTTTTCGATGCAAATGCGCTTGTTTGCGGGTCGGGCGTCTTGGTTTGTTATGAAAACTATGATCAAACAACAAACTACGACTACTACACATATTCTGGCATGCAAATTCAAGAAACAGATTTTAATAGCCTTTGCGCAAAGGTTAAAAAATTTGAAGAGAATTTTGGATTTTATTATGATCCAGCGCAAAAGCCAACCAAAAATCCAGACAGTTTTATTGGGAAAATTCTTCGCGAAAACGGAATGGAAAAATAGAAAAGACGAACAAAAGTTCGTCTTATTTTTCGTTAATTATTTCAAGAAGTTTTTCCAAAGCAGGGTTTGAAGTTTCTTTGTTTGAAAGACAAACAATTTCTCTTGCGCAAAGCGAAAAATTTGGGAAAATAACTTGAACTTCGCCAGAGCGCACAGCGTCTTTATAGTAGTCCACGCTGACAAACGCAATTCCAAAACCTTTTTTAACAAACTCATAAAGCAAAATATAATTGTCAAGTTCATATTTGGGATTGAGTTTAATTTGATGTTTTTCAAAAAATCGGTCGAGAGTTTGGCGCGAGCCGTTGTTGATGCTTGGAAGAATTAAGTCGCTTGTTGGGAAGTTTTTAATGTCCAAGTTTTCGCTGCTAAACTTCTTTTTATATTCTGCGTTTCCAATAAGTTGATACTCAACGTTAAACTGTTTAACAATTTTAAAGTCGTCAATTTTGTTTGTTTTATCAACAAAAATTAAATCCAAATTGTTGCTTGCAAGTTTGCTAATCAAATTTTCTTTCGAACCGCGTTCCATAATAATTTGAATGTTAGGAAATTTCTTTGCAAAAGCCGAAAGATAGTTAAGCAAAACTTGGTTCATGTTTGAAGAGCAACAGCCAATTCGAATCATACCTTCTTCAAGTTTGCTAAATCTTTTTGCAAGGGTTTCGGCTTCGTCAAATTTTTCAATGCATTTTCCAATGTTTGCGTAGAGCAGTTTTCCAAAGGAAGTTAGTTCAACGCCTTTGCTCTTTCTTTCGAAAAGTTTTTGACCAAGTTCCTTTTCAAGTTCCTTAATTGAAAAAGAAACGGCAGGTTGGGAAACGTAAAGTTGTTCGCTTGCGCGGGAAATGTTTTTTTCTTTTGCAACAGCACAAAAAATTTTGTATAAGTTAAGGTTTGTCATAAATTTTGCTTATTCCTTTAATAAGATTTTTGTCTTTGAAATTATATCAAAAAGAAAATATAATTACAATTGAAAAAAGGAGAAAAAATGGAAATTAAAATTTTGGCTGCAACAGCGCCATATAAAGATGGGGAAAATAAACAAGAGTTTTTCAACAAACTTAGCGGGGAAGTTGCGGGAATTTGTTACATGCCTTCAACAATTGATAGCATTTTAAATCAGCCGCTTGAAAAGAAACTTAAACGCGCGCAAACAACAAAAGAAAGCGGGCACCACAGCGTTTTCGATCACGAGTATGTTACTTTATATTTGGAAGACGTCCCAAAAATGTTTGCAATGCTTTTGAACAACGAAAAAGTTTACACAACAAGCGAAAAAAGCGCACGCTACACTAAAATGATCCTTGAAGGAAACGAACTTAATCTTTTTGAAAAATGGGTTGGAATTTTTGAAAAGTTAATAATTCAAAAATATGGGAATCAGCCATATTTTGCCGGCAATCGCGTTCAAAAACTAGCGCAAGAAAATGCAAGATATTTCACTTCGGTTTTCACGCCAACTTCGCTTGCATACACCGTTTCCTATCGCCAACTTAACTACATTTACTGCTGGCTTAAAAATTTGGACAAAAACTCAAATGAATATTTGGAAGCTCTAAAACCAACCGCAAAAGCGTTTTGCGAAAAAATTGAAAAAGAAGGGCTTGTTGACGAAAAACTTGCCGAGTTTGGCGAGCAAAGAGATTTCAGTTTGTTTGCAAAGAAAGATAGGGCAGAATACTTTGGAGATGTCTATTCAACTTCCTATGAAGGTTCTTTTGCTTCGCTTGCTCAAGCCCAACGACATCGCACGCTTAACTATGAGTTTAGGAATTTGAAAGAAAAAAGTTATTATGTTCCAAAAATAATTGAAAACAGCCCGCTTAAAGAAATGTGGCTTGAAGACATGAGAAAGGTTGAAGCAATAACACCGCAAGGTCAACTTGTTCAAATTTATGAAAGAGGAACGCCGGAAAGTTTTATTCTTAAAGTTCGCGAAAGACTTTGCACTTGCGCCCAACT
>CALHLT010000012.1:0-11644 GCA_938034555.1 uncultured Bacillota bacterium
TCCGAACGCAGAAATTATGATTCACCAACCTCTTGGCGGGGCGCAAGGGCAAGCAAGCGACATTGAAATTCAAGCAAAACAAATTCAAAAAATAAAATCTAAAATCAATAACATTCTTTCCGAACAAACTGGGAAACCTCTTTCGCAAGTTGAAAAAGACACCGACCGCGATTACTATATGAGCGCATTCGAAGCAAAAGACTATGGCTTAATTGACAAAGTTATTGAAAAAAGACAGAAGAAAGACTAAACAGGGTTAAAAAATTTTTTTGGCGATATAATATGGATGATATGGAAAACAAAATTTATAAATGTTCTTTTTGCGATAAGCCAGAAAGCCCTTCAAGGCGCTTAATTGGAAATCCAGAAGGCAACAGTTTTATTTGCGAAGAATGCGTTGCTCTTTGCAAAGACCTTATTGGCGGCAAAACAAAAAAGGTTGACAAAGAACTTAAGCTTCTTGCTCCTCAAGAAATCAAGGAAAAACTTGACGAATATATAATTGGGCAAGATGAAGCAAAAAAAGCTTTGGCAGTTGCCGTTTATAACCACTATAAACGAATTAACTATAACGTTATTCACGCGCACGATCATATGGGAAAACCAGACGAAATTGAACTTGAAAAAAGCAATATCTTGATGGTTGGCCCAACAGGTTGCGGGAAAACTCTTCTTGCAAAAACACTTGCAAGGATTTTAAATGTTCCTTTTGCTTCGTGTGATGCAACAACATTAACCGAAGCGGGATATGTTGGGGACGATGTTGAAAACATCTTGCTTAAACTAATTCAAAATGCAAACTACGATATTGCGCAAGCAGAGCGCGGAATAATTTATGTTGATGAAATTGATAAACTCGCAAAGAAAAGTCAAAATGTTTCAATAACACGCGATGTTTCAGGCGAAGGTGTTCAACAAGCACTTTTAAAAATTGTTGAATCAACTGTTGCCTCCGTTCCTCCTCAAGGCGGGCGCAAACACCCACAGCAAGAAATGATTCAAATTGACACAACAAACATTTTGTTTATTTGCGGGGGAGCGTTTGTTGGGCTTGATAAAATTGTTGAGGGAAGACTTAACAGTTCAAGCCTTGGATTTAACGCAGACATTAAAACAAAAGTTGAAAAAGATAAGATTAACATTCTCAAACAAGTTCAGCCGGGCGATTTAATTAAATTTGGGATTATCCCAGAACTTGTTGGTCGTCTTCCTGTTTTTGTTAGTTTGGACGACCTCGATGAAGAAGCGTTTGTTAAAATCTTAACAGAGCCCAAAAATGCGCTCGTTAAACAATATGTTAAACTCTTCAACATGGATAACATCGAACTTTGCATAACTCCAGAAGCAACAAAAGCAGTTGCAAAAAAGGCAAAAGAACTTAAAACAGGCGCGCGCGGACTTCGTGCAATAATTGAAGAGGCAATGCAAGATGTTATGTTCTTCGCTCCAGGAAATAATGTTAAAAAAATCATCATAACAAAAGAAGTTATTGAAAAGAAAGCAAAACCCGAAGTTATCTATAACGAAAAAACCGAAGAAACAGCATAATAAAATCTCTCAAACTGAGAGGTTTTTTATTAAATTTAAAAAATAAAACCCGCGATTTTTTCGCGGGTTTTTCTCACACAAAATTATAAAACTCTTAACTAAATTACTTTAATTCAACTGTTGCGCCAGCTTCTTTAAGTTTTGCTTCCATTTCTTTTGCTTCTGCAGTTGGAACATTTTCTTTAAGAACTGATGGAGCGTTGTCAACCAAAGCTTTTGCTTCGGAAAGGCCAAGGCCTGTTATTTCTCTTGCAACTTTAATAACTGCAATTTTGTTTGCTCCTGCTTCTTTAAGGCAAACATTGAATTCTGTTTTTTCTTCAGCAGCAGCTGCTCCTGCAGCTGGAGCTGCGCCAGCAACTGCAAATGTTGCAGCAGCGCTAACGCCAAATTCTTCTTCTAATTTTTTAACAAGGTCGTTAAGTTCAACAACTGTTAATGTTTTGATTTCTTCAATAAATTTATTTAAATCTGCCATTTTGATTTCTCCTAATTATTTATTTTTTATTTTTTCCTTAAACCGTCTTACGCGTTTTTCTTTGCAATTTCATTAACTGCAACAGCCAAAGAACGCATTGGGTTTTGGAAAATGAACAAAAGTTTTCCAATAAGTTCTTCTCTTGATGGAATTTTAGCAAGAGCTTTAACTTCATCGGATGACATAAACTGACCGTCTAAAAGACCGCATTTAATTTCAAGTTTTTGGGTTTTAGCGTTTGTGTCTGCGCAAATTTTTGCTGCAGAAACTTCGTCGCCATAGCCAAAAGCAAGAGCGCTTGTTCCTTGGAGTTGTTCGTCAAGACCAGTTATTCCAAGTTCGTTAAGTGCGCGAAGAACAAGGCGGTTTTTGTAAACTTTATAGTCAGCATTGTTTTTTCTAAAAGCGCTTCTCATTGCTGTGTCTTCTTCAACGGTCATTCCGCGATAGTCAACAAAAACAACGGATTTTGCTTTTGAAAGTTTGTCTTTAATTTCGCTAACAAGTTCTTTTTTAGCTTCTAAATTAGCACTCACTTTGTTTATTTCTCCTTTTAATTAAATTTTGTGTGAACAAACAAAATAAAACCTCTCATGCCCAAAGCGAAAGCACAAGAGGAAAGGATTCTTCTTAACTTCACCTCGGCAAGCACTTTCGTTTACGGGAAACCCCACTTGCTGTCTTCGGACAAAGGAATATTCAATTTGCGAGAATATATATAACACATAAAAATCGCGTTGTCAACAATTTTTGGCAAATTTTAATTTGACATTAAAATTAAAGTTGAGTATTATAAATTTTGGAGAATACATATGAAATTTTTTGATAAGTTCTTGAAAGCAATTGGCTTTGAGGACGAAGATGAAAAAGAAGGAAAACAAGAGATTAAGCAAAAAGAAGAAACAGAAAAGAAAAAAGAGAAAAAGCAAGAACTTCCTTCTGCAAAGTTTAATCTTAAGGAAATTAAAACAGAGCAAAACGCTCAAAATGCATATTTCCCAGAATCGCAAAGCGAAATTGAAGACATTGTTCAATACTTTGCAAAAGGAGAAAACGCAACAGTTGACCTTTCCAAGTTCGACGATGAAGACCGTGCTCATGCGCTCGACTTTTTCTCTGGCGCAGCGTTTGCCCTTGGCGGTCAGGTTAAAAAAACAGGGGAATCAATATATTTATTAAAACATTAAAATTATGAAGTTTGAAAGAAGAAAAGTTATAAATCTTTTAATTTGCTCGCTTGTTTTAATCGCGTGCATAATTTTTGATTTAATTGCCAAAAAGTTCACTGTTGGAATCGACAAAGATGCAATTCCTGGCTTTTTTAAATTTCTTTACACACAAAACACCGGTGCGGCGTGGAGTATGTTTTCGGGAAGCACTGTTGCGCTTATTATAATTTCCGTTATTATTATTGCTTTGCTTGGAGTTTATGTCTTTGCATCGAAAACAAAAAACGCTTTGTTCTATGTTTCGCTTGGGCTTATCGTTGGCGGAGCAGTTGGAAACTTAATTGACCGGATTTTTTTAGGCTATGTTCGTGATTTCATTAAACTTGAATTTATGAATTTTCCAATTTTTAACACTGCCGATTGTTTTTTAACAGTTGGAGTTGTTTGTCTTGTTGTGTATTACTTAATTGAAGTTGTTAAAGAATCGAAAAAGAAAAAAGAAAGGGAACAAAAGTAAAGTGGAATTTGAAGTTTTGGAAAGTGACAAAGGAAAACGCGCTGATGCTTTTCTTCTTGAAAAGTTGCCTTCTTTTTCGCGCTCTTTCATTCAAAATGCAATGAAAAAAGAAGCGGCTTATGTTCTTCGCGGCGGAAAAAAGATTTTTAAAGCGGGCGAGGCTCTTCGCTTTTCCGATGTTGTTTTTTTTGAAAGCCAAGAGCCAAAACCAATTGAAACAGTTGGACAAGATGTTGATTTTGAAATTGTGTACCAGGACGCCGATGTTGCCGTTGTTAACAAACCGCAAGGAGTTGTTGTTCACCCATGCACTTCATGCAAAGACGGAACTCTTGTTAACGGGCTTATTAAGGAAATTAAAGATTTAAGCGGAATTAACGGCGAACTCCGCCCGGGAATTGTTCACCGCATAGATAAAAACACTTGCGGGCTTTTGATTGTTGCAAAAAACGATTTCGCGCATAACGAACTTGCAAAGCAAATTGCAAACAAAACTTGCAAAAGAAACTATCTTGGGCTTATTGAAGGAGCTTTCAAAGAGCAAGAAGGAACTGTTGAAACCCTTATTGCAAGAGATCGAAAAGATCGCAAAAAAATGGCGGCCTATGAAATTGGAGAAAACATTCCGGGGGCGAGAGTTGCAATAACAGAATATAAGACAGTTGAATATTTTAAAAATTTTTCTCTTATTGAGTTTTCGCTTAAAACGGGGAGGACACATCAAATTCGCGTTCATTGCAAATATCTTAATCATCCTCTTGTTGGCGACGAAACATATGGCGGCGCAAAAAAATTTGGGCTTGTTGGACAGTTCTTGTGTGCTTATAAAATTTCGTTTGTCCACCCTCGAACAAATGAAAAAATGGAGTTTGAAATTCCCCTTCCAGAAAAATTTGAAGGAATTTTAAACTCGCTTAGGAAAAACAAATAATCAACACTCTTTCGACATATTTTTACTATTGACAACAAACCTATTTTGTCTTATGATTATGAAAAAGAGGAAAGTATGAAAGTTTTTAAAGTTAACGGGAAATATGGTGTTAAAGAAGGGAACAAAATTATTGTTAAACCTGTTTATATGTCAGCAAGCGACATGGTTGCAAACGATTCTTTTTTTACAAATCAAGTTAAATCGTCTTCCCAAACAAACAAAACAAGCAGCGTTGAAAAATAGGGCAGTAACACGCGAAATTAAAACTTTTAAGGATTTATTGCAAAATAAATCCTTTTATTATATAATAAGAATATGTTATTTTACTTAACTCAATATAATTTGCCGGGGATTGAAATGCTAATGCTTGCGCTAGCATATATTTTGGCGATTGTTTTTGCGCTTATGATGCACGAACTTGCCCATGGGCTTGTTGCATATTGGTGCGGCGATAAAACGGCAAAAGAGCAAGGAAGATTGTCACTTAATCCTTTTAAGCATCTTGATCTTTGGGGAAGTTTATCGTTCTTGTTTGTTGGGTTTGGCTGGGCAAAGCCTGTTCCAATTAACCCTCTTAATTTCCGAAACTATAAAAAAAGTATGGCTCTTGTTTCGCTTGCGGGAATAATAACGAACTTAATTTTGGCGTTCTTTGCCGTTCCCTTTTTTAAACTTTGCGCGGGGTTTGCTTCGTCAACAAACGCTGGAAAAATGTTCTTATATTATTTAACTATGTTTTTAATTTTAATTAACATTTCGCTTGCAATTTTCAACCTTTTGCCAATTTATCCTCTTGACGGGTTTAATTTTATTAACACATTTTTAAAATATGATAACAAGTTTTCAAATTTTATGATAAAATATGGAGGAATAATCCTCATTGTTCTTGTTGTCACAGGCGCATTTGGGTTCGCTTTCGACTTTGTTGCAAACGGAGTTTTAAAGTTATTCCTAATGTTTTGGGGGTTGATTTTTTAACATGGAAGAAGAAATTGCAATTCAAACAGAAATCCCCGACGGGGAAACATATCGCGTTAAGTTGGACGTTTTTGAAGGCCCGCTTGATTTATTGCTGCACCTAATTAAAGAAGCAAAAATGGACATAACCGAAGTTCGTCTTTCGGAAATAACAGAGCAATATTTGCAATATCTCGACGACATCGACAGTGTTGATTTGGAAAAAGCAAGCGAGTTTATTGAAATGGCGGCAACGCTTTTGGAAATTAAAAGCAAAAAACTCCTTCCTCGCCTTGATGAGGCAGTTCCAGACGAAGAAGACCCAGAGACAAAACTTCTTCGACAAATTGAAGAATATAAAATCTTTAAGGAAGCAAGCGAAAAACTTAGAACTTTGGAAGATGTTAATAAACTCTATAAAGAGCCAGAACCAAGCGCAAACAAATATAAAATCATTTTAAAAGATATGGTTTTGGATAATCTTCTTGATGCTTTCATGCACTTTATGCATAAAACCCAAGTTGAAACAAAAACCGACGAGCCTAAAAACATTGTTAAAGATAGGTTCACGATTGCGGAAAAAATTGCAGCAATTAAAGATGCTGTTATGGTTAAAGATAAAGTTAAGTTTAAAGAACTTTTGGATAAGGACATAACAAAAAGCGAAATCATTAACGTTTTTCTTGCAATTTTGGAACTTCTTAAACTTCAAACAATTTCAATTTCTCAGCACGGAACATTTGAGGAAATTGAAATAACAAAATATCAACAAAATGCAGCAGAAGAAGATACTTTGGCGGCGGAAAATAAAACAGAAAAGGAATAAACCAATGAGCGACTTATTTATTGAAAAAGATTTGGAAGATATTATTTATGGAATTTTGTTTGTTGCCGGCGAAGGTGTTGACACGAACTATATTGCCGAAAAGTTGGAAGTTGATTTAAAACGCGTTAAAAAAGCGGTTGATAAACTTGAAGAAAGATTAAGCAAAGAAAGCGGGGTTCATTTAATTCGATATAACACAAAAGTTCAACTTTGTTCGAACCCAGACTACGCCGAATATATTTCAACAGTTTTAAACCCAATTCGCGAGCGCGCGTTAACAAAAGCAACTCTTGAAACTCTTGCAATAATTGCATATAAGCAACCAATAACAAGACTTGAAATTGAAGACGTTCGTGGGGTTAACAGCGACTATACAGTTCAAACTCTTCTCGACCATAATTTAATTGAAGTTGTTGGAAGAAAAGATGCTGTTGGGAAACCTCTTCTTTTTGGAACAACCGAAGAATTTTTAAAGAGATTTGGATTAACAGACATTGCCGACCTTCCAGACAGCGAAGCCCTAATGGAAAGAATTAAAACACTTTATGCGGAAAATGAAACTTCAACCGAACTTTTCAACAACTATGAAATTAAGGAAGTTGAAGAAACATTTGAAAGACGCGATATGAAACGCGAAGAACTTAGCATTGAAGAAATTGACAGCAAAATTAAAAAAGCTATGGAAAATGCAAACTTTAAAATCCCAGATAAAGAAGAAATTCCAGATTTTTTGAAAAACGAAGATGTTGACATTGTAAGTTAAATTATAAAAAACGCCTTTTAATAAGGCGTTTTTATTATTTTTTAACAAAGATTAAGCCTGTTAGGGAAGGGCCGGTGTGGGAACAGATAACTGGACCAACAGGTCCAAGAATTATGTTCATAATCCCATATTTTGTTTCAATGAGTTTTCGAAGTTCAAGCGCGTTTTCAACATCGCCCGAATATGCAAGATAAATTGGAATTGGGGAAGAAGGGTTATAGTTTTTAAGTCTGTCCAAAAGCGAACGGATTGCGCGTTTTGAGCCCATTGCTTTTTCAATAACTTGAAGTTTTCCTTCCTCGTCGAATTTCAAAACAGGGCGAAGTTGCATAACTTTTGCAATCATTGCTTGCGCGCCGCCAATTCTCCCTCCGCGTTTAAGGGCTTCAAGGTCGCCAAGGAAAAACGAAACATCAAGATGTTTAATTGTGCTTTGCAAAGCCTCAATTGCTTCCTCTGCCGTTTTGTCTTCGTTTCTTAAAAGCGTAGCGTGGCAAAGAATTGCGTTTTGTCCTTGGGTTGCTGAAAGGCTGTCGACAACATAAACTTTCTTTTCCGAAGTTTCGTTAATTTCGTTTGCAACTTGCATTGCAAGCGAGCACGTTCCGCTAAGTCCAGAGGAAAGCGAAATATGGACGACATCTAAATTGGTTCGGTTTATAATTTCTTGGAAATATTCTTTAAGTTGAAATGGGTTGAGCCCGGTTGTTGAAAAAATCTTTCCTTTTTTCATTTCATCATAAAAATATTTATATTCTTCGGCAGAGTTAAAGTTGTCTTCATAAATTTCTCCGTCGGAAATGTAGCACATTGGTATGTATTCAATTCGGTCTCTTTTAAGAGTTGATTTAAGTTCGTCACAGCAGGTGTCGGTTGACAAAACAAATTTATCCATATTTTTCTCCGAAAATATTTATAGCACATTTTAATTTGAAAAACAAAGAGAATAAGGAAAATGGTTTAAAATTTTTTATAAGGTTAATAATGTGTTTTGTATGGGAGGGAAAATATGGTTGACTTTGAAAAATCACAAACGAGAAAAAATTTGGAAAGAGCGTTCATTGGGGAATGTCAAGACGGAGCAAGATATCAATTTCTTGCGCAACAAGCAAAAACTGATAAATTAAATTACATTATGGGGCTTATGAAAACGCTTGCGAAAAATGAAATGAGCCATGCAAAAGTTTTTTATGATTTCATTTTGAAATATGGAAAAAACGAAAAGAACATTGCAATTGAGGCGGGCTTCCCAATTTCGCCATATGAACTTGACCCAGGTCTTAAACTTGCGTCAATTGCCGAGCATTCTCAATTTGACAGCATCTATCCCGCTTTTGCAAGAATTGCTCGTGACGAAGGCTATGACGATGTTGCCGACCAGTTTTTAAGAATTGCAACAGTTGAAGATTGCCACAGTAAACAACTAACCGAAATTTATGACAAACTTAAGAAAAACAAACTTTATAAAAGTCAAACGGCAAAGAAATGGAAATGTTCAAAATGTGGGTTTGAAGAAACGTCAAAACAACCCGAAAAAACTTGCCCGCTTTGCAACTATGACATTGGCTACTATGTTTTGGAACTTGAAGACTAAAAGCTCGTTTGAGCTTTTTCTTTTTTTATCTAGGCAAAAATTTGATTACTCTAGTTAAGTAAAAGCGCTTTTGCTTTTTAATTTTAGGGAAAAGGAGAAATGTAGGTAAAGAAATAAAAATAATTTAAGTTAAAAAAGTTTGTTAAAACTTCTTTTTTGTTTTATATTATATATAGAGATGATTCCTATAAAAAATAAAAAGGGAAAAAGAAATGGGAAAATTTGAAATTGTAAGCTCCGAGGGAGTTCGAACCTACACCGTTTTTGCGAAGAGTAGTTATAAAAACATTTTGCGCCTTGAAGCCGACATGCCAATGTATAACTTTATTGGCGAAGGAAGATATATGGTTGAGGAAGTTTATTACGACTCGCCAAACAATCTTCTTGCAAGCGCTGGGATTTTGCTTTCGAAAGTTGTTGAAGGGAACAAAGCATATTTCAAAGTTGAAAGAGAAGACTACTTATTTGAAAAAAATCTTTCAAAAGAAAAGAAAATTTTTGTTCATCCTGTTGGGCTTCGAGATGGCGTTCAAGACCATATGTTATTCTTAATTAACGGAATAACATCGTTTTTCACAACGAAATTTAGCATCGACTTTGAAAACATTTTAAAAGTTGTTGTTCCAAAAGTTGAAATACGAACAAAAGTTGATGCGTTTAAGGTTTTAAGCGGAACAGGCTTCAAAGGTGTTATGACTTTTGAGGAAGTTAAATTTAAAAACAATTTCACAAAAAGAAAAGCAGAATTAGATATGCTTAAAATTGAGCGTGCGTCGTCGGAAGCAACTGCAAAAGATTTCTTAACCTTCATCGACAGGCTTGAAAAGTATTGCAAGGAAATTATGCCAATTTCCGATTCAAAATATCAAATTGCGCTTAGAATGACGAAATAGTTTTAATTTTGCAGCATAGACTAGATATAAAAGGGAAATAAGATGATTAAAATTGTTGTTGATTCAACTTGCTGTCCAAGCGAGAAATATATCAAAGAAAACGGAATTTATGTTAACCCGCTTCGAATTTTATTTGATGACAGAGAATATGTTGAAAACGATGCCTTATATGATGAAATTTATGAGAAGATGGAAAAGACAAAAGAAATTCCAAAAACAAGCCAACCTTCTCTTGAAAGTTTCATTAACATCTTTAACGAGATAATCGATCAAGGCAATGAAGCCCTTGTTTTAACTCTTTCTCAAACTTTAAGCGGAACATATAATTGCGCTTGTCTTGCAAAAGAACAATGTAAAAACCCAAATAAGGTCACAGTTTTCGACACGCAGTCGATTGGACAAACTTCAATTGGCTATGTTTATGAATGTGTTAATATGATTAACGAAGGAAAAAGTGTTAACGAAATCACAACGGCGCTTTCAAAATATAGAAAAAACAGCGCAATAACGTTTATCCCAGAAAGTTTCGATAATCTTAAAAAGAACGGCCGAATTGGAACTCTTAAAGCGGTTGTTGCTTCGCTTTTAAAAATTAAACCAATCGTTTTATTTAAAGAAGGCGTTTTGTCGGATAAAAAATCAATTGGAATGGCAAAAGCAATTTCCGACATGATTAAACAAGTTCCAGAAAAAATTCGCCAACTTTTCGTAATTAAAGCGGGGCACCCTTCCTACTTTGGCGATTTTAAACAAAAAGTTCTTGAACATTTCAAAGGTAAGGAAATTAAAGAGGGAATTGTTTCGCCTGTTGTTGGTGCGCATGTTGGCCCTTCAATTGGTCTTGCGTGGGTTGGAGAATAAATTTTTAAGGAATTCAAAAGATGAAAGTTTTAATTGCAACAACAAATCAAGGAAAAATTGATATATATAGTCAGGCCTTTTGCGAACTTGGGCTTGACTTTTGTTCTTTAAAAGACCTTAACATTTCTGTTGATGTTGAAGAAACAGGAAAAACCGAAGCGGAAAACGCACTTATTAAAGCGCGCGCATATCATAAATTAACTGGCATGCCAGTTGTCGCAAACGACAGTGGTCTTATAATTGACAAACTTAAACCCGAAGACCAACCGGGCGTCTTTGTTAGAAGAAATCACGGCAAAGAGTTAACCGACCAAGAACTTCTTAATGTTTATGTTGAAAAGATAAAAGAAGTTGGAGGTCAAAGCGCGGGGCATTTCAACGTTGCCCTTGCAATAATCGACGAAAGCGGAAAAGAGTTTGTTCGCGAGTTTAAACCGCAAAGACTTTTTGTTTCAACGCCAAACGAAATAATTAAAAAAGGAATTCCTCTCGACAGCATTGCGTTCGACCCAGCAACAGGAAAATACATGAGCGAAATGACAACAGTTGAACGGAACAAATATGAAGGCGAAGAGCTTCTTAAACAACAAAATTTTATTAAAGAAATTTTTTCAAAGAATCGCAAATAGTTTGCGATTTTTTTGTTCATGAGGGGTTTCCTAAAGCTTTTCGCGTGCCGAAAAGCCCTATTTTTCGCGGTTTTTGGGCAAAAACAACTTTTTCAAAAAAATTTTTAAAATTTTTGAAAAAATTTGCAAAAATCTGTTGACAATGCTTTTTTAATGTGGTATATTTACCTCGCTACGCTGATGGAGACCCCATTAAACGTAGCAAAACTCCCTTTATTTTTTAAAGGGCATATGAACCTTGAAAACTGAATATTTGGAAAGAAAAGGTAGATGTGTAAACACATAAAAAGGTTTTTATTTTACCTTGTCAATTCATTAATACTTATTCTTATTTACGCAAAGTATAAAAAAGTCAAAATAGTTTTTGAGTCACATCAAACTAACGATATTTACTTCATTCGAAGTTTATATACAAAAAACGTTAGAGTTTGATCCTGGCTCAGGACGAACGCTGGCGGCGTGCTTAACACATGCAAGT
>CALHLT010000013.1:0-32793 GCA_938034555.1 uncultured Bacillota bacterium
CGGGCAGCGGATCTCGATATGGCCTTTTCCTTTCGGTACACGCACCTGCTGATGGCAGGACGGGCAGCGGAAGTAGCAGTGCTCTTTATCCTTGAATGCACGGGTTCCGCCTCGGAAGAATCCGACGACGCGGTTTTTCAGTTCCAAGAATTTCTGGTTTTCCGCATACCGTTTGGAATGGTTCTTGGACATGATGCGCACATCCGCCCAGACGATCAGGACGAGTGCCAGGGTGTAGATAAGGGAGCTCCGTACAACCGCTCCGAAAATCATCATGGCAACTGCCGCCCACATCATAAAATTGCCCAGCTGATCGATGCCGTAGCGGCCGTACATCAGGCGGGAAAGTTTTTCTTTCAGTTTATCCATTTTGTTCTCGTTTCTCCTTTTTCAAAGTATATGCCAATACTCTATCCCTTTTGAGGGAAAAAAGCAATCGAAAGCGCCATTAATTTTTTCTAAAGAATCCTTAAATTTTGCAGTGTCGCATTTTTCAAACACGCTCTGGCAATCTAAGATGTACAATGTGCTGATAAAATAGTTGGAAAATAAAAAATTAAAGAAAATTTATAAAAAATAATAAAAAAACAAGCAAAAAATGCTTGTTTTTATGTTTTTTATTGAAATTTTATTATTTTTTCCAATATTTTTTCTTAAAGTTTTGCTGTTTGTTCCAAATTGCAAGGAACATTCCAGTTGGCAAAATTCTTGTTAAGAAAGCCATAAATTTTGTTGTTGTTCCATAAAGCGAAAATCTTTTGCGTTTCTTTGCACATTTAAGAGCATAGGAAACAACTTTTTTTGGATCATACATAACTTGATAGTAGGTTATAACATCATTTTCGGTTGCTTTTGCGCGTTTGAAAAATTGAGTTTTTGTCCAATATGGGCAAACGCAAGTTACGCTTATTCCTCTTGGTTTAAGTTCTTCTCCAAGAGATACGGAATAACTTTTTAAGAATGCTTTTGTTGCTGCGTAAACATTAACGTATGGAATTGGGGCAAAAGATGAAATTGAAGAAATTTCAATAATTCTTCCGCCGCGAGGAATGTATGGCAGAACAAGTTCTGTCATTTTAACAGTCCCTTTGCAGTTAAGGTCAATCATGTTGCATGATTGTTCAAGAGGAATTTCGTCATATCTTCCAAATTTTCCAAACCCGCTGCAGTTGATTAAAAGTTCAACTTCTGGTTTTTCGTTTTTAAGTTTTTCAACAAGGGCTTCAAAACTTTCATTTTTTGTTAAGTCCATTGGAAATGGAACAAATTTTGTTTTAAGTTCTTTTTGTGTTTCCAAAAGCCCTTGCTCGTCGAGAGCGATTCCCCAAATTTCGTCGAAGCCATATCCGTCAATTTGAAGAGTGAATTGTTTTCCAATTCCAGATGATGCTCCGGTTACAATTGCGATTTTCATATTGTTTCTCCTTACAAAGAATATTATAAACCAAAATGGAAATTTTCAAAATAAAAACGCAAATTTTTCCCACTTTTTTTCAAGTTTACTTGACTGCGATTGGTTAAAGTTGTATGCTAGAACCATAGAAAAAAATAAGGAGATTTTATGAAAGTTTTAGTCATCAATGCTGGCAGCAGTTCTGTTAAATATCAACTTTTCGATATGGACAATGAATGCGTTATGGCAAAAGGGAATTGCCAAAAAATTGGAATTCCAGGAACATATATTAACCACAAATTTAACGGGCAATCGGTTAAAATTGAAAAACAACTTGAGAACCACGACCAAGCAATTGCTTTTGTTCTCGACCTTTTAATAAGCAAAGAATATGGAGTTATTAAAAGTCTTAACGAAATTTCCGCTGTTGGGCACAGAGTTCTTCATGGCGGCGAAATTTATAAGGACAGCGTTCTTGTTACGCCAGAAGTTATGAAAAACTTGGAACTTCTTAAGCCACTTGGTCCTTTGCATATGCCTGCAAATATTTCGGGAATTTTGGCTTGCCAAAAAGTTCTTCCTTCGGCGCCTCAAGTTGCAGTTTTCGACACAGCGTTCCACGCGCAAATGCCAAAAGAAGCATTCCTTTATGCAGTTCCATATGAAGCATACACCGATTGGAAAATCAGAAGATATGGTTTCCATGGAACAAGCCACAAGTTTGTTTCAAACGAAGCCGCAAAGCTTTTAAATAAACCTCTTAAAGATTGCAAAATCATAACTGTTCACATTGGAAATGGTTCAAGTGTTGCCGCTGTTAAAGACGGCCACAGCATTGACACCTCAATGGGGTTCACGCCTCTTGAAGGTTTGATTATGGGAACGCGAAGCGGAGATGTTGATGCATCGGTTGTTTCATATATCTCCGAAAAACTTAACTTGAAAGGCGATGAAATTGCAACCTACTTTAACAAAAAGTGCGGAATTCTTGGAATTTCTGGTGTTTCAAGCGATATGCTTGACATTAACGAAGCGGTTAAAGCAGGAAATGAACGTGCAAAACTTGTCATCCCAATGATGGCGCATAGAATTAAAAAATATATTGGAGCTTATGCTGCGCTTTTAAACGGCGTTGATGCAATTGTTTTTACAGGCGGAATTGGCGAAAATCAAGAAGATTTAAGAGAACTTTCAATGGAAGGAATGGAATATCTTGGTGTTGAATTTGATGTTGAAAAAAATAATTCGCTTCCAAGAGGAACAAATGAAGAGATTTCAAAACCTTCGTCAAAGGTTAAGGTTTACAGAATTCCAACCGACGAAGAACTTGTTATCGCGCGCGACACAATTAATTTAATAAAATAAAAAAACCAAAAATAAGTTGACAAAAGGGCGTTTTATGATATAATAGCCCAGTAAGTTTATCAAAAAGAAAAACAGGAGGAAAGAAATATGGCAGTTCCAAAGGGTAAGGTTTCAAAAGCTAGAAGGAATTCAAGAAATTCAGCAAACTTTAAAGTTGCTGCTCCAACATTAGTTGAATGTCCAACTTGCCACGAACTTAAAGCTCCACACAAAGTTTGCAAAAAATGTGGAACATACAATGGCAAAAAAGTTATTGAAGATAAGAAAGAAAAAAAGGCTGAATAATTTCAGTCTTTTTTATTTTATTTTTAAAACCAAGTTTGAGAGAAATCTCAAATTTTTTTTATCCGCCAATTCCAAAGAGTTTAACGAATTCGGCAGGGAATACGCTTGAAAAAATGTAGAAAGCAACAAGGATTAAGAATAAAACAAGCATAATAATTTTAACAATGCTTTTCCCAACAAGGTTAACAACAACAAGAGCGGCAACAATTGTTAGCGCGCCATAGTTTTGAATGTAGGTAACAAGCCCAGGAATTTTTGCAACAAACTCGTCCATAAAATGCAGGTTGTTGTTAAGAGAAATTAAAAGAAGAGCAATCAAAAGCAAAAAACCTGCAACGGAAACAACCCAGTTTAAAATTTTCTTTAACATTTTCTCTCCTTAAACAATTATATAATATCATATTGAAAAAGTTTTGGCAATATGTTGGGGAAATAATGTTTTTTTGATATAATATAAATATGATAATTAAAGAATCCAGTTTTTTAATTAGTGTTGCAAGCGAGGATAAGCTTCAAAACTTAAACGCAGCGGAATTTGCTTTTGTTGGAAGAAGTAACTGTGGGAAAAGTTCGCTTATCAATTTTTTGGCAAATAAAAAAGGTCTTGCAAAAACTTCTTCAACGCCGGGGCTAACAAAACTTGTTAACTATTTTTGGTTTAATCAAAATCAGGAAAACAAATTTGTTTTGGTCGATTTGCCAGGCTATGGCTTCTCAAAAGCTGGCAAAAAGGCGCATGGGCTTTGGTCGAGTTTGATTGAGGCATATCTTCTTGGAAGTAAAAATTTGAAGAGGGTGTTTGTTTTGGTTGATATTCGTCACGAGCCAAATGAACTTGATAAAACAATGGTTGAGTTTTTATATTACAATCAAATTCCGTTCACGGTTGTTGCAACAAAAGCCGATAAAATTTCAAAAAGCAAACAGTTTTCGTGTGTTTCGCTTATCGCAAAAACTCTTAAAATTGCATCGGGAAATGTTATTGTTTCGAGCAGTGAAAATAAAACTGGACGCGACGAAATTTTAAAAATAATTGAAGAAAATCTTTAAAAATTAAATAAAAAAATAAAAAAACAAGATAATTTCTTGTTTTTTTTGTTAATTTTATAAATCTTGACTTGCGTTTTGGTTTGAGTAGTTTTGAAGTATTAAATCGTTTGAACAAATTTTTCCAAGAGCAAATTCAATTGTTTTTGGTGAAACAAATTCAATTTTTTGCTTTGGTGTTTTTGCTTGAATTTCTTTTTGCCCTTCGTTTAAAATGCGTTTAAGTTTGCTTTTGAAAGGGGAATCGGGCGCGTTTGTTAAAAATGTTCTAATTCTTGGAACAAATATGCTTTCAAGTTCTTTTTCAAAAGGATTGATTTTTGTTTCAATAAACTTGTTTCTTTCAAGAATTCCTTGCTCAGTTTTTGCCATTGCGTCGAGTTTTGTTCTTTCTTCAATCTTTTTTTCAATAAGCTTTTTGTTTTCAATAAGTTTAACACCTGTTTCGTTTGCACGTTTTGTTGCGGAAGAAAGAAAACGTAGAGCCTTTTCTCTCGACATATTTTTAATATAATGTTTGTTTTTTTCTGCCCATATTGCTCGATTAAGCTGGCATTCGGTTAATCTGTCGAGTTTAACAACATAGAATTTCCCATTTGCAGGAATTGCAAGATTTTTTGCAAGATCATTAACTGCGCCTTGGTTTTTCATTCTTTCAATTGAATCTTCTTCGCGATATAAATCGTCGATTCTGCTTTCAATAATTTCAGCAACGCGCATGGTGTTGGAGTCAACTTCAAGCCATCTAACATATTCGGTGAACGCCTTAACTTCCAAAGTTTTTCGAATTCCATAGTTTTTATTCTTTTCTTGCTCGAGTTTAAGGGTGTTAATTTCTTTTGTTAGTTGTTTCTTTTTGCCATAAGCAGTTGTGAAATAGTCTTCCAAAAGAGCAGCATAGCGAGCGGAAAGAATATTTAATGCATCAAGAATTTCGTTCTCGTGTGCCTTTCTTGTTTCAAGCATAATTTCGTTTGCTTCGCTAATGTAATTCGAACCCCTTCTTGCATATGGGCTTTCCCATTCTTCGTCCATCTTTTCGCCCTCCATTATTATTTATAGTTTAAACTAAATTTAACGATAAATCAAGACTTTTTTGTTAAATTTTAACTTGATTATTATGGCAAACTATGATAGAATAAATTTAAGGAGAAAGATATGAAAAAGTTGAATAAAGGTTTTATGTTCTATTTTGGAATTTTATTTGCAGTTTTAGTTGCAGCTTTTTTAATTTGCGTTGTTATCATGGTTTTAAGCCCAGGAACAAGCATATTTGGTCTTAAATATTTTAAGGCGGATGACCACGAAGTATACAGCAAAATGGAGGTTTATGAGCAAACTCCAACGGAAGACGGAAGTGTCTACACCTTTAAAGGGGAAGCGTTTTTTACAGACTCATCCTACACAATCAAAAAAATTATCATAACTTCAAACGCACACAATGTTAAAATTGTTAAGGCAAACCCTGCGTTTAAAGATCCAAATTCATTCTTAATTGATGTAACAAATTCAACTCACGGGTTTTCAACCGAAAAAGATGTTGAATCATCAAAAAGCATTAGATATTACACCGACACAGGAATTTTGGAAATTGTGGCAAAAGTTCCAGAAGGTTTCTGGGTAACAGGAAATTCAAGTGCAATTTCAATTCAATTCCCAAGCAGTTTTGAGGCATCAAGCATTTCTCTTAAAATTAACGGAGGAACGGGAGATGTTCAAATTGGCGATTCAAAAACAAACTCAAATATGAATCCGAATTGCGTAAGCTTTAGGAGCGCAGAAGTTGAAGCAAATTCTGTTTCGGTTTCCGAATATGGTCAAATTGGAACTCCAACAAGACTTGGCGATTGTTCATTTACAGTTGCAGATGGTTTGAGCTTTGAAACAGCAATTTTTGCAGGAAATTTAAAAATTAAGTCAACAGGCGGAAATGTTAAACTTCGCGAGAAAGAATTTGCTGTTAGGGCAGATAATGTTTCAATTGAATCAAAAAACACAACGAGTTCATATGGAGACATAACTTGCACAACACTTAATTTAAAAAATATTTATGGCTCGCAATCGTTTGGCGAAGTTAGCGGGGCGGTTGTTGTTTCGGCAGATAGCAGAAAATGTGACTATTCTTTCAAAAAAGTTACAAGCTTGAAAGTTGGCGAAGCAGCAACGAAAACAGAAAAGGAAAAGAGCGCAGAAAACTGCAATTTCGTTATTGACGCTTGCCCAGATGTTGTTTTCGACATCCACACAAACGGCACAGTAACAATTAAACAAGCAACAGATGTTAACACAACAGTAACCCTTGAAAAAGTTGACGAAATGAATTATGCAAATTCGCTTGTTATAACTGGCGCAAAATATGCTCTTACATTTAATGATACAACAGAAAACGAACAATCTTTCAGAACATTCAAAATTGTTTCTTCACTTGGCGGCGAAATGAGCGTTACCTATGCTAAGGACGAAGCATTTAAAGAGTTTGTTGGAAACCTTGACGGAATTGAGTTTAAAGTTACATTCCTTTCTTTCGATTCTTGGAAAGTTTCTGCAGTTAGAAAAGGTTAGAAATATAAAACAAAAAAACTTGGCGTTTTGCCAAGTTTTTTTGTTGCTTGAAAATTTAATAAATGTAATTTAATGGTTACAAATTCTCTAAAATTTTAATAACAGCGTCTTTAACTTCAGGCTTTGTTTTTTGAAGAAGTGCGATAATTTGTTTGTCTTTTTCATATGCGTAAGTGTTATAATAAAAGAACTCTAGGGGAGTTGATCCGCACGCTTCAATAATTTCCAAAAGGGCAGAAACGGAAGGTTCGAAACTGTCGTTTTTAGATTCCAAACGAGAAATGTAAGCGCTGTTTTTGCCAATTCGCAAACTTAAATCCCTTGCAGATAAACCTGCTTTTGTTCTTAGTTGACTTATTTTTGCAATGATATCGTTTTTGTCCATAACGCACCTCATAATCTTCTCATAAAATTATAAAATATTATTAACGGCAGGTATATTTGTTATACTTGTAAAAATTACATGCTATGAAACATTTTTTGCATAAATATGTGCATTTATTTGCATATAAGTGCAATTTAGGATACAATTAATACTGTAAGAAGGTGAGAGTATCCTAAATTAATAATATTAGTGGAGAAATTTACATGAAAAAAAGAACGGGGCTTGCGCTTGCGGGCGGAATTTTGGAAATTATTGCCGCTGCGTTTTGGCTGTCTTATGCACTTTTCGCGCTGTACATTTTTGCGCAAGTTGAAAATGGACTTCAACTTTTTGATTGGTTGCAAATTATTTTCCCAGTTTGCTTTATTGTTTATGGCATATTGGCAATTATTGGAACAATGAAAAGCGAACTAATTGGCTTTGGAGTTACCAATCTTCTTTTCATGGGCTGGCTAATATACAAGGTCTGCGCGGGCGATGCGGCTGTGTCGCAATTGATTTTACTAATTTTGTTGTTCTCAACTGAATTTATTTTGCTTATTTTATCTTCTTGCTTTTTCTTCTTTTCGAAAAAGGGTGAGTATGAAATTGTCTTTGACGAAAAGTATAAAGAGTATATGAGTGCCCAACCGCCAAAATTTAAAAAAATAAAGAAAATTTATATAATTTCTTGTGTGGCAATGACCTTTTTAATTTGTTTAGCGCCATTTCTTATTAATTATATTGACATGATTGGGCTAGTAACAATTTTTGTTGCCTTATTAGTTGTTTTTATTGTTCTTTCAGTTTTTGCTTTTAAAGATAATAAAAGCAAATTTAAACTTAAATCAAACATAATTTTTGCAAGTTTAGCAATTTTTTTAGCACTGGTCCTTTCTTTTGCGCATTCCGCGTCATTTTATGAAACATCTCAAACTGTTTATTGGACACCACATAGTGCAAATGGAGTGTATTATTATCATGATTCTGAGTTAAATGAAGATTATGTTTTATTTGTGCGGGAGAACGGGCATGCTTCAACAGGTGAATATGAAGAAATAAAATATGTTTCTGACACTGGCAGAGTTTTTTATGAATTGCCTGAAAATGCAATTATGGTTTCAAGAATATATTCAGGTGGCTATCGCGTAAATGATAAGACTTACAAAGTCAAAATATGCTACAAATTTTTTGATATTAACTTAGATTGCACAAAATATTATTATGTTCAAGGAATTTCGTTGTCGGATGAGCCGGAAATAACTTTGGGAATAGACCAAATGCAAATTACAGCAAGCCAAATTGTTGATTCTTTGCCGCCGGACGAGGTTGTCAATCAAAAATCAGAAACTTGGAAAGAATCCATACTTTTAAACTGCGTTTCTTTTATAATTTGTGCGGCGATAATTTTATGCACATATAACTTCCAATTTAAACAAGATGTTAAGAAAATGTTGAAAGATGAAGAAAATAAAAAAATGGTTGAGAAATATTCCGCAGAAATTCCACAAAGAATTGTTTTGCAGCCAAATCCGGCAATGTCGCAAGTTAAGCAAGAGATTGAACAGCCAGCAGAGGAGGAAAAAAGAGGGAAAGAGGAAGCAAGCAAAAAAGAGGAGAAAAGTGGAAAGGAGGAAGCAAGCAAAAAAGAGGAAGAGAGTATAAAAGAGGACGCAAGCCAAAAAGTGGAGGGAAGCAAAAAACGGGGAGAAAATAAAAACGAGGCAGCAAGAAAAATGAATGGCGAAAATAATTCTTTAAAAACGCCGATAAGAATTGTCTTGCCGCCAAGACCTCCAATGCCACCAACTTCAAAAAAATAACCAATAAACAATAAAAAACTTCGTTTTAAGCGAAGTTTTTTATCGTTTTGCAAAAACTTGTCCAAAAAATTTTTTAGTCCAAAATTAATTTTTTAAATTTAAATAAGGCCTTTTGCTTAAAAATTATTTCAAAAAAAACTAAAAAAAGAACATAGCAATAAATGTTCCTCTTTCAAAAATAATTCATTTTTCAATATAAATTGGTGCAACCGAGAAGATTCGAACTTCCGACCTATCGCTTAGGAGGCGATTGCTCTATCCAGCTGAGCTACGGCTGCGTGTTTGAAATTATATCACATAATCTTTTGATTTATCAATAAATTGTGAAAATTCTTGCATATTTACATATGTTGGAGGTTTGTTATATTCTTTTATGCAAGTTACATATTCTTTTAAAGGTTTAACACAACTTTCGGCAAATTTAATTTGATGTTTAGCTTGCCATTTTACGGCGTCGCTGATGCTTTTAAATGTAAAAATGCCTTTATTTGAAAAATCCGAATGTTCAAAAATTTTCCATGTGTCATTATCTTGATACATCAAATATGTGTGGCAAAAACCTGAGTTCTGAATTCCATCTTGATAAGCGGAAATCCAAAATGTTTTTACATTATATCCATTTTTACTAAACCATTCTCTTTCAATTTCAACTTGGTCATAACAATGTCCAACGCCATCTTTCAACATTTCTTCAACCGAACGCAATTCCCATTGTGTTTCGCAAATACGCTGGAATTTATTGGTGTTGCTGTTATAATATTTGTTCCCATTATTATCGATAACGCCATATTTAAAATTTTGGTCTAAATATTTCATTAATTGCTCTGGAGTTTTTATTTCTTTAAAAGTCATTTTCTCTCCTTTAACTATTACTGGAAAATTTTTCTTTGGTTAAGGCTGTGATGTCGGTTATGGCTTCGTCTTTTGAAATTTGACGATAGTTTCCATTTTCAAACAAATATGCTTTTCCGTAAATGTATTGAGATGTTCCATTATCGAAAATGTAAGCGCCGTCGGAGTAGGCAATGAATGGGCGAACCATGCTGTCGGGAATTGAAATTTCTTTTAAGACATTTTTGCCGTCGAGCACATCGTTTAAGCGCTCCTCAAAGTGGGGGAGAATGCTTATGTTGGTTAAGCCTAAACCTTTAATGTATCTTTTGAAAAGCGGATTAATTGATTCTCCTTCAAGTTCGGGTTGGGCATAAACAATTTCGGCGGAGTTCATTGAGCCTGCGCTTTGACCAATAATTAACGCATGAGAGTTTTTAATTATTTCTCTTAAATTAATCTTTTGGAAAAATTGGTTTTGCGTTGGAACATGGCCGCCACACAAAAAAATTAAATCGGCCTTTTCAATAAATTCCTTTGTCTTTTCTTCTGTTCTGCCGTCTAAAATAAAGTAATTTTTAAAAGGATATGTGATTTTAAAAGAATCAAAAGTGGCGTTTGCGTAAACATCTGTTACGTCGAAATTAGATTCGTCGCTTGCAACAAAAACAAAATTTTCTTGTTTTGGTGTTAATTTTTTAATCAAATCCAAAATTCCGTTTTTGTTGCCAAAATTTTGTGCAATTCTTTTGCCGTCTTCATCTTTATAATATAAATCCATGCAACTTGTTAAGATGAGTTTCATTGGTTCTCCTTTTAAAATTTTGATTTTTTTTGAGTATTTTTGAAGGGTTAACACTTGTAATTGTGAAATTTTTTTAATTTGGAAATGTGGTTTTTGCCAATTTTAAAACATAAAAATATTGCTCTTTGCTAAGCCAAAATATCGTGGGGCAAAAAGAGATTTTCTTATATAAAAATATTTTAACACTAAAAATTTTCATAGTCAATTTTTTTGCGTTTAGAGGAAATTGCTTGTTTGAAATGGGAAATACAATTTTCTTTGCGTAATTGGAGAGCAAGGAAAATTTGAAAATTATAACAATCTTTTAAGTATTTTTTTTGCGACCAAATGAAACAAATTAAGCCATGAAACTTGGACATGCAGAAACAAGCGGCTTCTTACATGGATGCGAAAATAAAAAAACAAGGCGAGTTATTTGCCTTGTTCGTTTGAGTTGTTTTTGATGAGATCCTTTTTATAAAACAAGAAATCGCCGTCTTGGATTGGGACTGAAAAGCCTTGCGAAAGAAGAATCTTTTTCATTGCTTGATTTTCTGGACGCGTGTAAACTTTTATTTGCGAATATGTTTTTTTAAGAATTAAAGCATTTTCATTTCCAAAAACTTCGGCAATTGCTTGGCTTCCAATTCCGCGCCCGCGGAAAAGAGGATTAAGAATAACGTTATATAGATTAAGTGCATTGCCGGATTCTTCAATTCCAAGCATCATGGCAATAGCGGGTTTTGAGCCAACAAAGCCCAGAATTTCAAAAAATTCTCCGTTTTTCATATCTTTCAAGCATTCATTAATTCCGCGAGCGGTTGTTGCCCAATCTTGCTGTTCCATGCAAAGATTATGTCGGTCGATGTTCGACATCCAACTTTCAATCAAAATTTGGTCGTTTTTATCAACTTTTTTCCATGAAATTTTCATTATATATATAATACATCAAAAAAACGGAAATTTCAAATTCAATTTTCGTTATTTAATAATTTTTTTAATATAATTTAAATCATTTTGTTAAGGCGAAGCGTTCATATTTTCGTCTAAAAAAACATTTAAATTAAATTGATAGGTTTTTGCTGTGCGAAGAAAATTAAAAATAGAAAATGCTTTTAAAAATAAAAAAAACAAAAGACAAACCCGTTAAACGCATAACAGACCCTAGATGGGGAATTAGAGATTTTAAATTAGATTAAAATAAAAATAATTTAAAAATACTAAAAAATTAATAAAAAAATAAAAAATAGCAATTATTTGCTATTTTTTTTATAAATATTTAATTATTTCCGTTAAATTTTTGCAATTTTTAATGTAATTATTCCAATATTTTTTATTTGTGTAATCTGCGTCGTCGGGATTTATGCAAAGAGTTCGCGCGCCAGTTAAATAAACTGTTTGGTCGTTTGCGCCGTTCCCAACAAAAAGAATTTCGTTGCCCGAAATGTCATTTTCTTTTTTAATTTGGTCAACATATTTGTGTTTATCGTCAAAAGGCTCGTTTGCTTTTTCAATTTTTGAGAAATTTTCGCCGTCAAAAATAAATTGATAGCCTTCAATTCGCGAAATATATTTTTCGTGGGGGAAAAGCGCAATTTCAATTAGGTTTCGAACCCCGCCCGAAAGAACATATATCTTAACATTGTTTTGGTTTAAAAGATTGAAAGTTTCTTTGATTCCTGGGATAAGTTTAATTTCGTTTGCAAGAGATGAGCAAAGCGATTTTCGAAGGTTAAGTTCACGGAATCTTTCTTCAATAAGTTTAAGCCAAGTTGCGTCGTCAATTTCGCCCGAAGCAAACATATGATAAAACTTTTTATCTGTTTCAATGTCGTCAAGCGCTTTCCAAACACGCGCCCAGCTGCATGAGCCGTCGCTTGAACTAAGCGTTCCGTCAAAATCGAAAATAACAACTTTTGTTTCCATAATTTATATTATATCACAAAATTTAGTGTTTTTCAATGTTAAAAAATTAAGATGGAAACTTTTTAAATTATCTTGCATATTTTAAATTCGTTATCAAATATTTTCAAAGGATTTTAATATGAAAATTATATTTTTTAGCAAATAAAAAATGAATTTTCGCTTTTTTAACAAATAATTATTTATTTGAAAATATAATTAAAGTTATTATAAAAATAGTATAAAAAAATTTAAAAAACTTCTTGCAAAAAAATTTTTTTGGTGCTATATAAATATTTTAATAAATTAAATCTACATATAAAATAGTAAAGATTTAACAGGAGGAACTACTTTGTTTAAACTATTCAAATATTTAGGAGTTAAAGACTGGATTTTAATGGTTCTTAGCGCGGGGCTTATTGCGGGCTGTGTTTGGCTTAACTTGAAAATTCCAGAATTCATGAGCCAAATTACAACATTAATTCAAACAGGTGGAAGCGTTTCGGAAATTTTAATTCAAGGCGCTTTCATGCTTTCGTGCGCGCTTGCTGATGCAATTGTTTCGGCAATAGTTGGTTTTTGCGTTTCAAAGGTTGCAACTGGATTTGCGGCAAAACTTCGTGAAAAAGTTTTTGTTGCAATTCAAAACCTTTCGGAAGATGAAACAAAGAAATTTTCTGTTCCATCGCTTATAACAAGAACAACAAACGACATAACTCAAATTCAAAACTTTTTGGCAATGGGAATGCAATCGCTCATTAAAGCGCCAATCATGGCAATTTGGGCAATTTGCGTAATTTCCGGCAAAAGTTGGCAATGGACAGTTACAACTGCGGTTGCTGTTGGACTTATCTTAGTTGTTGTAACATTACTTATCATTTTCGTAATTCCAAGATTTAGAAAAGTTCAAAAACAAATTGACGCGCTTAACAATGTAACTCGCGAAGGACTTACTGGCGTTAGAGTTGTTAGAGCATACAACGCGGAAAAATTTGAAGAAAATAAATTTGAAAAAGCAAACGACACGTTAACTAGGACGCAACTTTTCACTGGCCGCGCTTTCTCGGTTTTAAATCCTTTCATGGTTACTTTAACAAACTGTTTAAGCCTTGCAATCTATTGGATTGGCGCGCTCATAATTTCGCAAGCAACATCTGGCGAAAAACTTGGGCTTTTCTCGGACATGGTTGTTTTCATGTCGTATGCAATGCTTGTTGTTGCGGGCTTTGTTATGCTTATTATGGTTTTCATTATGTTGCCAAGAGCAATTGTTTCGGGAAGAAGAATTAGCGAAGTTTTATCTAGCAAATCGGAAGTTTGCGAAGGCAAGGGAGCGGAAGCAAAAGGCGAAGGCGAAATTGAATTTAGAAATGTTGGGTTCAAATATCCAGGCGCCGATGCATACGTTTTGCAAAATGTTAACTTTAAAGCAAAGAAAGGACAAACCGTTGCGTTCATTGGTTCAACGGGAAGCGGAAAAAGCACTTTAATTAACCTTGTTCCAAGATTTTATGACGCAACAGAAGGCGAAATTTTGATTGACGGGAACAACATTAAAGACTACACTTTCGACCAACTTAACAAAAAAATTGGCTATGTTTCTCAACGTGCGGTCATTTTCAGCGGAACAATTCGAAGCAACATTGCTTATGGAAAAGATTCGCAAAACTTAACCGACGAAGAAGTTGAAAAAGCGCTTGAAATTGCGCAAGGCGGAAACATAATTAAAGAAAAAGGCGGGCTTGACGCAGAAATTACGCAAGCGGGGAGCAATCTTTCGGGCGGACAAAAACAACGTCTTTCAATTGCTCGCGCGCTTGCAAAAAAGCCTGAAATTATGATTTTTGACGACAGTTTCTCAGCTCTTGACTATCGAACAGACAAGAAACTTCGAACTGCGCTTAAAAAGAATTCAAAAACAACAAATCTTATTGTTGCGCAAAGAATTGGAACAATTCTTAATGCCGATGAGATCATTGTTTTGGAAAAAGGACAAGTTGTTGGGCAGGGAACGCACAAAGAACTTATGCAAAATTGCAAGGTCTATCGCGAAATTGCTCTTTCCCAACTTAGCAAGGAGGAACTTGAATGAGAGGTAATTCTAATCCAAACAAAGCAAAAAATCCAAAAGCAAGTTTGTTGAAACTTTTTAAGTATTGCAAAAAATATCTTCCAGTTATAATAATCGCTCTTGTTTTTTCAATTGCTTCAACTTTGGCGGCTCTTTGGGGCCCTGGAAAAGTTGGCGATATTGCGAACTTAATTTCAGATGGGATGTTTTCGCCAGAGGGAATTGACCTTGAAAAAATAACAAAGCTTGGAATTTTTCTTGTTTGTTTATATGTTTTTGTTGGTGTTTTTTGGTATTTTGAAAATTTTTTAATGGTTCAATTTTCGCAAAAAATAAGTAAAAATTTAAGAACAGATATTTCAAAGAAAATCAATCGTCTTCCACTTAAATTTTTAGATTCAACTCCAACTGGCGATGTTTTAAGCCGCGTTACAAACGATATCGATTTAATTTCTTCTTCGCTTAACAACACTGTTTCTAGTTTTATTAGCGCTGTTATTTTGCTCATTGGTTCAATTGTTATGATGTTTATAACAAACTGGATTATGGCGTTTGCAGCAATTGGTTCGTCGCTTATTGGCTTTGGGGTTATGGCTGTTATTATGGCAAAGTCGCAAAAATATTTCATGGCTCAACAAGCCGAACTAGGAAAACTTAACGGATATGTTGAAGAAAACTATTCTGGACTTAGCATTGTTAGAGCATATGGGAACAAAGAAAAAGCAATTGAAGAATTTTCCGAAATTAACAAAAAACTTCGTAAAAACGCATGGAAAAGCCAGTTTCTTTCAGGACTTATGATGCCTCTTATGACATTCATTGGAAACCTTGGCTATGTTGTTGTTTGCGTTGTTGGAGCAGTTTTGGTTGCGCAAGGCAAAATGGATTTTGGTGTTATTGTTTCGTTCATAATTTATGTTCGCTTGTTCTCGAACACATTAACCGATTTTGCGCAAATTGCGTCGTATGTTCAATCGATGACGGCGGCAAGCGAAAGAGTTTTCGAGTTCTTGGATGAAAAAGAACTTGAAAATGAAAGCCCAAGAAAGAAAAAACTTAGAAAAGTTAAAGGCGATGTTGAATTTAAAAATGTTTGCTTTGGCTATGATAAAGATAAAACAATAATCCACGATTTCTCTGCAAAAGTTAAAGCGGGGCAAAAGGTTGCAATTGTTGGCCCAACTGGAGCGGGAAAAACAACGCTTGTTAACCTTCTTATGAGGTTCTATGAAATTGACAGCGGCGAAATTTTGATTGACGGCGTTTCAACGAAAAAACTTTCGCGCGAAACAGTCCACAGTTTGTTCAGCATGGTTTTGCAAGACACATGGGTTTTCGACGGAACAGTTAAAGAAAACATTGTTTACAGCAAAGAAAATGTTTCCGACGAAGAAGTTGTTGCGGCTTGCAAGGCAATTGATTTTGATCACTTTGTTCGAACATTGCCAAACGGATATGACACAGTTTTGGACAATCAAACAACAATTTCGGCGGGGCAAAAACAACTTTTAACAATTGCAAGAGCAATGATTCAAAATTGCCCAATGTTAATTTTGGACGAGGCAACAAGCAATGTTGACACCAGAACCGAAATTCAAATTCAAAAGGCAATGGACAAACTTACGCAAGGAAGAACAAGTTTCGTTATTGCCCACAGACTTTCAACAATTAAAAATGCAAATTTAATTCTTGTTATGAAAGATGGAAACATAATTGAAAGCGGAACGCATAAAACATTAATGAAAAAAGGCGGGTTCTATAAAGAACTTTATGAAAGCCAATTCTCAAGAAAAAACTCCGAAGTTATTGAGAACTAAATATAAAAAAAGAAACTTTGCAAAATCTGCGAAGTTTCTTTTTTAATTAAATAAAGTTAGTTTTTAATAAACATGATAACTTTGTTTCCTGCGGAATTTGTCTTCTCAATTCGAGAGAATGAAGAACTCATTGAAAGGCTAAATCTGGAATAGAGTTGAGAGGCGGTTACGCTGCCTGAAGGGTCAATTGCAATTTCAAATGTGTAGACCGAAGAGCGAACGTTTGCTTTAATGTAACTTAAAAGGTTGTCGAATTCGCTTATGCTTCCAATTAAAAGGTCGAAGGATTTGCCGTTGTTGTCAAATTTAATGTTTCCATAAACATCGGCAACGGTGTTTGCAACAATGTTTGGATATTCTTCCGAAGTGAACCCAGTGTTTTGTTTATATTCGTCGGTGAAGAGGAAACTTGTGTAGGTTAGGGCTTCATAACTTCCGTTAACCGAAAGGTCGCCATGAGTTGCGTCAACTCCAAACCAAGCCCCGTTAAGATACACCTTGTTCCATGCGTGGGCGTTTCCAGTTACGCGAATTGTTGGAATTCCTTCAATTTTTGCCATAATTAAGAACGCTTTGCAAATTCCATCGCAAACGGCCTTTTTGCTAATAAAAACACCTTCTGCAAACCAAGAGTCGTATTCAAACCAGTTGTTCCCTGTGATTTCGTCGGCTGCCTTATGGTCGTAGGAATTGTTTAAAATAATCCATTCATAAATTGCGCGAACTTTTTCAACATTTGTCATGTCGTCGCTGCAAATATCTCTTAAAATTGATTTTGCTTTTTCATAAATTGTTTCTGCTTTCGAACCTGGAACGCAAACAGGTTTAAGTCCTTTTTCAAGAGCGTAAACAAGTTGGTTGGAGGTTGAAACTTCAAGTGTTTTTGTTACATTATTAATGTTGAAATCGTTAAAGGAATCGGAACGAGTTTTTGTGAAATTTGAAAGCGCATAGGTTGCTTGCGCAAGAACGCCCGTGCGGCTTTCGTCGTAAACTTTTTGCGCTTCGTTTGTCATGTCGCTGTTAATGTAAATTTTAACATTCTTGGTGTTTCCGTTCCAATATGCATAGCCCGTGTTTTTATAGGAAAATGTTGATTGGCTTATTGCGGACGAAACTTCGGTTAAAAGTTTACTTGTTGACGGGAAAGTTTTATAGGTTAACGATGCGGTTATTGCTTTGCTTGAAGTTATGTTGTTGAAAAGAACATAATCAACCCAAGAAACAAGTTCGTTAAAACTTCCAATTTCAATTGTTCCGGAAGCTGCTTTGAATTTTGAAAGATAGTTATAGAAACTGTTTTCAATGATGTAGGTTGAGGAAAGATAGAGAATAGTATCCCTTTTTAAAGGTGTTGTTAAACTTTGTTTTGTTTGCAAGGAACTGTCGCTGTAAAACTCGCTTAATGTGTAGCCAGAAAGTCCAAGGCTTTCTGCGCTAAGCGAAATGCTTGCAAGTGTTTCGCCATATTGAAGAGTTGTAGTTTTGCTGATTTTCTTTCCGTCAACAACAAACGAAATTTGAACTTTTTCTGGAACCCAATTTGCCGTGAAAACAAGATTTTGTTTTGTTCCTTTTCTAACTGTCACGGTTTTTGAAATTCCGTCAATTCCAGTTCCGCTCCAGCCCTCAAAAACATTGTTTTCTTTTGTTGGAGAGGCAAGTGTGAACGTTGGAGTTTCGGAAGTGAACGAAGTTGGATTTGTTGTTTCTGTTCCGCCGTCAAGAATGTAGGTTATTGAATAGGTTATTAATGAAAATCTTGAATAAAGAGTTACATTTGCAAGGTCTGCGCTTGCAACTTCAATTTTTTCGCCGCCTTCAAGCGCCGTGAACCAGCCGTCGAAGTTATAGCCTTCTTTTGTTAAAACTGGGAGAGCCTCGCCAAGAGAGAAGTTGTTTGAGAAAGTGTCCTCGCCGTTTTGAAACGAAATTAGAAGGTTTTTAATTGACCATTTCGCTTTAAGCGTCATGTCGCCTTTAACTGGCATGTCGTTTGTCCATTTAACGTCGCCGTTAAACCAACCTTCGAAAGTGTAGCCGTCGCGCGTTTGCATTGGAAGGTCAAGTGTTTCCCCAGATTTAACTTTAACAGTTTTTGTTTCAAAACTTTCGTCTTCGCAAGTGTATGTAACAGTGTAGGTTGCTTGAACGAAAAGGTCGCGCCTAAAAACGCCAAGATAAACTCCGCCGCCAATAAGCGCAATAATGAGTATTGCAAGAAGTGTTTTCCCAAGTGCTTTCATTTTCTTTCCCTCTTTATGTTAGTTTTCTTTTTTAATAATAATATATTAAACATTTTTTTGCAATTAAAAATTCCATGCAAAATAAAAGGGGAAAAATTTGAAATAATTTTTTCTAAAAGACTTTGAAAAACAAGGGCGGCGGTGTATACTAAAAATATGTATCAAGCATTATATAGAAAATATCGACCAAACACATTTGACGAAGTTATTGGGCAAAACCACATAACAAGAACTCTTTCAAATCAAGTTATGAAAGGGGAAATTTCCCATGCCTACCTTTTCTCGGGGAGCAGGGGAACGGGAAAAACAAGCGTTGCAAGAATTTTTGCGCGCGCGGTTAACTGTCTTTCGCCAGTTAATGGGTCGCCTTGCTATGAATGCGAAGTTTGCAAAGCGCTTGCTGCTCCAAACAACATGGATATTGTTGAAATTGATGCTGCGTCAAACAACAGAGTTGACGAAGTTAGAGAAATTCGCGAAAAAGTTAAATTTCTTCCAACAAACGGGAAATATAAAGTATATATCATCGACGAAGTTCATATGTTAACCGACAGCGCTTTTAACGCTCTTTTAAAAACCTTGGAAGAGCCACCAGCGCATGTTGTTTTCATTCTTGGAACAACCGAACCACACAAACTTCCACAAACAATTCTTTCACGCTGCTTGAAATTTGATTTTAAACTTATTTCACCAGTTGAACTTAAAAAACACTTAATTTCAATTTTTAATAAAGAAAAAATTAACTTTGAGGACGAGGCTGTTGACCTTATTGTTTCTGCTGCGCAAGGAAGCGTTCGCGACATGCTTTCAATTGCCGACGCTGTTGTTTCGCTTGGCGGCGGAGTTGCAAGCTATTCAAATGCACTTTCAATGCTTGGCGCAACAAACCAAGACAAACTTTTCGATTTCGCAACCGCAATTTTTGAGGGGAACACCGGAAAAGCGTTTGAAGTTATTGACGAAGCGGTTAAAGGCGGAATTAACATTTCTGTTTTCGCAAAAGATTTAACGGTTCATTTCCGTAACTTGCTTGTTGTTAAGTCTTCAAAAAATGCGGCCGAAATTCTTAGCCTTCCAAACGAAACAATTAAAAGAATGGAAGAACAAGCCGAAAAAGTTTCGGAAGAAGCGCTTATGTTCCTTATGAAGAATTTTTCGGAAATTGAAGCCGATTTAAAATATGCGCTTAGCCCAAGAACACTTGTTGAAGTTGCAACTGTTAAAGCAATCATGGGCGAAGATGGCTCAAAAAAAAACTAAATTTTAAGGCAAAAAAAGATAACTACTCTCCAAAACAAGTTTGGGGAAAACTTTTAACGCGTCTTCGTGAAAGCGGGGAAGCGGCTCTTTTTGTTTCTTGTGGGGAAATTGAAGAGGTTGAAATTGAAGGCGAAAACCTTGTTGCAAAAACCGAAAAAGAATATTTATATAACCTTATTGCAAACGACCAAAACATTTTAAGCATTAAACGCGCGCTAAGATATTTGGGAATTAATTTGGGCTTTGCAATTAAAAAAGTTGAACCAAAAGACGAAAAAGTTTTGAAAGATATTGAGTTTTTGAAAGATAAATTTAAAGATAATTTGATTGTTGAATAAAGGAAAAACAAAATTGACAAACGAAAAAATTGAAAAGAGAAATTTCCTTGGAGTTGGGTTCTATCGCTGCGCAAGCACAATTTGCGAATCTATGATTAAAGCATTTGGCGCAGTTTTTATCTATAAATCATCTGGAAAATTGTCGTATGTAATGTATTACATGATGATATATTCATTAGTTCAAATTTTAACAAATGTTCTTTTAAACAAATTTTTTGCGAAATATCCAAAAATTTCTTTGCTTTTGCGTTCAATTCCATATCTTGCAATGTTTTCGCTTTTCTTTTTTGAAATGGACAGTTTGCTTTTTATGATTTTGTTTTCAGTTTTAAACGGGCTTGTTAACTCGTTTGGCGCATGTCCGCTTGGGGTTTTAATTGGAAAACTTAAACAAAGTTCAAATCCTAAAACCCAAAGTTTCATTCAAGCATTCGACTATCTTGGTGGCGTTGTTTTTCTTCTTGCAAGCGCATTTATTTTAGATAGGTTCGATTCAAAATGGGTTTCTCTTGCGGGAATTATTATTTATGTTGTTTTAACAACAGTTTTCTTCTTCCTTTATAAAGAACAAAAGCCAGCGGAAGAAGCGAAATTGGAAGTTGAAAAAACTCAAAATGAAACCGCTAAGCCAAAACAAAAATTCAATCCTTTCAAAAACTACTATCCTTGGGTTTGCGAAGGGCTTGTTGGAGTTGTTACAATTCTTGATGTTTTCTTCGTTTTAAACGCATATGTTGCGTTTTCAACCTTTGTTTCAGCAGCTGTAATTAAAATTATAATTTCAGTTACAAACCTAATTGGAAGTTTGCTTATTGCATGGCTTCTTAAAAAGATTGACTGGAAAATTATTGGCTCTGTTTCAATTGTTCTTGCTGCGGGAGCAACAATTGCAATTTCATTTGTTAATGTTGTTTGGCTTGCTTGCATTTTGGCTGGGGTTTTGGGGCTTGCAACCCCATTTCATCTTGTTCCCTTCGACACGGCTTTTTATGCTAATGGAAACCATGAAAAGAACAGTGCGCGGCTTTTTGCGATGAAGGACACATATCGAAAACTTACTTCAATTCCAATTGCGGCAATTTGCTTGGCTGTTCCAACAATTGGAATTGCGCTTGCAATTTGCGGCGGACTTAAGCTTCTTGTTTTAACGCAAGTTGTTCCAGCGGGAAAGGTTTTGGATTGCGCTAAACAAAATAGGGTAAATCTTGAAAATAATTCGAGCAATGAAAATTTAATTCAACCCCAAAACGAGTTAAATAGCATTGAAAACGGCAAAAAATTAAGCGGGGAAAGTTCTTCTTTAAACATTGAAAATAAACTTGAAGAAGAAAACTCTTTAAGCGAAATGGAAGAAAATAGCGGGGAAGGCAAACAAGTTTTAAAGGAAAACGAAAGCAAAAATAAGCCTTGCGTGCTTGAAATGGGAGATGAAAGCGCCGCAAAGACGGAAAACGAAGAATAAAAGTTCAACAAACAAATTTTTAGTTTTACATTTTTGTTTGTTTATGTTAATCTATTAAACAATAAAAGGAGAATTTATGGGTGGATATAAAGGCGGATTTGGAGGAATGGGCGGCTTCGGCGGCGGATTTAACATGCAGCAACTTATGAAGCAAGCACAAAAGATGCAAGAAGACATGGAAAAGGCAAAAGAGGAACTTAACAGCACCGAATTTGTTGCAAAATCTGGCGGCGGAATGGTTGAAGTTGTTATGACAGGCGATAAAAAACTTAAATCGCTTTCAATCAAACAAGAAATTGTTGACCCAGACGATGTTGAGATGCTTCAAGACCTTATTATTGCTGCAATTAATGATGCAACAAGTCAAATTGAAAAGATTGAAAAAGAAAACACACCTTCTGTTCCGGGGCTGATGTAAGATGAACGAAATTGAGGCTCTTGAAAGGCTTGTTGCTGCGTTTCGAACTCTTCCAGGCGTTGGCGCAAAAACAGCTCAAAGATATGCATATAAAGTTATAAATTCCGATTTAGAATATGCGGAAAATTTTTCTGATGCAATCTTGCAAGCAAAACAAAAAGTTGGCTATTGCAAGGAATGCGGAAATTTCACCGACGAAGAAATTTGCCCAATTTGCAAAACAAGAAATCCAAAAACAATTTGCGTTGTTAAAGAACCAAAAGATGTTGTTGCAATGGAAAAAGCGCGCGCGTTCGACGGCGTTTATCATGTTTTGCATGGAACAATAAGTCCTCTTGAAGGAAGAGGGCCCAACGACATTCGAATTAAGGAACTTCTTGAAAGAATTAACAAATATGGAACACAAGAAGTTATCATGGCAACAAACCCAGATGTTGAAGGGGATGCAACAGCAATGTATATTGCAAAACTTCTTAAACCTCTTGGCGTTAAAGTAACGCGCCTGGCGCAAGGAATTTCGATGGGAAGCGAACTTGAATTTGCCGATGAAATAACCCTTGCAAAAGCGTTGGAAGCAAGACGAGAAATTTAGGAGAAAAGATGAATTTAACAAGTGAAATTGAGCAAAAAGTTGATGAGTTAGTTAAGAAATTTGGTGCGGAAGAAAAAGCAACAATAATTTTTTCCGATCGCCCAGAAATTTCCGATTTCCAGTCTAACATTGCTTTTTCTCTTGCAAAAGTTCTTCATAAAGCGCCTGCAATGATTGCAAGCGAACTTGCAGAAAATTTGAAAAGCGAAAATTTTGAAGCGTTTGCAGTTGGCGGGTTTTTAAACTTTAAACTAACAAACAAAGCATTTGACAATATTTTGGAAAATTTATTTTCGGACGAGCGCTGTGGAATTGAAAAAGTTAACGGCGAAAAAGTTGTTCTCGACTATGGCGGCCCAAATGTTGCAAAACCTCTTCATGTTGGACACCTTCGAAGCGCGGTTATTGGTCAAACACTTAAAAACCTTTCAAATTTTATGGGTAACGAAACAATTGGCGATGTCCACCTTGGCGATTGGGGACTTCAAATGGGGCTTACAATTGCAGGAATTATGGATAAATTTGACAGCCGCTATTATTTCACTAGCGAAGGCGAAAAACCGGTTCTAACCGAAGAAAATCTTGAGAAAATATATCCAGAAAGCGCACAAAAGGCAAAAGTTGACGAAGAATTTAAGAAACGCGCGCAAGAAATAACCGTTAAACTTCAAGCAAAAGAAAAGGGTTACTACGACATTTGGAAAGAAATTCGCGAAATTTCCGTTAACGCAATTAAAAAGATTTATGCCCAACTTAACGTTAACTTTGAAAGATGGTATGGCGAAAGCGATGCCGATGCGTTTGTTGGAAAGGTTTTTGAAATTTTAAATTCAAAAAATTTAATTGAAAAAAGCGACGGCGCAGAAATTGTTAATGTTGCAAAAGAAGACGATAACAGCCCGATGCCACCTGTTATTGTTCGTTCAAGCGCAGGGGCGGAACTTTATGCAACAACCGAACTTGCAACAATTGTTGCAAGAAAAAACGAATTTAATCCAAACAAAATTGTTTATTTAACAGACAACCGTCAAAGCATGCACTTTGCGCAAGTTTTCCGTGTTTGCAAACTTTCTGGAATTGGCGAAGGAATTGATTTTGTCCACATTCCTTTTGGAACGGTTAACGGGGCAGATGGAAAGCCGTTTAAAACGCGCGACGGCGGAACGATGTATCTTTCCGATTTAATTTCGCTTATTGAAAACGCATGCAAAGAAAAGATTTTGCAAAGCGAAAAAGTTTCAAATGAAGAGGAAATTGAAAATTTATCGAAAAAAATTGGAATTTGCGCGTTAAAATTTGGCGATTTAATTAATTTTCCAGTAAAAGATTATGTTTTTGATGTTGATAAATTTTCAAGTTTTGAGGGGAAAACTGGCCCGTATATGCAATATTGCGCGGTTAGAATTGACTCAATTTTAAATAAAGCGGGAAATTTTGTTCCAACCTTTAACGTTGAAACAAAGGAGGAAAAAGATTTAATTATTTCGCTTTTAAAATTCTCGCAAGATGTTAAAAGTGCATATTTGCAATTTGCACCAAACATTTTTGTTCAAAGCGCATATGTTCTTGCAACAAATTTCAGCGCGCTTTATAACAAAACAAAAATTCTTGGCGAAAAGGATGAAAAAAGACGCGCTTCGCTTTTAACTCTTCTTAAAGTTGTTCGAAAAGCACTTGGAATTTTTGCGCAGCTTATTGCAATTGAAATTCCAGAAAAAATGTAGAAAAAATTCCGCAAAATTCATCAAAAAAATTTTTGCAAAAAGGTATTTACAAATTGCGTTTATTGTGATATTATATGGTCAAGAAAGCAAAAACGGAGGCTTAAAAATGGCATTAGACTATGGCGCTAAAAAAGCAAGACAACAAATTAGTAATCAAAGTAATTTAATTTTAAACACTTTCAGCAGTGCAAAAATAATTTCAGCAGGTGTTCAAGAAGGAACAACAAAAGAAGACATTAGAAAAGAACTTAAATCTGTTTTGGAAAAGGCAAACGTTTCAATTAAAGATAGAATCGATTCAAAAACATTGGCTGCGCTTGCTCAAATGTCCTTTGGCGGATGTAAAACTTCTGAAAATGAAATGGGTTTAGATTTCTAAACATTTAAGTTGATTTATTGCCACTAACTTGGTTAGTGGCTTTTTTATTTTGAAAAACAGAAATAATTTGATAAAATCAAGTTATTGAATTTTGGAGGAACGCAAATTGAAAGTTGTTGTTGATGCTTTGGGCGGAGATAATGCGCCAAATGAAATTGTTAAAGGCGCAATTGATGCGCAAAAAAAATATAAAGATTTAGGAATTATTTTTTGCGGAAAGGAAGACGAAATTAACAATGTTTTATCGGGCTTAAAATTCGATAAAGACAGAACAGAAATTGTTTCGGCTCCTGATGAAATAACAAACGACGATGTTCCAACGGTTGCAATTAAAGAGAAGAAAAACAGTTCGCTTGCTGTTGCCTTTGAAATTTTGCGCTCGCAAAATGACGTTGTTGGCCTTGTTTCCGCAGGGAACACAGGCGCAATTTTGGCAGGTGGATTTTTAAGAATTGGACGAATTAAAGGTGTTTCACGTCCAATGCTTTGTCCGTTTTTGCCAACAAAAGAGGGCGGCTATGTTTTAATTGCCGATTGCGGCGCAAACATGGACAGCAAACCAATTAATCTTGTTCATTTCGCGCTTATGGCAAATGAATATTATAAAGAGCGTTTTGGAAAAGAAAATCCAAGAATTGCGCTTTTAAGCGTTGGAACAGAAGACCATAAGGGCAATGAACTTTGCCACGAAGTTTTCCCTCTTTTGAAAAAACTTGACATAAACTTCGTTGGGAACATGGAAGCGCGCGACATTATGAGCGGGAAATATGATGTTGTTGTTTGCGACGGCTATGCGGGAAATGTTCTTCTTAAATCAACAGAAGGGGCGCTCAAACTTATGATGGGCGAGGTTAAAAAGGCAATTAAATCCAACTTTTTCTCGCGTCTTGGCTCTGTTTTCATGCTTGGTGCGTTTAAAAGTCTTAAAAAGAAATTCGATTTTAATGTCTATGGTGGAAGTCCGTTCCTTGGATGCAAAAAACTTATTATTAAATCTCATGGCTCAAGCAAGGCAAAGGCAATTGAGGCTTCAATTGACGAAGTTATAACTCTTTCGTCAAAAAATTTGAACGAAAAAATTGAACAAGCAATTGCAAAGTTGAACCTTGAAGAACTTGAAAACAAATAAAATTTTTAAATAAAAAGACATTCATTTTATCATTAAAAAAGCAAAAACAAAAGGCGTTTAAAAAACGCCTTTTTGCTTGCAAAATAACGAGATTTGTGATAATATATCCTTGCAAAATATTAACCTTAATCTTTGCTAAAAAACATGAAGGAAAACAACTATGAATTTTAAGGAACTCGACCTTGCGGGATTCAAATCGTTTGCCGACAGGGTTGAAATTAAGTTTGACGACGGCGTTACGGCAATTGTTGGGCCAAACGGCTGTGGGAAAAGTAATGTTGCAGATGCAATTCGATGGGTTTTGGGCGAACAAAGTTCAAAAACTCTTCGTGGTTCTTCCATGCAAGATGTTATTTTTGCCGGAACAGAAAAGAGAAAAAGTTTGTCATATTGCGAAGTTACAATGACTTTTGATAATAGCGACCGTTTTTTCAACTATGAATTCGACGAAATTGCAATAACAAGAAAATTATATCGAAGCGGCGAAAGTGAATATCTTTTAAACAAAGCACCTTGCCGTTTGAAAGACATAACAAATTTACTTTACGATTCGGGGCTTGGAAAAGATGGCTATTCAATTATTGGGCAAGACCAAGTTGGAAAAATTCTTTCCTCAAAACCAGAAGATCGCCGCTCAATTTTTGAAGATGCAGCGGGAATTTCAAAATATAAATCGCGCAAAGTTGAAGCGGAAAGAAAACTTGAAAGAACAAAAGACAACATTTTAAAAATTCAACTTGTTATTGATGAAATTGAAAGACAACTTGGGCCTTTGAAAAAACAAAGCGAAGATGCAAAAAAATTCCTTGAACTTAAAGAAGTTTTAAAGAATTTGGAAGTTAATGCGTATATCTATCAATATGAAAATGCGCACGACATGAAGGCAAAAATTTCAAGCAGACTTGATGCAATTAACGAAGAACTTGAACTTCGCCAAGAAGAACTTGAAAACGTTGTTGAAAGTTATTCAAACAACATGGCAAGCATTGAAGCAATTGATAAAACAACCGAAAGACTTCATGAGAGCATTCTTAATTTAACAGTTAGTTTGGAAAAACAAGTTGGCGAAACAAACGTTGTTCGCGAAAGAATTAAGTTCTTGAAAGAACAAAACAATCGTTTGGCGCTTGACATTGAGAACTATAACAACCTTAACAGCGCAATCAAAAAACAAATTGAGGAACGCGCTTCCCATCTTTCCGAAACAAACGAACAACTTGACAATCTTAAAAAACAAGAAGAAAACGTTTCAAGAGAATATTTGAAAGTTGTTGACGAACTTAACTTAAACGAAGATGAAGCCGAAAGTTCTCAACAAGAAATGTTTAACGCGCTTGACCAATTAACAAACATTAAATCCAATTCCTCTCGTCTTTTGGCGGAATGCGAAGCAAGCAAAACTTCGCTTTCGGAAATTGAATCAAGAATTTCGCTTCTTGGCGACAAACTTACCGAACAAAACGCTGTTAAAGATGAAATTTCAAAGCGTGCAAGCAACCTTTCAGCGCAAAATAAAGAACAACTTGATGTTGTTTTGAAAGGTAAACTTGAAACAAATCGAGTTCAAGACGAACTTTCAAATCTTGAGCGCGAAGTTCAAAATTGCGGAACAAAAATTCAGGTTTATGAAAACCGAAAAAGAATTTTGGAAGAAATGCAAGCCGAACACGAAGGCTATGCGGGAAGCGTTAAAAAACTTTTGAAAGAAGCCGAAAGAAACGAACAATTCTCGAAAAAAATGGTTGGCGTTTTGGCGTCGCTTATAACTGTTCCAGAAAAATATGAAACAGCAATTGAAACTGCGCTTGGGAATGCTCTTCAAAACATCGTAACAAAAGATGAACACGACGCAAAAAGTCTTATCGAATTTTTGAAAGAGCGCCAATTTGGACGCGCAACATTCCTTCCAATAACATCAATGAAACCAAGAAACCTTTCGCAAGAGGAAAAGAATTTGCTTCGAACCGACGGGTGTTTTGGGATTGCAAAAGACCTTATTTCCTTTGATTCGTCAATTGATAATGTTATTGCAAACCTTCTTGGCGCAACTGTTATTGTTAATAATTTGGACACTGCAATTAAACTTGCGCAAAACGCAAGATTTGGATTTAAAATTGTAACTCTCGACGGCGATGTTATTAATCCACAAGGGTCGATGACAGGCGGAAGCAAAAAGAGCGAAGCAGTTAACCTTATAAGCCGCGACCGCGAAATTAAAACGCTTGGCGAGGAAATTGAAAAACTTAAAGAACTTTTCGCAACGGGCGACGAAAAAATTAAAGCAAAAAAACAAGAACTTTCAACTTTAATTAAACAATTTGAATTTATTTCTGCGAAACAAAAAGAATTGGAAGTTGAAATTGCAAAAGAAAATGAAAAACTTTTGGCTGTTGAAACTTTAATTTCTTCATACAAAACCGAACTTGACGGGCTTAATAATTCAAAAATTATTGCAACAAACAAAATTGAAGTTATTTCCCGCGAAATTCAAAACATTGAAAATCTTGAAAATGCAGCAGGCGCAAGCAAAGAAGGCGCAAACGAAGCAATTGCAAAGCGTCAATCAAGATTTAACGAACTTAAAGAAGAACGCGAAAAATTTAGCAAACAACTAACTGAAATTAGGGTTAACATTGCTTCGATAACAAGCGAAATTATGGGAACAACCCAAGAACTTGAGCGTCTTGACGCGCAACTTACAGATTCCGAGCGTAAACAAGAAATTGCACAAGTTGAGTTTGAACATAACACAAAAAGTGTTGAGGATGCCGAAGATTTGGTTGCATGGCAAATTGAAAATGCAACAAATGCGGAAGCAAAACAAAAACTTGAAAACCTTAAAAAAGAACAAAAACAACTTGATGAAAACAAAGTTGGTTTGCAACAAAGTCTTAAAGAACTTGAAGAAAAAAGAACTTTCCTTATGGCAGAAGTTAACAAGATTAACGAGAAAAAACTTAACGAGGAATTTAAAATTAGCAAGGTCGACACAGATATCGACACAATGCAAGACAAAATTTTGGAAGAATACGAACTTGATTATAATGCGTGTTTGGCTCTTCGCGATGAGGAATTCAATCTTAACAAAGGTCTTGCGGAAATTACGAGAATTAAAAAAGAAATTTCTCGTCTTGGTTATATCAACGTTGCCGCAATTGAAGATTCGAAGATTTTAAGCGAAAGATATGATGCGCTTGCAGGTCAAGTTGACGACCTTAACAAAGCGCAAGACGAACTTCTTCAAATCATCGACGAACTTTCAACAGAAATGAGAACAAGATTTACAGAAGAGTTCAACAAAATTAACGAAAACTTCAAAATCACTTTCCGCGAACTTTTTGGAGGCGGAAACGCAAAACTTGAACTTATTGGAAGCGAAAATGTTTTGGAAGCCGGAGTTGAAATTTTGGCAGAGCCACCTGGGAAAAAACTTTCTTCAAACTCGCTTCTTAGCGGAGGGGAGAAAGCGCTTACTGCAATTGCAATTTTGTTTGCGATTTTGAAACTTCGCCCAATGCCATTCTGTTTGCTCGATGAAATTGAGGCAGCTTTGGACGAAGCGAATGTTTATAGATTTGCACAATATTTGCGTAAGTTCTCAAGCGACACTCAGTTCATTGTTATAACCCACAAGAAACCAACAATGGAACTTGCCGATTCGCTTTACGGAGTTACAATGGAAGAAAAAGGTGTTTCAAAAGTTGTTTCCGTTAAACTTAGCGATGCTGTTAAATATGAACAAAAAACAACAGAATAAAGAAAAAACAATAAAAAAACAAGCATTTTTGCTTGTTTTTTTCGTTATGTTCTCAAATTTATTCGTTGTCGCTGTCAGATTCAATTTCAATTTCGTCTTCGTTTTCCTTTGAAGGTTGAATTGAATCTAGAACTGGAACTTCGTTTTGCGAGAACGCAAGAGTGTCAACTTTTCCAAGTTTTGTTTGAATGTTTCTTGTTTTGCTTTCGGCATCTTTCATTGTGTTTGCAACTTCTTGAAGTTTCTTGTTTGTTTTTGCAAGAATGTCGCCAAACTTGTTAAATTCAACTTTAACAGTTGTTAAGATTTTCCAAACTTCGCTTGTTTGTTTTTCAATTGCAAGCGCATGGAATCCAAGTTGCAAACTGTTGATGAAAGCGGTTAGTGTTGTTGGGCCTGCAATGGTAACTTTATAGTCGCGTTGGAGGGTTTCGCAAAGAGATGTGTTTTTCAAAACTTCGCAAAACAAACTTTCAATTGGAAGGAACATAACGCCAAAATCAGTTGTTAAAGGTGGGTTAATATACTTATCTCGAATTTCGCCCGCGCTTCGTTTAATGCTTGCGGCAAGTGCTTTTCGTGCGGCTGCAACTTCTTCTTTGTTGCCTTTTTCTTCGGCTTCCAAAAGTCGGTTGTAATCCTCAACGGGATACTTACTGTCGACAGGGAGCATCACAAAACTGTTACCAACCTTGCTTGGAATTTTAATTGCGAACTCAACAAAATCTTTTGTTCGTGGTTTAAGTTTAACATTTCTTTCATATTGGTCGGGTGTTAAATATTGTTCCAAAATGTTCCCAAGACGAATTTCGCCCCATGTTCCGCGGGTTTTAACATCGGAAAGAACTTTTTTAAGGTCGCCAACGCCAACGGCAAGGTTTTGCATTTCGCCAAGTCCTTTGTAAACCGATTCAAGACGGTCGCTTACAAGTTTAAACGATTCGCCAAGGCGTTTTTCAAGGGTGTCGTGAAGTTTTTCGTCAACAGTTTGGCGCATTTGTTCAAGTTTTTCGGTGTTTTCCTTTTGAATTGTTCCAAGTTTATCTTCAACAGCGGTTCGTATTGCTTCAAGTTTTTCTTCGTTTGCGCGAGAAAAACCGTCAATTCTGTTTCCTAAAACAACATTAATTTCTTCGCGCGTGGCTTTAAGCCCAAGTGTTAAATCTTCCTTAACGCTTCGGAATTCTTTCTCAAGATTGTTGTTTTGCTTTTGTTTTGCTAAAACAAAAATTGTTATGATGTTTAAAATAATTAAAACGCTAATAAGCGCAATTAAAACAATTTCCATTTTTTCTCCTTTATCTACTTATAAGTATATCATTCCTTATTAAATTAACAAATTGTTTTCTTGACATAATGACGCTAAAAATTTATACTATACATATCAAAGGAGCGAAAAAATGGGACTTTGGAGCGATAGGGAAAAGAAAGGAATTATTATTTGCGGGTTTGCCGGAATTGGAAAAACCGGGTTTTTAGAGCATGACCCAAGTTTGGCAAGAAAGCGTGTTTTTGACCTTTCTTCGTCATATTTTAGAAAGAACGACGGCTGGGAAAAGGTTTATTGCGACATTGCCGAAAGCCTTTCAAAAGACTATGACTATGTTTTTCTTTCAACCCACAGCATGGTTATTAGCGAACTTCTTTCAAGGCGAACAAAATTCTACCTTGTTTATCCAAGACGCAATTGCCGCGACGAGTATATTCAAAGGTTTATTCGAAGAGGCAACTCAAAAGAATATATAACTAAATTTATTAAGAATTGGGACACATTCATTCAAATGCTTGACGATGTTAAAACCGATAACAAAATTGAACTTCGAAGCGGGCAATATCTTTCCGATGTTATATATCGTCTTAAATAAAACTATTGCGAAAAAACAAGAAAATTGGTGAAAAATTAGGATTTTTAGTTGTTTTTAAGTGTTTTTGCAAATTAATTTAGTTTTTTGGAAAAATACAACTATTGAATGTTGCCAAAAGCAACCCAAAATTTTAGCCTTTAACATTACAAAAATATGTTAAAACGAAAATTAAAGCATGAAATTTGCAGCAAAAATTAGTATAGAAAATTGAAAGTTTGAAAAACAGATAATCGACAAAAGGTGGCAAAAACGGCTGCCTTTTTTCATTATATTTTTCCCAGGCGCAATGCAAAGCCTTGTATAATAAATATGTGGAAATTGTTGTTGAATATGTTTTGATTGACAATATTGTTATCAACTTTCTAATTCTATATCTTTCCGCGCTTGTTTTGCGACTTGAAAAAAGGAAACTTCGGCTCTTTATTGCAGCTTGCTTTGGAGCAATTTTCTCGTTTATAACGCCTCTTCTTTCGCTTCCAACTTGGCTTATGATTGCCTATAAGGTTCTTCTTGGGCTCGTTATTGCAAGGCTTGGGCTTAAAACAAATGGCTTTAAGAAAAATGCGCTTGCCTTTTCGGTTTTTTTAATTATGACCGCGGCGGTTGGCGGGGCGTGCATGGGAATTGTTTTTCTCTTTGGCGGGAAAATGGAAAACGGATTTCTAACCGTCTATGAAATGGAACTTCCTGTTGGAGTTGTTCTTCTTATGTGCTCGCTTGTTTGTTTTGGAATTGCAAGGGTTATTAAAGCGGTTGGACGACGAAAACTCATTGGGAATTTCATTTTTCAGGGCGAAATTTCGAACAAAGGCAAAACAACAAAGTTTGATGTTTTTCTAGACAGCGGGAATGCACTTTTCGATCCAATTTCAAAAAAACCAGTTTTGATTGTTGAACTTTCGGTTTTTAGCAAAATTTTTGATGTTCCGTTTGAAAAAATCATAACAAAAAAAATTGACGAAAATGAAATTGAAAACAGCCATTACATAACTTATGGAACGGCAACTGGGCAAAGCAAAATGCTTGTTTGCGAAGTTGAAAATTTTTGCGTTTCGCTTGGACAAAACAACACGAAAGAATTTCAAGATGTTGCAGTTGGACTTTCGCTTGTTAAATTTCAAAAATGTTACGATTGCCGCGCCCTTATGGGCGCAGAATTTGCAAAGGAGTAAACCGCAGAAGTTAAGCCCGCCTTTAGCGGGCTGCCCTCATCCGTCACGGTGCAGCGCAAAAGCGCAGCACCGCGCCACCTTCCCCAAGGGGAAGGCAAGAGCAGCTCCCGCGCCGTGCACAAAATTTGCCAAAGTGCGTGCCGAGGTTAAGCCCGCTGTTAGCGGGCTGCCCTCATCCGTCGCGGTGCAGTGCCAAGGCACAGCACC
>CALHLT010000014.1:0-10937 GCA_938034555.1 uncultured Bacillota bacterium
CTAAGCAATTTTTGAAGCTTTGCGTCAAACACGTTTCAAAAAATTACTATTTAGTGTTGCAATTTTAAAAATCAGTTAAGAAATTTTTATTTTTTCTTACTGCCAATATTTTTTATCAAGAGAACGATATTGAATTGCCTCGGCAAGATGATTAAAACAAATTTTTTCGCTTCCTTCAAGGTCTGCAATTGTTCTTGCAACCTTCAAAATTCTGTTGTGCGCGCGGGCGGAAAGTTTAAGTTTTTCAAACGCTTCTTTCAAAAGTTTTTCGCATGTTTCGTCAAGTTGGCAATATTCATTGCATTGTTTAACGCCCATGCTTGCATTTGAGAATATTTTTTCGTTTTTAAAACGCGAAAGTTGAATTTCGCGCGCTTTATCAACGCGTTTTTTGATGTCTGCCGAACATTCTTCGTTCGACGATTTGCTTGTTAACTCGTCATATGTTACGTTATCAACCTCAATGTGAAGGTCGATTCTGTCCATAAGCGGGCCCGAAAGTTTTCCAAGATATTTATGGATTTGACTTTGCGTGCATTTGCATTCGCCGTCCTTCGAGCCATAATGTCCGCAAGGGCAAGGGTTCATACTTGCAATAAGAATGAAATTTGCAGGATAAGTTACTGTTGCTTCCGCTCTTGCAACAGTTATAACACCGTCTTCAAGAGGTTGACGCAAAGCTTCAATTGCGCTTCGTCCATATTCTGGCATTTCGTCCAAAAACAAAACTCCGTTATGCGCAAGGCTAATTTCGCCCGGCTTGGAATGTCTGCCGCCTCCTGTTAAACTAACAAGCGAAGCCGTGTGGTGCGGACTTCTGAAAGGGCGCTCGCAAATAATTCCTTCGCGGCTGTCGAGAGTTCCGGCAACGCTGTGAATTTTTGTAACTTCAAGGGCTTCGTCGAAAGTTAAGTCTGGCAGAATTGTTGGAAAACACTTTGCAAGCATTGTTTTTCCGCTTCCAGGAGGCCCAATCATCAAAATGTTGTGCCCGCCCGCAGCGGCAATTTCAAGAGCGCGTTTTGCGCTTGCTTGCCCCTTAACAAACTTAAAGTCTAGCGCCTCGCGGTGCGACCTAAAAAAGTTTTCATAGTTTGTTGTTTCAACAGGTTTAATTTGAATTTCGCCTTGCAAAAAATTAACAACTTCTTTCAAGTTTTTAACGGGATAAACCTCAATTCCGTCAATAAAACTTGCTTCTTTTGTGTTTTCAAAAGGAATAATGAATTTTTTATGTCCTTCTTTTCTTGCAGAAATTAAAATTGGCAAAACGCCGTTAATATGGCGAACTCCCCCGTCCAAGGAAAGTTCCCCAAGGAAAATTATGTCTTTGCACGCTTCAATTGGAACTTGATTGCTTGCGGCAAGAATTCCAACCGCAATTGAAAGGTCGAAAAGAGGCCCTTCCTTCTTGGTGTTTGCAGGCGCAAGATTAACGGTTATTTTGTTAATTGGATAGGAAAAGCCAGAGTTACGAATTGCAGATTTAACGCGCTCTTTGCTTTCTTTAATTGCTGTGTCGCCAAGACCAACGATGTCGAACCCAGGAAGTCCAATTGAAATGTCAACCTCGGTTGAAACGATGAAGCCATCAATTCCGTTAAGTCCATAGCATTTGATTTTTGAAAGCATAACTTTTCCTCTTTTGCGTTTAATAATTTATGTTTATAGTATAAACAAAAAAGGGTTTTGTTCAAAACAAAAATGAAACAAAAAAATTTTTTAGGAATTTGGCAAAAAACACTTGTTTTTAAATTAAAATTATGATATAAATATGCTTGGCTTCGAGCGGTCCGCTGTTTAATCAAACATGAACGCTATGTTTAGTAAGGAGGAAAAGCTAATGAACATTATCGACACAATTGAAAACGAAAATCTTAGAAAAGACGAAATTGCTCCATTCAACGTTGGGGACACTGTTAAAGTTTTCGTTAAAATTAAAGAAGGCGATAAAGAGCGTATTCAAGCTTATGAAGGCGTTGTGATTGCAAAACGCAATGGTTCAGTTCGCGAAACATTTACTGTTAGAAGAATTTCATACGGAATTGGCGTTGAAAGAACATTCCCATACCACAGCCCTTTAATTGACCATGTTGAAGTAACACGCCGTGGACGCGCAAGAAGAGCAAAACTTTATTATCTTCGCGATTTAACAGGAAAGAAAGCAAAAACAAAAGCTGCAAAAGAAAACTAAAAAAACCGCATATTGCGGTTTTTTTTATTACTTATTTATTGCTTACTGCGAAAGCAAAATCTTTTTTATTTATACCCCCCAAGTTAATGCAAGTCCTCAACACAAGATACCCCCCAAAAAAAAGTTAACACAGAACATAAATAATACATGCCTAGTTAGCGCAAAACACAAAAAGTAACTTTAGAAGCCAAGGTTTTTTGAACCTGGCAAAAAAAAGGAACAATGCAAATTAAAAGCAAAGTTCCTTTTTTATGTTAATTTCAAAATTATTAAATTTAATTGGTTGTTTTAACTAATAATTGTCCAAAATGTCGTTAAGAGAAATTACATCGGCAGATGTTACAATTCCAATTGGTGTTTCGTTTAAAGTTCCCGTTTTTGTTATTAAAACGGCAATAAGTTTTCGATTTTTAGTAAACAAATTTAAAACTTCTTCAATTGTTGCATCTTTTGAAACAACCTCATAATAGTTAAGATTGTTTGATGCGTTCAAAATTTCTTCAATTTTTGTTTCAGCAATAAATTTATCAATACTATTTCCGCTTGCAATTTGTTTTCCAATTTCGTCCAAAATTCTTTGGCCATTTGCAACGCCAATTAATCCCCCTTTTTCATAAACAGGGATATTACTGAATTTTGAGGTTGCAATAAGTTGGATAACATCTTTAACAACAACATCGTTTTGAACGCAAAGAACGTTGTTATCTTGAATTGCCTCAACCGCTTTTGGAGGTGTTGTTATTAAATCGCAAATATGCTCGATTTTTTCAACAATTTCCTCATGTGGTTCGGCAATTACATATTCGTCGTTGCTCTTATGGATTATGGCATTGCGAAGTCTTCCATAGTCAACAAGGTCGTCCTCATATTTTCTTACGATATAGTTAAGAGGAACTGCCTTTCTAACGACCTCGGAAAAACTCATGCTTCTTTTAAAATCATGTTGAACCCTAATTGCATAGTCAATTTTGTTATAGGCATTAATAAATCTGCGTGCATTTGTTTGCGACTTCATTTTTCTCCTTAAATCCATCGAGCAGCAGCGCCCTAATATATTTTATTATTCGGCTTCTTTTTCTGCTTTTTCAAAAGCTTTCAAAACTTCAGCAACAACTTGTTCGCGTGTTTCTGTGTTAATTGGGTGAACAATGTCTCTATATTCCCCATCTGGAGTTTTTCTGCTTGGCATTGAAATGAAATAGCCTTCTTTTCCTTCAATAATTTTAATGTCGTGAACAACAAAGCATTCGTCAATTGTCATTGATGCAACTGCTCTAAGTTTGCTCCCATCTTTTTCAACAAGTCTAACTCTAACGTCTGTGATTTTCAATTTTTTATTCCATCCTTTTTTTGTTTTCTAGCATAGTTTTTAACTAAAACCAAAATTATTCTATCATTTTCTTTTGAATTTTCCAAACAAATTTAAGCCCATTTTCATAAGTTATAATATGGCAAAAAGAATCTATTTCATTGGAATTGGCGGAATTAGCATGAGTTCTCTTGCCGCAATTGCAGCAGCAAAAGGCAACAAGGTTTGCGGAAGCGATATGATGGAAGGCGAAAGTCTTAAAACCCTTGATAATTTCATCATTCCATATTTTATTGGGCATAAGGAAGAAAACATTAAATCTTTCAAGCCCAATCTAGTTGTTGTTACAGGAGCAATTTCCGAGGACAACCCCGAACTTGTTTGGGCAAAACAAAACAAGAAAAAAATCCTAACAAGAGCCGAATTTCTTGGAAATGTTAGCAAAGAATTTAAAAATGTTATTGCAATTAGCGGAACCCACGGAAAAACAACAACTTCCGCGTTAATCAGCGAAATTTTTATTGAGGCAAATCTTAAACCAACGGTTCATGTTGGCGGCGTTTTGAAAAGAAACGGAAGCAGTTTTTTGATTGGAAACAAAAAATATTTCATAACTGAAGCTTGCGAATATAAAAACAGTTTCTTAACCTTAAACCCAACTGTTGGCGTTGTTTTAAACATTGAACCCGACCATCTTGATTTTTTCAAAAACTTAACCGCAATTAAACACAGTTTTAACTGTTTTTTAAACAATTCAAAAACTAAAATTTTCAAAAACAGCGACTACGACTACATCCTAAAAAATGAAAAAACATCGGCAATCTATTCTGCCAAAAATATTAAAAAAACAAGCATCGGCTATAAGTTCGATTTTTATGAAAACGGGCTTATGAAAGCATCAATTCAAACAAATTTTTCGGGTCAACATAACGTTAAAAACGCCCTTGTTGCTTGCACCGTTGCAACCTACTTTAAAATTAAAACTTCAACAATTAAAAAAGCAATAAGACATTTTTCTGGCGTTAAACGCCGCTTCGAAAAAATAACAAGACTTGAAAACACAATTGTTATTCATGACTACGCACATCATCCAACAGAAATATCAAAAGTTATTTCTCAAGCAAAAATGTTTGGAAAAGTTTTAACTGTTTTCCAGCCACACACTTTCTCGCGAACTAAAAAACTTTTTAAGGAATTTTTAACCGCATTTGACGAAACTGACGGGCTTATGCTGTTTAAAACATACCCGGCAAGAGAAGAAGAGGACAAAAGTGCGTCGGCAAAAGCGCTTTATGAAAAACTGCTTTTGAAAAATCCAAATTTCGGGCAAAGGCAACTTAGTTATTTCGACCAAAATGAGTTTAAGCAACAAAATGTTCAATTTAACCGAACTTATGAGGAAATTAAATTTGGTCAGATTAACCAAAAATATATAAGTTATTTTGAAACGTTTGACGATGCAAAAAACGAAGTTCTTAAAATTTACAAAAACTATGATTGCATTTTAATTTTGGGCGCGGGCGATATTTATGAACTTGCCTACATCCTTAAACGTTCGAAAGCCGAGCACCAACTTTCCTAGGACGCTTTAAAAAATTAATCGACAAAAAACTTTAAAACTCGCGGTCAAATTTCTCCCCCCGCGGGTTTTATTAATATATATTTTATCTTTAAACGTTATTTTAGTTTGACAAAAAGTTTATTTTTGTTAGAATAGAACTTGCATGAAAAACCAAAACAAGAAATTAGCAGCAAAAAAATCACCTAACCAAGAGATTCCAACTCCTGATTTCTTTCCAAATACAAAATCCAAGGGGAAATATGAACAAATAACCCTCGAACAATCAATTGAAGAAGCGCAATTGCCTTCAAATGCTCAAAATGAAGGCGAAAATGCGGTTTTGAAAAATGAAAACATTGCCGAAGCAGAGGCAAAAGAAGTTCAACTTGAGGTTTTAGAACAAAAAGAGAATGAAGAAAACTCAAAAGAACATTCGCGTTTTTTTAAGCATGGGTTAAAAAACAAAGCTCGCTTCTCCGCTTCAAGCGAAAGCAAGGAAACTAAGGAAGAAGCAAAACCTTCCGAAGAAAAAAAAGAAGAAGCCAAACAAGAGCCAAAAATTATTCTTCCAAGCGAAGAGCAACAACTTGAAGAAGCAGAAGAGGCTGTTAAGGCGCAAAAATCCAAAAAGAAAAAATGGACAAGTCTTATTGGCTTTATTATCAACATTCTTGTTGTTGCGGGAATTTTAACATATCAACTTTTAACCGATAATTCCGAGGTTGCTCCTTTTTCGGTTTTAATTGCTAACATACATTGGGAAATTTTCCTTCTTGTTATTGTTTGTTTTGCTTTAATTATGTTTTGCGAATCGGCAAAATTTTGGGTTTTAATACGAAAAACGTGCAAAGTTAACCGTCCCGTTCTTGCCTATAAAGTTACCGCTCTTGGACGTTACTACGACAGCATAACCCCTCTTGCAACAGGCGGACAACCCTTCCAAGTTATGTATATGAACAAACGAGGGCTTAAAGGGTCGGATTCCCTTTCGGTTTGCATGGGGAAATATGTTTTGCAACAAATAACCTACATTGCTTTTGCACTTATTGTTATGATTATTGGAATAACTCTTCCAAACGAAGGAACAGGAGCAACTGTTGTTACGGCAACAAGCTGGGTTGGCTTTGCGCTTAACGCTTTTGTTATTTTCCTTGTTGGATTTATTTCAATCAGCAAAAAAATTGGCGACAAACTTGTTTCAGGAACTTTAAAATTGCTTTGCAAAATGAGAATTTTAAAGAACTACGACAAGCACTATATGAAAGTTCAACGCACTGTTAGCGACTATCAAACAACCATGAAGGTTTATGCAAAAGATCCAAAAACTTTCTTCTCAATTTTTGGAATTACAGTTTTAAATCTATTTTGCATCTACTCTCTTCCATTCTTAATTCACGCATCGTTCTATGGCTTCCATTTCGAACTTTTCGGGCAAATTTTTGTCTATTGCGTTATGGTTGACCTTGCGTCAAGCTTCTTCCCTCTTCCAGGAGGAACAGGAGCAAGCGAACTTTCGTTCTCGGTTCTTTTCGCAAATCTCTTTGGAATTGGCGGAAACTTGTTCTGGGCAATGTTAATTTGGCGTTTCTTCACATACTATATCTACATTATCCAAGGCCTTGTTGTTATGGCATACGACTATTTCCGCGGCAACAAGAAATTTGAATGGACAAAGAAAAAATGGGCTCTTGAAGAAGAAAGCAGAAAGTTTGAAGAAAAAGAACTCCAAGATTTCGAACTTTCTCTTGAAAAGAAAAAACTTAAAAAGGAGAAAAAACAAAAATGATTTTAGACGACATTAAAAAAGCAAACATCGAGGCTTTAAAAAACAAGGACACAAACGCAAGAACAATTTATGGAATTGTTTCAAACAAGGCTATGCTTGAAACAATTAAAAAGCGCGAAAAAGGCGAAGTTTTAAACGATGCAGACATGGTTCAAATTCTTCAAAAAACAATTAAAGAATTAACCGAAGAAGCCGAAAACTATGAAAAAGTTGGCAATAAAGTTGAGCAAGCAAACATTCTTGCTCAAAAATCAATTTTGGAAAAATATCTTCCAAAAATGATGAGCGAAACCGAAATTCGCGAAATAATCTCTGCCCTTGCCGACAAATCGATTGGAAATGTTATGAAACTTTTTAAAACAGAATATGCCGGAAAATGCGACATGAAACTTGTTAGCGAAATTGCAAGACAATTCTAATTCAAGGAGAAAAATGAAAGTTTTTTCAATAAGCGACCTTCATCTTAGCATTAACAATCCCAAACCAATGGACATTTTTGGGCCGGCTTGGGACAACTATATTGAAACAATTGTTGCAGATTGGAAAGAAAAAGTTTCCGAAAACGATGTCGTTTTAATCTCTGGCGACATAAGTTGGGCAATGAAACTTGAAGACGCAAAACCCGACATCGATTTTCTCTCCCCTCTTCCCGGAAATAAAATTATGATAAGAGGGAACCACGATTATTGGTGGAAAAGCATTTCGGGCGTTCGAAGCCTTTTGCCAAACAATTTCTATGCCCTTCAAAACGACCACATAACTCTTGGAAACTACATATTTTGCGGAACGCGCGGATGGCAAGTTCCAGAAGGGACTTCCAAAACCGAAGAAGACGAAAAGATTTACAAGCGCGAAATAATTAGGCTTGAACTTTCCCTTCAAAGCGCAAAAGACGAACAACTTAGACTTAAAGAGCAAGGAACAGATGCAAAAATTATTGCATTAATCCACTATCCTCCTTTCAACATAAAGCGCGAGCCAAGCGAATTTACAAAACTTTTTGAAAAATACGGCGTAAGCGCTGTTTCATATGGTCATTTGCATGGAACAAAAAGCCGAACAAATTTCCTGTATGAACTTAACGGCGTTAAATATTATTTAACTTCTTGCGACCTTGTTGGGAACAAACTTGTTGAGATTAAAATTTAAAAGAGCAAAATGTTTGCTCTTTTTTTAACTCAAAAACAAAAAATAACATAGAATGAAGCAAGGAGGAAAATATGCAAAGTTTTTGTTCAAATCGCTTCGATTGTTTCTATGTTAATCGTCCATTTTGCACGCTTAAACCATTTTGCAGCGTGACGCCTTGCCCAAGGTTTTCCTGCCCTCCAAGTTGCGTTATTGTTCCGGGCTTTGAAAGACCTTGTTTTAACGATTGCCCTTGCTATGAGCAAACGCCGCCTTTTTGCCCTCAACCTCAACAACTAAATCCAAACTTAATTTGGTTTTTGGGCGGAATGTGCTATGGGGCTAGGCGAAAGACAAATAGGTTTTTAGAAAACGGCTGAGTTTACGGTTTCTTCTGCTTAAAATAATTTTCAAACTCCCGTTTGTTAAGCACAAATTACATCCAGCCAGGACGCGCTGAACTTGCAAGGCAACTGCTCTTTCGCAAGAGATTATCTTTGCATCTGGCAAAACTGTTTGAATTTGCTTTTTAACAAAGTTATAGTGCGTGCAGCCAACAACAACGCAAGACGGTTTAAGCCCTTTAAGCTTTTTGGAAAGATATGGCAAAACACGGTTGAAATCGGCCGTGTTTTCGTCAATTAAAGAGGCAAGTTCGCTCAAGGCAACTTTTGAAATTTCTCTTTCACCCTTAGAATTTTTAATGTATTTTTGAATTAAATCGTTGCTTTTAAGCGTTTGAGGCGTTGCAAGGATTGCAATTTTATTAAACCCTTCATCAACGGCTTTTTTAATTGCCGGCTCAACTCCAACAACTGGAAAGGAAAAAATGTTTCGAAGAATTTTGCAGCAAACGCTTGTTGCCGTGTTGCACGCAAGAACTAAAAGTCCAATTCCCCCGTTTTTGTTAAGCGAAAGGACGTTATTTAAAACAGCGTGCAAAATTTCCGCCTTTGTTTTTGTTCCATATGGCGAATTTTTGGTGTCGGCAAAATACAAATAATCATAGTTTGGCAAAAGCATCATAATTTCTTTAAGAATGCTTGCCCCTCCAATTCCGCTGTCGTAAACAACAATTTTTTTCTGCATAAAAATATATATGATAAAAAACTGAAATTCGCCCGTGATTTTCCAAGCCAAAATTTTTGGATTTTTCATTTTTAAATCCATTTTTAAACAAGTTATTTAATCAGCGCGTTAATTTCGCTTGGCGAAAAGTTTGGGAAAAGGGTTTCATTGATTGCCCCAGAAATTATTCTTGAAATAAGTTCAACATTTTTTTTAACGTCTGTTGGCGAAAGCATTAGCATTGGAAAAGCGTTGAAATCTTCTTTAATTTTTTTGTTTAAAATGTTTTTTGCAAACGACGAGGCATAGATTAAAGTTGGAACACCAATCGACAAAACTTTTCTTGCCCCAAGAGCCTCTTTTGAAATTATTTTTGACGAGCCATTATTCCCGCTTCCGGCGGCAATTCCCTTCTCGCTAAACTGGAAACACGAGCAAAGCCTTGAAACAGAAACTGTTGCAAACGCGTCGATAAGAATAACCAAATCTGGCGAAATAAGTTTTGAAATTTGACAAATTGTTTCAAATGTTTCAATGCCCGTGTTAGATTGGACATTTGGAACAAGCGTGCAAACAGAAGGCGAAAGATTAAGCCCGCGAGAAACAAGCAAATTTTCAAGTGTTTTAGGGCCAAGAGCATCGTTTTCGATGTTTATGTTTCCAAGCCCAACAACTAAAATATTCTTTGCTTTATCAATTTTAAAGGTGTTTTTAAGTTCATTTTTTAAAACTTTTTTTACGTATTTTTCAATTTTTGCGCCAAGAAAATTTAATGTTGGAACGTTAACAATTGCTTCCTTATTTTTGCTTTTTAAATTCCTTGAAACGCTAATTCCATATTCAAAATTTGTTTCCAAAGATTTTTTTGAGTTTGGAAGTTCGTCAAACAAGTTTGTAAGCCGTCTTTTCATATCCCTAGTTTTTGAAAAATTTTGGAAAATATGAAAATTTTGCTTGCAAATCTTGGCAAGATGTGTTAAACTCTCGAAAGTAAGAAAACAAAAAGGAGAAAGACCGTGCCAAACATTAAATCAGCAATTAAAAGAGTTGGAGTTAATGAAAAGAAAAACTTGGAAAACAGAATGATTAAATCCAAGATTTCAACCTATGTTAAAAAGTATAAAATGGCAGTTAAAGACAACAACCTTGACGAAGCTCAAAAACTTTTAAGCGAAGTGTTCTCACTTTTAGACACCGCAGCAAAAGACAATGTTATTCATAAAAACTGCGCAAACTCAAAGAAAGCAACTCTTGCAAAACTTTTAGATAACGCAAAAAAAATTAACGGCTAACGCCGTTTTTTTTTATGCCTTTTTATAACCGCGTTCTTACTAACCCGCTAAAACTAAATTATTTAAAAAATATACGATGTTTAGTACATATTATACTTCAAGCATAAATAAAAAACAGGCGAAAATCGTCACGTCCAAACAAAATGACTTCTCTTGGTAACAAGAGAAGTCAAAATCATTTATTATTTAAAATACATATAATACTGGCACTTAATCATACCGTTATACAGTTTACGGCGTTTATCGGCTTTTCTGCCAAAGCACTTTTCAAATTCCTCATCAGGAGAAATAATGCCGTAACTCCAGCCGTGCTTACGCTCAAACTTTTCGCCCATAACACGATACAATTTTTCGGCAGTGCGAATATCAAGCATTCTTTCGCCGTAAGGCGGATTGGTGATAAGCGTACCCTTTTCGGTTGTCGGATTAAACCTTGCAACATCACAAACGGAAGCACGAATAAACTTGTCCACCTTGATATTTTTTGCATTCTTTTCGGTAAGTTCAATTGCATGCGGGTCAACATCAGAACCGAAAGCTACAAAATCGGTATCGGTTTTAATCAAATCGTGACAACGCTCACGCTCGCTCATCCAAAC
>CALHLT010000015.1:0-68854 GCA_938034555.1 uncultured Bacillota bacterium
AACGAATTTTGCTTGAAGAACTTTCAAACGGGAACGACAGCGCGAAAGAAAAACTTATTGAACATAACTTGCGCCTTGTTGTTTACATTGCGAAAAAATTTGAGAACACGGGGCTGGACTTGGAAGACCTTATTTCAATTGGCGCAATTGGACTTATTAAAGCCGTCCAAACTTATAAGTATGATAAACAAATTAAACTTGCAACATATGCAAGCAGATGCATTGAAAACGAAATTTTGATGCAACTTCGAAAAACAAGCCGCGTTAAAGGAGAGGTTAGTTTCGACGAGCCGCTAAGCCTCGACGGCGACGGAAACGAACTTTTGCTTTCAGACATTTTGTTTACGGAAGAAGACAGCGTTTCGAAAGAACTTGACCAAAGCGTTGAAAAACAATTGCTTTGGGAAAGCATTAAAAAACTTGGCGCAAGAGAACAGGAAATTATGATTTTGCGCTTTGGACTTTTGGGAAAAGAGGAAAAAACTCAAAAAGAAGTTGCCGACCTTATGGGAATTTCCCAAAGTTACATTTCAAGGATTGAAAAGAAAATTTTGGAGCGGCTTAAAAAAGAACTCCTTAAAGCCTCAAGTTTTTAAGTTATGGGGAAATTGAGTATTGACAAGTGAAGGATGTTTATTTATAATAGAAATATGAAAATGATTGTTTTTTCTGGCAGTGCGTGTAGTGGCAAAACAACAATAATAAAAGAATTTGTCTCTAATAATCAAATTTTAATCGTTAATGAAGCCGCTAGAGATTTATTTAGTTGCAATTTTAAGAAAAAACTTAATTCGAAGCAAATTCAAATGCTTATACTTGCTATGCAAATTATCCGTGAACAGACAGCAATAAGATTAGCTGAGAGAAATAAAAATATAAAATTTATTTTTTGTGATAGAGGAGTTTTAGATGGAGCTGCTTTTTGCAATATTGAAGAAATGAAGTCTATTTATGACTTTTTTGGGATTGATGTCAACGTATATACTAAAAATTATACGTTGACTTTTTTATTAGAAACAATAGCAACTTTTGACTTAGAAACATTTTGTAAACTGAGGCCTGATCTTGATAGTACAAAAGAAATAGCAAGAAATAAAAAATTATTTGATATTTGGTCTCAATTTTCTCCCACTCTTTTAATCAACGATAAGCAAATAATACAAAGAGAAAAGAAAATTGGTGGGGTTATCAACAACTTAGAAAATGCAGATAAAGTAATTTATAAAATGGAACCTAATCAACTGAAACGAGTTGAGGTATGGTTAGAGAAGATGTTAGATTTGGTTCTTTATAAAAATTCTAACTATGAAAATTTAATAAATAATAACAAATTGTCAAATCATCAAAATTTAACAAAGGAGATTAATTAGAGTTGGAAAGCGAAAATAATAGTTTAGCAGTAAATATTTTAAAAGAAAGGAAAAGTATATTAGCATGTAAGAAAAGAGGTTTGCCATCAGTTGGTTGTAATCCAAATCACAAGGAATTTTCACATTCTGTTGAACCAATAAATAAGGCATTTAAAATTTATGGAAATAAAATTTTTGAATTGGAAGATGAATACAACAAAGATATTCCTAAAAATAGTTTAGGTGGAGGCAGTCCACTCAATTTTAAGCCCTACAAACCTTGTTTAAAGATGATAAAGAAGAGTTTGAAGCAGGATGATTATAGTGATTATCCACTTGCAATGGGAGATGACAAATATAAGAAAATAATAATTAAGTACCTTATAAATGAAGGCTTTTGCTCATATAGAGAAATCCTTAATGACAATTTAATATTTACTGTCTCTTCTACACACGCTTTTAATTTAATAATAGATACCATTAGTAAACCAAAGGATGTAATTATTATGACTGGACCAAATTATGGGCTATTTGCTTTTGTTCCAGAAAGACTTGGTGTTGATGTTGAAATTTTAAATTTAAAAAAGGAAAATAATTTTTTACCTGATCCAAAAGAGTTGAATTTTTTGATTAAAAAAATAAATAAAAGGCTTTATGAAAAAGCTGATGATAAAAATAATCCTCCACGTGTTGTTGGCTTTTTAAATATGAATCCGCACAATCCTTTAGGAACTGTTATTGATGGAAATAAAAGAGATTTACTTTTTGAACTATGTAGAGTATGTAAAGAAAATGGAGTTTTTTTAATTGACGATTTAATATATAGAGATATAGTTTTCCCTGGCAATCAGAAGGCAATTTATGCAGCTTCTTGCAAAGGTATGTTTGATAATGTAATCACTATGTTTGGCTTGTCCAAATGTTATGGGTTTGCAGCACTAAGGACTGGAGTTGTTGTTGCGAATGAGTGTGTAATACGAGGGATTAGAAATCGTTTGTTTCAGACTATGGATTCGCCTCCAACTCTTCAAGCGGCAGCGTTGGCAGGAGCTTTTAATTATACAAAGCTAAATAGAAAATATTACCTAAAATATTTTAAAAAGCTCAACTCAATATATTTCACAAAGTATTTACTATTAAAGGTCTTAGTTGAAGGTATTGAATCTATAGATGAAGAATATCAAGATAGAATAAGGGAAAGGATAAAATCTGGATGTAAAAAAGCAAATATAAAAATCGATATGCTAGATGGGATTCAAAAAGTTAGTCTTTTTGAAGACTTAGAGCCAACAGCTGGATTTTTCTGTATTTTAAATTTTACTAAATTACTTGGTAAAAAATATGGTAATTTTAAAATAAAAGACGATGTTTCACTTTTAAAATACTTATACAAGTATGGCAAAATAAAATTTATTATAGGTAAATCTATGGCATGGCCAAATAAAAAAGAAATAGTAGGCAGAGTTACATTTGCACTAAGCGATGAAGATTTAATTACCGCATTTTATTATTTAAAAAAATGTATTCAGAGGTTGAAATGAAAAGAATATGTATAATATCATCTTTAAAATATGCAGGGAAAATCAAAGATGATTTAATAATAAAAGAATATTTCTCAAATTATTTTTTTTGTGAAATTGTTCCCTGGGAGAAATTGACAGATGAAGCTATAGAATTATATGACATTTTTATTATTAGGTCTGTGTGGGGGTATCACAAGAGATGGCAAGAATTTATAAATTGCATTAAACGAATTGAAATTTTAGGTAAAATTTTGCTAAATAAATTTTTAATTGTTGAAGAAAACATACAAAAAATAAAGCAATATAACTTGCTGAAAGACCATTCAATTGCGGTTATCCCATCAATATTTGTAACAAAAGATGATCTTCTTAAAAACAATTGGAACATATATAACAAAATAAAAAATGAAAGTGTGTTTTCAACAAATTGTCAAGTTGTTATAAAACCTAATATTTCGGCTAGTGGAGATGATACTAAAATTATAAAATTGGGAAATTGGGAGAAAGAAATCAACGATTATTTAGATTTAATAGAAAATGAAAATCAGTATTATATTATACAACCTTATTGGGAATCTGTAGCAGAAGAGGAAATGGATTGTGTTATTATTAATAATAAGTTTCAATATTGCATTTATCGAAAGTCAGGTGTTTTTATTAATGAAAAAAAATTTGAATATAATGAAAAACCAAGTTTGGGCCTTTTAAAGTTTCTAAATAATATTATAAAAGAATTAAAGCATGAAGACATTAATTTTTATAGATTGGATGTTGTTAAGAATAATGACAAATATTATGTGCTAGAACTTGAAGCAACCGATCCTGATTTATTTATTAAAAGAGTGCCAATACATATACAAAAAAATGTATTAAGAAATCTGTATACATTAATAAAAAAATTAAAATAAGAATTGGAGGTGGGTTATATATAACAATCTATATGAAGAAGTTGAAAAACAGTTTCAGAACATAGGCTTTAATGAATTACAAATTGAAAAAATTTTGCTTTATATTCGTGATGCTGCAAGCATTTTAGGTGAAGATTGTGTTTCTTATCAAATAAGGAATATATTTTTTGATAATTCAATTCATAGAGAGAATCCTATGGAACTTAAAAAATTTTACTATAAAAAAATATTAGATTTTAGGGATTCTGTTTGTAAGAAAGAATACTTAGAAACATATACTCCAATAGGCTTACCAAATTTGTATTATGAAGAAAATATTTATAATTCATTTTTGGAATATTTTAAAAAAATATCTTCATCTTGTGGAAATATAGTAAAAGATAACTTTAAGAAATATTTTAATGGAAATTTAAGTTTTCTAGCAGTGGTGGATGAAGTCGGTGATTTATATATGTTTAATAGAAAAGAGGGGTTTAAAAGCCATGATGAGGTTATAGAAAACTTAATAACTAATAATAAGACTTCGGGCAAACTTTTTTTAGAAGTTGGATCAACAATAGCTATAAGCAAAAATGAGTTTCCTGTTATAAGGATTCAGAATATTGATGATACAAACATTAATCTATCGGAAGATTTAAGGAATTATATAATAAATAAAAAAATAGCGAGAAGTGTTTTTTGTATTTACCAAATTTTTAACAGCAAAGCTCAAAATAAGATGTTGTTTGAAGATTTTTTAGCCAATAATGTTTCCCATTTAGGGTTTGATGGTGTTGGGGATAAAAATGTTCTTTCAAAAAATTTGGAAGTTTTAAAAGATTCGCTTGGAAGAGATTTTGATGCCGATTTTTTTAGGGATAAGATTGATCAAAAAAACTTCTTATCCTTTGATAATAATATTATTTTAAATTGTTAGGAGGGAGAAAATTGAAAGGTGTTTTTATTTTAAAACCAGACTTTTTTAATGAGTTTAATTTTAAAACGTTTTGTCAACTTGTTCATGAAAAGAAAATACAAATTCATTCTTTATATAGAATTAACGACTATTATAATTTTTGTTCTGAATATAGGAAATATGATATAGCAAACGCAATTGATAATCGCGAAGAATTGTTAAAAGAACTGAAGAGAACCCAATTTGCAACTTATACATATAAAACTGTATTTACGGATAAAAGGAATGTAGGAGTTGCAATTATTATGGATGGTGAAGGGGAAGAGTTTTTTAATAAATTATTGGAAGTTAAAACTGAAATGAGGAATATTATTAAAGCTAATAGAAAGATTCAGTTTTATGTGGATATTGAAAAAAATCCATGGGAAGTAATTAAATGTATTAAAGGACAAACCTCAAATAAAGAGTATTTTGAAAAAGACAATGTGAAGATTGCGTACCTTAATGCTATACATTTAGAGGATGCTGAAATGTTTAATAGACAAATATGTTTTGCTTTTTTGCAAAAGAGTGATACATTAAATAAATGTAATAAAATAAGTTTTAATGAATTAAAAGGAATGTGTCAAACACATGAATCGGTGCAAAATTATGAACAATAAGCTATTAAAGGAAATTTATAATGAAGATAGCCTTAAATTGGAAGATATAAGTATCTTTGAAACAAGAGTTAAGATTTTTATAGTAAGAAATAATGAAATTTTAGTAGCTTGTTCTGGTGGTGGATGTCAGTTACCTGGTGGGCATGTTGAACCGAATGAAGACATAGAGGATGCGATTATAAGAGAGGTAGCAGAAGAAACGGGAATGGTTCTTGATAAACATGAAATTATTAATAATTTTTATGAAATTCAATACTTTGATAAAAACTATAAAAATTCAGGCAGAAACCGACTTTCTAAAGTTTCGTATTTTACCGTAAGGACAGATAAGGTTCCAAATTTAAAAAGAACTAATTTGACGGAAAGAGAGAAGAAGAATAACTTCACTTTAAAAAGTGTTGAAATAAACAAGTTTACTGATTTTGTAGATCAGTTTTTAAAGCCAAATCAAAAAGAAATTAATGTAGTTATTGCTAAAGAAATCTTAAAAGTTTATCCACACTTTCTTGAAGCAAATAAAAATTAATTCGTAGTTACATTTCAAGGATTGAAAAGAAAATTTTGGAGCGGCTTAAAAAAGAACTCCTTAAAGCCTCAAGTTTTTAAGTTAAAAAAACACCCTCAAATTTTTGGGGTGTTTTTGTTTTTGGTTTTAATAAATTCCTGGGTAGAGCAAACTGTTTGAAAGAACAAGGCTGAAATTATAATCGGTGTTCTCTGGGTCGGTTTCGCTCTTAACAATGTCGAAAACAATTTCAAAGAACGACGATTTGATGTGTTTTTCGTTTAAAACTGTTGTTCCGCCGTGTCCGTTTTTCGATTCAACAACTTTATAGAAATCTTGAACACCTTCTTGCTCTGTTAGTCTTGTTTCGTCAACAACGCTGTCGAGAAGTTCTTTGTTTTTGAAGAACCCAACGGTGTAGGTTGTTTCTTTATAGCCCGTTGAATCAACTTGCGTTTTAACAAGCGAAGGGTCGAGTTTTGAAATATCAACGCCAAAATCAAAATCATCTTCATAGCACGTTTGACCTGCTGCGTTAACGAAACTTTGAGCGCCACTAAAGTTGATTTCGTCGGCAGCAAATTCATAGAAGAATTGAGTTCCCGTTTCTTCGTTATAAACGCAATAACGAACTTTTGGAATTATTCGAAGGTTCTTGTTTCGGCTCATGAAATTGAAAACAAAACCTGCTTCAAGTTTAATTCCGCCGTCTTTTCTTGTTTCTGCCGAAATTGCAGGAACAATAACAATCGACTGATATTCCGCATATGGCTTGCCGGCAAATTGGTCGGTTGCGTCTGGGTCGCCAAAGAAGCTTTCGCCTGGGAAATATTTAACATATGTTGCAGGCTTTGCCGAGAACGAACCTCTTTCGCTTTCGTTAAGTAATCCTTTTGTTTTTGCGTTTCCTCTTTGCTCTTGGTTAAATGTATATGTTATTTTGGTTGAGTTTCCGCTTGGGAAAGTGTAAACCCAATCTTCGTCGCTTCCGTCGTAGGTTTGAGAATAAACAAGATATGCAATTGTTGAAACATAGTCGCGGAAGTTAACTAGTTGATTTCTATATTGATTGTAATCAAGAAGAACAAGGTCTGTTCCAATTATTTCAGTTAAAATATAGTCGATAAGTTTATCTGCATTTTGCTTTGTTAACCCAACATAGCGCGATTTTTCGAGGTATTCTTGTTTAAGAGATTCTTTATATAATCCAATTTCCTCATCTATATATGGATTGTCATATGTATATTCTTCTAAATACCATGTGTGATTTTCATCGCCAATCGTTAAATTTGAAGAAACATTACCTTGTTCTTTGTGTAAATATAGACCTATTAAACTTGGATTGTTTTTGCAAGACTTAATTGTAACGTAATAATAAGGTGTATTAAATTCTTGAATTAAACCTTTATTTGATTTTAGGCTAATTTTGCTGCCTGAATCAATACTTAGTGTTGTTGGTTCATAACCCAACATAATTTCATATAAAACAATTTGAAATGCGTCTGTAAATATATCAAAATTATAATTCTCGTTAAAACAGTCGTTTGGACGTTCATTTCCGCTTTTATTTGTTATTCTATCCTTCCAAACTGAAAATGTTTCATTTTCTTTTGGAGCAATATTTTTATTCCCTTGCAAATTAGGATTTAAATACCAACTCCAACGATTTGGCAAGTTGGTTTGTTCTTTTGCATATCCATTGTCATTTGTAACTAACATTCTTATGCTATCGTAAAATGGAGCATTGTCGGAATATTTATTATATGTATCACCATTTCCGCTTCCATAGTTAAATATTAATCCATTTGAAATATTCCTTAGCATTTCATCGGTTTTTTCATTTGGAAGTCCGCTATAGCCGCCGCTCTCGCTGTTTGCATAAACTGCGGCAATTCCTGAAACATAGTTTTCGAAAAAAGTTCTTTGATTTTCCCCGCCGCCGCTTCCGCCGCTTCCGCCGCCAATGTCGCCAATGTCCTTATCGCACCCTGCAAAAAGAAAAGCCGAAAACGAAAACAAAAGAGCAAGGCAAAGGCAAAGAATTGCTTTAAGTTTTTTATTAAGTTTTTTAACATTCTTTTTCATATTATCTTTATTATATCTAAAAGAAACAAAAATAGCAAGATTTTTGCCCTTTGTTGAAAAAGAAAAGTTTTTGGCGAGAAAGAAAATAAAAAGCAGCCAAAAGAATTTTAAGGCTGCTTATGTTTTAAATATGTTTTTAAGGGGATTTCAAAAGACTAAAGGGAAAGGCCGCGATAGTCCGCTTTGCCGTTTGTTTGGCGAACAGTTAAAGTTTTTGTTGTTTCTTTGTTTGTTTCGCTGTCGAAAGTTGGAAAGGTTATGTCGAAATAAACAACATTGCTTTGCGCCGAAGCCTGTGCTGTTGATTCTGTTACGAATTCTTTAAAATTTTCTTCGCTTGTGATTTTAATTTCTTTTGTTCTTCCTTCTTCCATTAATTTGTTAATATGATCTTCTTGGGAGCCAAAAGAGTTTACATTTGCATAAACATTATAAATTTTATTATTTTTCATGCAAGTAACATTTGTATAATACCCATCGCGATGGGATCTAAATTTAGTTGCATTAAGGATTTGAGCGCCTTCAAGACCAACTTTATCTAAAACATAGTCGCAAAGTTGGTTGTAAAGTTCTTCGGAAACTGCTTCTTGTAAAACCGAAGATGCAACACGATTGGTTAATTGTAATCCCTCCATTTTCTTACTTACTTGTTCATATGTAAGCGAAGAGATGTCGCCTAGATTTGTTTCATATGTCATAAATTCAGTATATTTATCGCCATACGTATCTTCATATGAAACATTTGTATAGACCTTCCCAGTTAATTGGTTAACTCTATAAGAATTGATTTTAGCATTAAGTCGACCTGTTTGAGCCAATCCATTAACAATTGCAGTTTTAAGTTTAGAGTCGCATTCATTCATATAGTCTTGTTCGGTTTTTTTATCTTCATCTTGTTTTTGGTCGTCTTGTTTGTTGTCGTCTTGCTTTTGGTCGTCTTGTTTGTTGTCGTCTGTTTTGTTGTCGTCTGTCTTGTTGTCTGGTTGTGGGGTTACTACAACGGACGAACCTGGGTTTTGTGACGCTTTTTCTTTTGCAGCTTTAACGCCAAAAAATGTTCCAATAATTGCACTTGCAAAAACAAAAGGGGTTATAATTCCAATTGCAATTTTTGCTCCTTTTTTCATATTAAGAAATCTCCTTTTTTTTTAATTGTTACTTTAATTATATATTTGAATTGAGGGAATGTCAACCCCCAAATTTTTGGAGAAGACGGGGCGGTTTAAGAGATTGCAAGGGGGGGGAGAGGGGATTAAGAGAAAAAGGTTGTTAAGGGGAATTAAGCGAGAGGGGGGAAAAACAAAAAAACGCAAACTTTCAAGTTTACGTTTTCTTTTAGTTACTAATTTAATTTTAGCCGCGTTTTCTTGCGCGTTTTCTTGCGGCTTCGCGTTTCTTTTTGCGTTTAACGCTTGGTTTAAGATATGCTTCTTTTTTACGAATGTCGCCAATAATTCCATCGCGTTGACATTTACGTTTAAAGCGTTTCAATGCGCTGTCTAAACTTTCGTTTTCGCCAACTTTAACCATTGTCATGATATCTCACCACCTTTTAGTTTATAAATTCAAAGTGCTCATATTATAACATGGGAAAAAAATTTGTCAATCTTTTTTTGGACTTTTATCAAAAAATATGTTAATATTCTCATATATGAACGCGATTGCAATTGTTGGAAACAATTTGGACGAAGTTTCGAAGGCGGTTATTTCGCAAATTGAAATTTCAAGTTCGTTTGAACTTGAAAATTTTGTTGTTGTTCCAGACAGGTTTTCGCTTCTTGCGGAAAAACTTGTTTTTGAGCAACTTGGAATTTCATCTTCATTTAACATAAAGGTTCTTGGGATTTCGCGTCTTGCGGCATATTTTTCAAACGAAGAAAAAGTTCTTTCGCAAAACGAGAGCAAACTTTTGGTTTATGAGATTCTTCGAAGCGGGGAGTTTAAATTTTTTAAGCCAACAATTGAACTTGCAACCGAACTTTTTAACATAATTTCCCAAATTAAGTCGAGCAAGATTTCTTCTTTTGATTTTGAGAAGGGCGCGCAAGGTGAAAAGCAAAAAGAGGTTGCGAAGGTGTTTTCAATTTACGAAAGCAAAAAAGAGTTTCCCGACCAAAGCGATGTTTTAACAAATCTTTCAAGCAACATTTCATTTGAGAAAGTTAAGGATTGTTCATTTTTCTTTGCGGGGTTCGACAGTTTAACCGCGCAAGGGGAATCCATTTTGGAAAAACTTATTCTTTTTTCGAAGCGAGTTGTTATTGGGGCAACGCAGCCTTCAAATCAAAAAAACGCGCTTATATACGACGCGGACATTTTAAACAAGATTTCAAGAATTTCAAGAAGAAACAAAATTGAAATTAAAAAGACATATTTAAAAAACACATCAAATTCGCTTTCATCGCACATTTTGGAAAATTTATTTCCATTTTCGCCAAAAGTTCTTGAAACAAACAAAGTTCATCTTTTGGAATTTGAAACGCCAGAAAAGGAGATTCAAGAAATTGCAAAGACGATTTTGTTTTATGTTAAAACAAAGAACAAGCGTTTTTCGAATTTCAACATTCTATCGGGCGATTTAAACGGGACATCTCAAATTTTTGAGCGGGTTTTTGAGGAATATAACATTCCGCTTTTTCTTGACACGTCGAGGGCAATTTCAACTCTTCCAATTCACACATTTTTTGTTTCATTATTTTCCTATTTAAATTCAAAAAATGAAAGTGATTTTTTCAATCTTATTTTAAATCCATATCTTTCAATTCCAAGCGAGGAAATTTCGTCGCTTAAAAATCTTGCTACGTTAAACGATGAATTTAACGAGGAATTAGCAAATAATTTTGAAAATATTAAAAAAATTATTGAAAAAATCAATTATTTTAAACAAAAAACGCAAAATTCTAACTCTTTTTCATATTTTTCGAATTTAATTTATGAAATTATTTCGGAATTTAATTTAAAAGAAAAAAACGACGAGTTAATCAATTATTTCTCAAAAAATAATTTAAAAAATGAAAAAATATATCTTCAAATTTTCAAAAAGATTGACGGAATAATTAGCGAACTTTCAAATGATTCTGAAACTTCATTTGAAGAATTTTCAAATCTTTTTCTTTCGCTTTTTGGCGAGAAAGAAATTTCGGCTGTTCCAATTTCAACCGATTGTGTTTTTGCGGGCGGAGAAAAATCGTTTTTTGAAAAGCGAGATGTTATGTTTGTTTGCGGGGCGAGCGCGGGAAAAATTCCGCTTGCTTCGAAAGATCTTGGTTTGATTTCGGACGACGATATTTCGCAAATGAATTTGGAAATTGAGCCAACAATTCGAATGCTTAACAGGCGAAGCAAGCAAAAAGTTTTGTTTGACATTGCGCCAAACGAAGAACTTTTTGTTTCGTCAAGCGGAAATGAACTTGGCGAAAAAGTTGAGAAGTCGATTATATTTGCTGAACTTCAAAAGATTTTTTCGAAAGACGGAAAGCCAATTCAAATTTTTGGAAGTTTCTTTGCGCAATTTTTGCCATATGATGAGTTTGTTTTTTTCAACATTCAAAGCGAACGAGATTTTAAGGAAGAACTTTTAAAACTTAGAAAGCAAAATCGAATTTCAAAAGAAGAATTTGAAGAGATTTTTGGGAAAGAAAAAATTAGGGAAGAAAAAATTTCGATTGCAAAAAATCTTTATCAAAAGTTTTCGCCAACGGGAATTGAAAGATTTTTTATGTGTCCGTTTAAACATTTTTTCACGCACGGGCTTAAACTTAAAGAAAATCCTAAAAATGTTTTTGATGCGCGCGACGAAGGAAACTATTTTCACATTGCGGCGCAAAATTTTGTTAAAAGAAATTTGGGAAGGCTTGGCGAACTTTCAAGCGATGAAATTGAGTTTGAACTTGAAAAAATTGATGGAATAATTAAAAACAACGAAAGATTTTCGCTTCTTTCAAAAAATATTAAGAATAAGCATATTTTTGAGATGCTTAAAAAAGAAACGAAAATGCTTTTTGAAAGTGTTTCGTGCGAACAAAAATTTTCGGGATTTGTTGCAAAATTTATGGAACAAGGTTTTGAAATTCCGCTTAACGAAAAATCGCTTTTTGGAATTGTTGACCGTGTTGATTTTTGCGAAAACTATCTTCGCGTTGTTGATTATAAAAGCGGGGAAGTTAAAAAGAGTTTGAGGGCGGTTTATAACGGAATTGAACTTCAACTTTTCATTTATTTAATTGCCATGCAACAAAAATTTTCGAAAGAGCTTGCCGGAGGGTTCTATCTTCCAATTGGCGGAGATTTTTCGAAATCTGCTTCAAAGAAATTTAAACTTGAAGGTTTTGTCCTTGGCGAGCAAGGTGTTTTAAAGGCGCTTGACAGGCGATTTGGAAGCAAAACACAAAGCAGCATTGTTGCGCTTAAACTTTCGCCAAAATCCACGGCGGATTGTCTTGTTCTTTCAACAACAAAAAATGTTTTTTCAAAAGAAGGATTTGAGGCGGCAATTGAATATGTTAAACTTTTGCTTTCAAGCGCGGAAAAAGAAATTTTAAGCGGCGAAATTCCAGCAAAGCCAATTGAAGGATATGTTTGCAAAAATTGTCCGTTCTTTGGAATTTGCTCGTTTAAACAAGACGAAAGAGAACAGCAAAGGGACAGCGGGAAAGAACTTTCCCAAGCGGATTTTATTAGCATATTAAAGCGAAATTAAAAGTCGAATTATAAAGGAAGAAAAATGGAAAGGAAAAAGATTGAGGAACAAGAAAGAGTTTTAGACCTTGACGGCGAAAGCGCAATTGTTTCGGCTTCGGCGGGAAGCGGAAAAACAACTGTTATGATTGAAAAAGTTCTTAAATATCTTATGCAAGGCGTTAAAGTTAAAAATATATTAGCGCTTACTTTCACCAATCAAGCCGCGGCGCAAATGAAACAAAGGCTTCTTTCGAAACTTGGCGAACTTGTTGAAAAAACGGGGCGCGTTGAATTTGCAAACGAAATTGATTCTGTTTTGGAAGCGGACATTTCAACTTTCCACTCTTTCTATGAAAAAATTGTTAAAAAATATTTTTACATAGTTGGAATTCAACCTGAATTCGAAATCCTTTCAAATGAAAAATTGCTTTCTCTTAAAGACGAAGCGTTTTTAGAGGCTGCTCAAAAACTTAAAAAAGAGTCTTTTGAAAAATATTTGGAACTTTGCGATGTTCTTGGGAAAAAGAGAAGCGACAGGGCAATTAAAGAGAGAATTTTTAAAATTGATAATTTTCTTTCTTCGCAATATCAACCCAAAGTTTGGCTTGAAAAAGTTTCAAGAAGTTTGTATGAAAACAAAGATGAAACCCTTTCAACATTTTTTGGCGAAATTAAAAACAATGTTTCATATTTTAAAAATAAACTTAATTTGCTTTTGGAAAAGGCAAACATTTTTGATGAAAAAGAGCTTTGCAAGCACATTAACTTATGCAACTTAAAAATTGACGAACTCTTAAATTGCAAGAATGAAAACTTGTTAGAATTTGTTTCGGGCGAGTTTTCTCTTCCAAAACTTTTGAAATCGCAAGTTTCAGAAACTCAAACTTTCCAAGATGTTAAAGAGACAAAAGAAGAATTTGGCGACTATATTAAAAAGATTAAAGCGTTTGATTTTGGAACATATGACAACATTGTTTCGTCGTTTGAAAGTTGCAAGGAAAACATAACTTCGCTTGTTAATTTATATTGCGACTATAAAAATCTTTTGGACGAGAAAAAAAGAGAACTTGGGGCGTTTGATTTTTCCGACCTTGAAACTTTTTGCGCAAAGATTTTGGAAAACGACGAAATTTGCAATGAAATTAAAAACGGTTATGAGCAAATTTTTGTTGACGAATTCCAAGATATTAACCCAATGCAATATGCAATTTTAAAAAAGATTTCAAAAAACAACAATGTTCTTTTTGTTGGCGATGCAAAGCAAAGTATTTATGCGTTTAGACAATCGGACGTTGAAATTTTTGTTGACATTTGCAAGGAATTTGAAACGGCAAAGGAAAAGCAATCGCTTCCGCTTAACTGTAATTTCAGAACAAACAAAGAAATTCTTGATTTTGATAACGATGTTTTCAAAGTTTTGATGACCGAAAAAAGTTGCGGAATTAACTATGAAAAAAACGCAATGTTTAAAGGGGAAAGCGATAACTCTTGCGAAGGGAGCAGCGTTAAGATTGTTAAAGTTTTGAAAGAGGAAAAAGAAAAAGAAGAAGCGCCAAGCGAGGTTTTTAAAGTTCTTAATTCAAAAAGAAATTTTAAGAATTACAGTTTGGAATCAAAGGCAATTTTGAAAGAAGTTAATAATGTAATAAATGAAAGAATTGTTTTAGATGGGGAAGAGAAAAAAGTTAATTTTGGCGATATTTCAATTTTGGTTAAAAATCGTTCGAATTTACTTGTTGATTTAGTTTCGCTTTTTCTTGAAAATAATGTTCCGTTCATTGTTAACGATGAGTTCGACCTTCTTTCTTCGAAGGAAGTTTGTTTGGTTATTTCAATTTTAAAACTTTGTCTTAATCGAAACGATGATTTCGCGTTGGCGGCGGTAATGGCTTCCCATTTTGGTATGTTTTCGTTTGACGAGCTTGCAAAAATTAAACTTTTTTCAAACAAAGAATTTTTCTTTGAAAAAGTTTTGGAATATTCAAAAGAAAATTCCAACGAAATCTCTGTTAAAATTCAAAAATTCAACTCTCTTCTTGATAGATTAAATTTTGAAATTCAAACAAACGGAGCAAGTGCGGCCCTTGAAAATCTTTTCTATGAAACAAAATTTTTTGAGTTTGTTCTTTCGCTTAAAGGCGGAAAAGAAAGAGAGGAAAGGCTTAAACAATTTTTGAAATATACTCAGCAAAGTGGTTTTGAATTTAACCTTTTTGGATTGGTTTCATATTTAACAAGCATTTCAAATCTTAAAACTGCAAGTTTGAAAAAATGCGACGATAACGCAGTTTTAATAACAACAATTCACGCAAGCAAGGGGCTTGAATTTCCTGTTGTTATTTTGGGCGAAACGGGAAAAGATTTAACAAAAACAAAGCCAGAAACGGACGACCTTAAAATTGACAAAAATCTTGGCTTTGCAATTGACAACTATAATAAAGCCGAAAGAAAAATTTATGATTCAATTTTTAAACAAATTCTTTATTCGCGCGCAAAGAAAAAGGAAATTGCAGAAAATTTGCGTCTTCTTTATGTTGCGCTTACAAGAGCAAAAAATAAACTTATCATAACAGGCGAGGTTTCAAAGGGAATTGAGCCAATCACAAAATTGACAAACTTGGAGTTTATTAAGCCAACTTACCTAAATTATATACTGGGCGCACTTGCCGATTGCAAAAATGTTAAAGCCGAAATTTGCGAAGTTTTTGAAGTTAAAAACGAGAAACGCGAGGTTGAGGCTCAAAACATTGAAATTTTGAAAAAAGCAAAAGAAAAAATTGACTTTGTTTATGCAAATGAAAACGCAACAAAACTTGCTCTTAAAACCTCTGTTAGCGAAGTTGCGTTTGGAGAAGAAGTTCAACCATATGAAAGCGCAAATTCGCTTCCAAATAAATTTTATGTTAGCGAGCATTTAAGCGAAATTTCAACGCCAGAAGAAGGAACAATTGTTCATGAAATTTTGGAAAAAGTTGATTTTAACAGCGAAACTCTTTCAAGCGATGTTGAGGCTCTTTCAAAAAAACAAACAAAAATTTCCGAACAAGACCTTTCAAAAACTGTTTTGAAAAACATTTCTCTTCTTCGCGAGGTTTTGCCAAAAAATGGGAAAGTGTTTAAAGAAAAACAGTTTATGATTTACGCAAGCCCAAAAGAAATTTTTGGGGAAGGGGAGGAAGAAAGAATTTTAATTCAAGGGAAATTAGATTTAATTTTCGTTGGAGAAAAAAACATTTTAATTGACTATAAATACACATCAATTTCAAACGAAGAAAGACTTATTTCAAAATATAAAAAGCAACTTTTAACCTATGCTTTTGCCGCCCAAAAAGCGCTTGGAAAAGATATTGACGAGATTTATTTGTTAAGTTTAAAGAATTCGAAATTAATTAAAATTAATTAACAAAAAAATATTGAAAAATTATTAAAAAATATTGAAAAAATATTAGTTAATAATTTTTTTATGTGTTATACTAACTTCGAATTTAACATGGAGGTTAAAAAATAATGAAGTTATTAAACGTTGATATTTTTCAAAGTATAATAAATTTCTTCGAAACAATTAAAACAAATTTTTCGCTTGAATACTTATTATACATATTCGTTGGACTTGAAGTTTTAACAATCATTGTTTTCTCAATCGTTGCGCACAATGTTTATGAAATGCGCTTAACTCGTGCGGTTGATAAAATTAATGCTTATTTATACGAAGTTCAATACATTAATGAAAGCAATTTAATTGAGTTTAACAACATGATGAAAAGGGTGCCAAAAACTTTAAGATATCATTGGCAACAATATATGCTTAACAGAGATAAAGCACCAAGCGAATACATGTCGGTTGTTAACTGCATTGACAGACCGCTTAAAAGCAGCGCGCTTTCGGCAAACATTAAAGTTGCAAAGGCTTTAAGTTATATCTATGCAATTCTTTCGTTCATCTTTGCATGCGGTTTTGCATCAAGCCAAACAGACATTGGAACAGGCGTATACATTATGATTTTTGCAATTCCAGCAATGGTTTTGCTTTTGAACTACATTTTTGTTATCGCTTTGGACATTAGAAAAGCAAGCAACACAAGCGAACTTTATCAAACATTCCACATCTTTAACAGATTTATTGATAAAGCGGTTTCAACAATGCCAAGTTATGTTGACTTTGAAGTTTTGTTCACTGCAAAAGAAATCAAACGCGGAATTCCTGTTTTGAACGAATACATTGAAAAACGCCAACTTCAAGAACAAGAAGAAATGAAGAAAGCAAGAGAAAATGCTATTCAACATGAAGCATACAATTTTGAAGAAGCAGGCGAGAAAGGCGAACTTGTTTTGGAACGCGCAATGAAAGAAACAGAAATCTTTGTTAGCATGCGCAATCGCTTGAACACGGAAATTGACCAATTCGAAAAAGAAATTGACAGTCTTAAACGTAGTTTTGAAAACACAAGCAAAGACTATCAAAAGAAACTTCAAGCAAGCAAGGAAAACACAGAGCGTTTAAGAGAGCAACAAGAAGCAACAACTAACCGTATTGAAAGCAACTACATCAGAAAACAACAAGCAGACGAAATTAAGAAACAACAGCAAATTGAAAAAGACCAAACAGATGCTCAACTTAAATTTAATCAATCAATTGACAACTTAACTGCTGAAATCACAAAGAGAAAAGAAGAACTTGAAGAGGGCAGACTTAACGTTGAAAAATCAATGCTTGCAGAATACAAAACTTTCTCTAACAAAATTTACGAAGAAATTCGTGAAAGTGTTAACGAACGCGTTAAAAGCGAACGTGAAGAACTTATTGGGGCAAGAGAAGAGGTTGCTCGCGAACTTGAAAAAGCAATGACCCAAATTGACACTCTTGAAATGCAAAATAAAGTTTTAGTTAATAAAGCGGCAGAACGCGAAGCATATGTTAAAGCAAGCGTTGAAAAAGAAAAACGCGAACTTCAAGAAGAACTTGTTGCTAAACAAGAAGAAATTAATGAAAAGAACAAACAAATTCAACTTATTTCCTCAAGTTATGTTGAAGAAATTGAAAAATCTAATAAAGAGGTTAAAGAAGAGCAACCTGTTGAAGAAATTAAGATTGAAGAGCCAAAAGCAGACGAATTTGGCGGGAAATATGACGACAACGGAAACTATGTCTATCCAAACGGCTCATATTACGACCCACAAGGCAACTATCACGACGAAACTGGAAAAGTTTTTGATAAAGACGGCGTTTTAATTGAAGATAACAGCAAGCCAGAAGAAGTTGAACCAAAGAAAGAAGAAGTTCAAGTTCAAAAGCCTGCTCAAGAGCCTGTTGAAGAAAAAACTGAAGAGAAACCAGAAGAGAAACCAGAAGAAAAAACTGAAGAGCAAACTTTCGAACAAGTTGAAGATTTAACTGCGTTTAATAATGAAGAACCTGTTGAAACTTCGAATGAAGAACCTTTGGAAGAAGAACCTTCTGAAAACTTGGAAGAGGCAAGCGAAGAGCAAGAAACCGAGGAAAAACCAGAAGGTAAAAGACGCGGACGCCCAAGAAAAGAGCAAACAGAAGAGCCTGTTAAACCAGCTGGAAGACGCGGACGCCCAAGAAAAGAACAAACCGAAGAGGCGCCAAAACCAGCGGGCAAACGCGGAAGACCAAGAAAAGAAACTGAACCTCAAGAACCAGCAGAAGAACCTGCTAAAAAACGCGGACGCCCAAGAAAGGAAGAAAGCGTTGAAACAGTTGCAAGCGCAGAGCCAGCAAGAAAACGCGGACGTCCTAAAAAAGAGGAGGCTGCGCAAGAAGTGAAGGAAGAACCAGCAAAGAAACGCGGTCGTCCTAAAAAGGAAGAAAGCGAAGAGTCTGTTAAACCAGCGGGCAAGCGCGGACGCCCAAAAAAAGAGCAAACAGAAGAAGCTCCAAAGCCAGCAGGCAAACGCGGAAGACCTAAAAAAGTTAACATCGACGAAAATTTGAAACTTATTGAAGAAAGACTTAAAGAACAAAACAGACTTCTTCAAGAGCAACAAAAAGCGCTTGATAAAACAGTTAATGGGGTTAACCCAAAAAATTAGTTAGATAAAATCGTTCCATTTTTGGGAGCGATTTTTATTTTAACAAAATTATAAATCTTAATTTTATTGACAAGAATTAAATTGAAAAGTTTTGTCATATAATAAATTTGTGCTATTATTTTAAGGAAATATGAAAAAGATTTTTGTTTTAATGTTTATTATGCTTTTTGGCTTTTCGCTTGCGGGTTGCACATCGGCAGTTGAACTTTCGGCTGTTAACACAAATTTCTCGTCATATTATTTTGTTGCAGATTTTTCAAGCGGATATGGAGCTCTTACGGAAAGCGAGCAAGCGGTTTTGAAAAATAAAGTGGAGGGTCTTGCAAGCGACTATCTTGATGACATAATTTTGCGTTACTACGCGGCATTAACCAGTTTTAAAGAGCAAGGATTTATAACTGAAAACGAAAAAATAATTTACAAAAATCATCTAAGTTCATATATGAATTGGAATGATGGGGCTTTTGCAATTGAACTTCGATTTGCTTCCAAAGCGTCCTCAAGAATTTTCATTCGAAGCGCTGAATATTCTGGTGCACAAAACGAAACAACAACATTTAAAACTGTTACAACAGAAAAATTTAAGGGCGTTTTCTCAAAAACAAAGAACAACATAATAACAACAAGTTTGGAAGAATACTTTGAAACTGGCGCAAAATCGGCGCTTAGAACTCTTGGCGAGGAAACAGTAAACAAAATTCCAAATGTTGAATTCTATTATATGTTCATAACTCAAAATGTTAAATTGCGTGCGAAAAATGCGAATGAAACATTGGAGGCAGCGGGCGGAACAGTTTATTGCTTCTATTCAAACAGCGACTATTCTGAACTTGAATTCGAGTTTTATGTTGTTCAAGCAAACAGGCTTATATACTATTTAATTTGCCTTGCAATTGCCTTTATTTTCGTTGCAATCTATCTTATTGTTATCTATTTTAAAAGGCCAAAAAACAACTTAGTTGAAGAGGGAAAAGACGATTCAACAACGAAATTTGAAATTCCAACAAACGGCGAAGGTTAATTTAATTTGACTTTCGCTTTTTTTATGTTATAATTCGCGTGTGATTGACAGAAAAGAAAAACGAAAATTTAAAAAAGATGCAAAAAGAAGAATGATTGAAATGTTTGCGTCAATTCCTTTTGGTGTTGCGTTTGCATATCTTTTCTATTGGCTCAAACTTTCTGTTGGTCTTCAATTGTTTTTAACAGTTGTTTGCTGGGGAGCGATTATTGGAATTGTTGAACTTATTTTCTTTTTAGTTAATAAGGCAGTTCAAAAACGCGAGGCTTCAAAGCCAAAACGACGCGACCCATTTGCAGACTAGGAGGAAGAAAATGAGCGAGAAATTTAAAACCATGCCACACAGCATTGAAGCAGAACAATCGGTTCTTGGCTCGATGCTTATTGATAATGAGGCTCCACTTACGATTTTTTCGGCGCTAACAGGCGACGATTTCTATTCCGCTGTTAACAAAAAAATTTACGAAAGAATGCAAGAACTTTACAGAGCAAATAAGCCAATTGACTTTGTTACTTTAACCGATTTGCTTGATAAAAATGGCGAACTTGAAAATGTTGGAGGAATTGAATATGTTACAACATTAACAAATGCTGTTCCTTCGGCTGCAAACTTCAAATATTATGTTGACATTGTTAAACGCGATTCGCTTTTTAGAAAACTTATTTCAAGCGGACAAAAAATTATTGAAACTGCTTATGATGCAACCGACGACAAAGCAGCGCTTAAATTTGCCGAAAAAGAAATTTTTGATATTGCAGAAAATCAAGATGTTTCGTCGCTTGAACATATTGAAGGCGCTTTAAAAGAGGTTATTGAAAAACTTAATCAAATTGCAAAAGACCCAAATTCTCTTCGTGGGCTTTCAACTGGGTTCACGGATTTGGACGCTATAACAAACGGGCTTCAAAATTCCGATCTTATTTTGCTTGCTGCTCGTCCTGGCGTTGGAAAAACCTCTCTTGCAATGAACATTGTTACAAATGCTGCGGTTGACGGAAAGAAAAATTGTGCAATTTTCTCTCTTGAAATGCCAAAAACGCAAATTGCACAAAGATCTATGTGCTCGGTTGCGGGCGTTAGCATGGAAAAGGCTCTTAAAGGACAACTTTCTGTTGATGAATGGACAGCAATGATTAAAGCAAGCCGCAAACTTTCGGAAGCGAACATTTTCATTGATGATTCAAGTATTAACGACCCTAACGACATACTTTCAAAGTGCAGAAGAATTAAGAGAGAGCGCGGGCTTGACCTTGTTATGATTGACTATCTTCAACTTATGAAAGCGGACAAAAACTCCAACTATGACAACAAAGTTTTGGAAGTTGGGGAAATAACAAGAACTCTTAAAATTGCTGCAAGAGAACTTAATGTTCCAATTATCCTTCTTTCGCAACTTTCGCGTGCTGTTGAGCAAAGAAAAGGCGACCATCGACCTGTTCTTTCCGACCTTCGTGACAGCGGTTCAATTGAGCAAGATGCCGACATTGTTATGTTCATTTATAAACCAGACATGTATAACGATGTTGTTACGGAAGAGAGCGATGTTGCAGAACTTATTGTTGCAAAGCACAGAAACGGGCGCCAAGGAACAGTTAAATTGCGCTGGATTGGCGAAACAACAAGTTTTGCAGATTATAACAAAGGACAACAACTTCCTAAGCCAAAAACAGTTGTTGCGCAAACAGACGAGGAAATTAAGGCAGAGCCTGTTATTGACGAAAAGGAGCTTGAAGAAATTAAAGACTTGTTTGAATAGAATTAAAAAATGTAAAACTCCCTTAAAGGGAGTTTTTTTATGCAATTTTTGCCATGCGTCATTCAAAAATTGGCAAAAAAAACGCGTTGCAAAATAGTTTTTGTTATTAAAATTTTATAACAACAGCATTTGCAAAATAGGTTTGAGAAAAATTTTAAGTAGGCTTTTATATGATTTTGGGCAAAAAGCAGGTCAAAAATTGCTAAACTTGGGGCGAAAAATGGGGAAAGAAAAAGAAAAAAGTCGAATTTTGTAAAAAAATATAAAAATGATTTTGATATTTTTACAAAAATTAGTAAAATAAATGGCAGCCATTGTTGACAATGTTAAAGCGCGATTTTTATAATCTAAGTGATGTTGGCTTGTTGCTTTGCAACAATCCAAGTTGCTTGGCAGCAACATCTGCAATAAATTGCAGCCTCACAGATTGGATTATCGTCAGTTGCTGGTAAATATACCTTCGGGCTGTTTGCCGTCAACTTTAGATAATGTTTTCGTGTCTATTAAAAATTTTAATAGGCTAGCTTTATTACGTAGCAAGGGGAGAATTATGGAATTAAAAATTTGGGCAAAAACAATGTTAACAGTTCAAAGACATCTTGATAGGGTTACAAGAGCCTTGGATAAAATTATTTTAAAAAAAGCTGTTTCTTCAGCATTTGTGACATCAAAAAACTTGATGGAGCAAAGCTGTGAGCGCATTAGCAAATATATAATAAATCTTTCACAATCTAAAATCAATTTAATAAATTTAAACACAATTTGCGTTAAATCGCTTAAAGGAATTGACAAAACTTCTGCCAAAATTTTGATTTTAAAGCATATTGACGGAAAACAAAGCAGCGAAATTGCTTCGCTTTTAGGGCTTAGCAACAGAACATATTTTCGCAGGCTTAATTTGGCTTATGAAAAAATTGAAAGTTGGCTTTTGGCAAATGGTTTTTCATCTAGTTTTTTTGAGCAAAAATATGCTTGCGAAGGCTGGATTATGGAAGTTTATAACAAAAATTTGGAGTTTTTTGAAAATCCCAAACAAAGTGAAATATCAACAATTGATGTTAGTTTCTTGAAAGGTATTGTTTCCGCAATTTCAAAAGCGGCTCATTCGTCATATTCATAATAATCTTGGTGGTGCATTTTCTTGCGTTTTTTTCTAGGTTTTAAGTCCGCTTCTTCCATTGCGCGCGCCGTGATTTTTGTTGGACGAAAAAGAAGATAGATTATAACGAGGCAAGGCAAGCAAACCGCAACAATAATTATTATTTGAGTTACGGAAGGAAGCGAGCCCATTGCGTCGCCGTCGGCTGGAGTTGTTGAAGCGTCAACCGTGAAATCGGGCTCATCAATGTATTCAAGAGGTTCGGTGTTTGCTGGAATTTCGGTTAAGGAATCGCAAAAGGCGTTATAGACATAGCCAAAAGATTCTTTTCCGCTTTTAATATACTTGCAAAAAAACCATGTTGAAGTTCGATTTGTTATTGCTTCTTCGCCTTCAATTTCGCCATAAAATTTTAAACTTGTTTCAAGATAGCCAATTTGTTCAATTGTGTTTAGCCCTTGCGATTGGGTTGGGGAGGAGCGAAGTTCAATTCCGCCAGGAACAAAAACACGAAAGGTTGCGTTTGCAAAAGGCGTTTCTGGAATTCCGTTTACGCATTGAACATCTGCTTTTTTAACATAACCATAAACATCAATATATCGAGCAGAGAAGAAGAGATTGTTGTCGCATTTGTCAATTTCAATATAGTAACTTTGAGGAATTGTGAAATACACATTCGTGAAATCCTCACTTCCGCTTGTTGAGCGATATAACTTAACTGTTTTCGAGATTGCTTTTGCAAAATATGGTTCTTCGGCGCTAACTTGGCTTATAGTTGGACATGAGAAAAAAGATAGCAAAAGCATAAGCGAAAAAACAACTAAACAAATAAGGCAATTTTTTCTTTGCATGCTTAAATTTTAACAATTACACTAGGAAAAAAGCGAGAAGAAAAAGGTCGATTTTTGTTGTATATGCGAGGGAAAATGAAAAAACAAAAAATTTACGAAGCTATTTATGAAATTGAAAATGAAATTGAAAAAAGAAACAAATACTGCGCGCTTGAAAAATATAACGCGGGCGAGAAAAAACACCTTAAACAACTTGAATTTCACAAGTGTTTAAAGCGAAACAGGTGGGTTTTTGGAGGAAACAGAAGCGGAAAAACCGAGTGTGGGGCGGTTGAATGTGTTTGGCTTGCAAGAGGAATTCATCCTTTTCGTCCAAACAAAAAAGATGTTTCAATTTGGGTTGTTTCGCTTTCAAAACAAGTTCAGCGAGATGTTGCACAAAGCAAAATTTTCCATTATTTAAAGCCAGATTGGATTGAAGAAATTGTTATGGAAACAGGGAGCAAAGATTTCCCACAAAACGGATTTGTTGACTATATTCTTGTTAAAAATATTTTTGGCGGAACAAGCAAAATTGGATTTAAAAGTTGCGACCAAGGACGCGAAAAATTCCAAGGAACTTCGCTTGACTTTGTTTGGTTCGACGAAGAGCCGCCAGAGGAAATATATCGGGAATGCAAAATGCGCGTTATTGATAAAAAAGGTGAAATTTTTGGAACGATGACGCCGCTTAAAGGATTAACTTGGGTTTATAACGAAATTTATTTAAACGAAGGCGGCGACGACGAGGTTTGGTCAATTTCAATGAACTGGGACGATAACCCATATCTTGACGAAGACGAAATTAAAAGCCTTAAATCTTGTATGAGCGAAGAAGAACTTGAAAGCAGATGCTATGGAAAATTTAAGAGTTTTGGGGGACTTGTGTATCCAGAATTTGACCCTCAAATTCATGTTGTCGAGCCGTTTGATGTTCCAAAAGAATGGTTTGATAAAATTTCAATTGACCCCGGACTTAACAATCCGCTTTCGGCGCACTGGTATGCCGTTGACTTTGACGGAAATGTTTATGTTATTGCCGAACACTATGAAGCGGGGAAAGACATAATTTATCATTCAAATTCAATTAAGCGCATATGCGAAAATTTGGGCTGGAAAACTGGGTTTGGCGGAAAAATTGAAGCAATAATCGACAGCGCGGCAACGCAAACAACCCTTGCAAGCGAAAAAAGTGTTTGTGATTTATTTTTTGAAAATGGAATTTTGGCAAATCCGCATGTTAACAAAGACCTTTTTTCGGGAATTAACAAGGTTAAATCCTATTTAAAAAATGCGGAAGGGAAAAGCAAACTTTTCATTTTTAAGAACTGCGAAAACTTAATTCGTGAAATTAAGGGGTATTTTTGGGGCAATGGCGATAGGCCAACAAAGAAAGATGACCACTCGCTTGACGAACTTCGCTATTACATTATGTCGCGTCCGGAAAGCCCAAAAGTTGAAAAGAAAAAGACGGAAGTTGAAAAAGACAAGGAAAGGCTTATTCGAAAACTTGATTTTTCAAGAAAAACCTTTGGAATTAAAAAGTTCAAATAATGGGAATAATAGAAAAGTGCTCGACAGAAAAGAAAGAATTGTTATGTCATATATTTTTGTTAACTGCGAAAATGGCGAAAAGGCAAAAACCCGTCTTTTTTCGTCGCAGGAAATTGTTGATGTTTTGGCAAAAAGAAAATATGTTGTTTCAACAAGCGAACTTAACGAAATTATGATTTCGCTTTCAAAAGAGGGGCTTATTGATTTTGTTCAAAGTGAAAGCAAAAAAGGAAGTGTTTTTTGTGTTTCGCTTAAAGAAAAGGGGCTTCTTTTTAAAAAAGACACCCAAAAAGAACGATTGCACGCTTCGTGGATTATACTTCGAACTGCGCTTTTGGCGGTTTTAAGTTTTGTTGTTGGTCTTTTGCTTAGAGCAATTTTTTGACAAATTTTGGGAAATTTGAATTTATGTGCATTAAAATTTCAATAAAGGGACGGCTGTTCCCTTTTTTTTGTTGATTTTTTTTGAAAATAGGGTTATAGTTATATTAACCAAAAGAGAGGGAAAATGATTCTTGTTAAAAACCTAAGCCTTAAATTCACAAAAGAATTCTATGCGCTTTATGATGTTAACCTTGAAATTAAGAAAGGAGAGGCAGTTGCGCTTCTTGGCGAAGAGCACAGCGGAAAAACAACGCTTCTTCGTGTTTTGTGTAAACTTGAAAAAGATTTCACGGGTGAGGTTTACATTAAAGACATTCCGCTTAAAAAGGTTGATTTTTCGCTTGATGTTAACATGGGATATATTCCTGCTGCGCCTGTTTTCTTCGAGAAAAAAACGGTTTATCAAAACCTTCAAGCGCTTTTGAAATCAAGGAAAATTAACAAGTCGCAAAGAGAAGAAAAGATTAACAAACTTTTAATTGAATATAACCTTGAAAAGTTTAGAGATGAAAAAGTTAAAAATCTTACTCTTTTCGAGAAATATGTTCTTTCAATTGCTCGTCTTTCGCTTAGGGAAATTGAGCTTGTTTTAATTGACAATATTTTTGAAAATCTTTCGCAAGAAGAGTATGAAAAAATTTGCGAATTAATTAAAAAACAATTCCTTCAAAACAAGGTTACAACTGTTATTGCAACAACATCGCCTTCTGTTGCCAAGGACTTGACAAAACGAACAATTAAGTTTAAACTTGGCTCAATTACGGAATAGCAAAAGAAAACTTAAAGAACTTGAACTAAATTTGGGAGCAATATGAAAAACGAAAATGCTATTTTCACAATTCAATCGAACAGAGATCTTTTTTCAACAGAGCGTGTTGTTGGGAAAAAACTTAAAATTGTTGAATATAAAAGATTTTTTAAAAACAAGGAACTTATTAAAATTCTTGAAAATGAAGCTCTTTGCGAAACTGCAAAAGCATTCCTTTGCGGAAACTTAAACCTTGCGCAAGCCTCAACAAATTCTTATATGCACAGAAACACCCTTATCTATCGAATTGAAAAAATTAACAGCACAATTGGGCTCGACCTTAAAAAATTTGAAGATTGCGTTCTTTTTGTTAACATGTTGGAAATTTATAAAATGGTGGTAAACAAAAAATGATGTTTAAAAACTCATGCAAATTAGTTGCTGCAAACTTCTCAATTGTTTGGAAGTTAATTCTTTATTACATTCTTGTTACAGGAATCACAATTGGGTTGATTGCGCCTTTTTTTGGAACAATTGGTGAGTTTTTTAATGCTAGCGGAACGCTTAGCGACATTGGGGTTCTTTTAACTAAATTTAATGTTTCGGTTAATCCTTTTGAATTAATTGTTGACCTTAACACAGTTGTTACAAACTTTTTAAGTCTGTTTTTTGAGTTTTTTGCAACAAAAACATTGGTTGCGTTATACTTATGCTTTGTTGTTTTATATGTTTTCCCAGTTCTTCTTGGGCTTGCAGATTTTGCTGTTGGGCAAACTTTGTTTGGATATATGTCGAGTTTAACAAGATATTCTTTTGTTGGTTCGTATATGAAATATTTTGCAAGAAGCGCAAGATTCCAGCTTTTCAAAAATCTTGTTATGCTTCCTGTTAATCTCTTAATTATAACCTTAATTGTTTTAACGCTTCGTTTAAGCCTTGTTGGCGGGGTTATAATTTACTTTATGCCTCTTATTGTTGTTGCTGTTTTAATAACGCTTATGGCTCTTAAAAAGACATTTTTTGCAGGTTGGATGCCAGCAATTGTTGTTTACGACTGCAACATGTTTAAAGGATTTGCAAAGGGACTTAAAGCAGTTATGAGAAGATTCTCAAAAATTTTCTCAAACGCGCTTGTTATAATGCTTCTTTGCGTTGGAATAATATATCTTTTTGGAACTTTCGCATCTCCAATTTTAATTCCATTCTTCTCTGTTTTCTTCTATGTTTTTGAAATGGTTATGTTCTTTGGAAGCCAAGGAATGAGATATTATGTTGACCTTGACACAATTCTTTCGCCAAAACGTTTGGAAGAAAGCGATTCATTTAGAAAAGTTAAACAAATTATTTAACTTGTTTTTAACATTTAAAAGAATTTTTTGAAAAATTCAAAAGATAAATGCACTTATAATGCTGATTTGAGATTGAAAATAAAGCAATCTTTTTTGCTTTAAATATATATTTATAAAGGAAAAATTTATGGACACAATTGAAAAAACACAAACAAATGAAACAAAAAATGAAGTTAAAACTTCAAAAAAACCGGTTGTTGCAAGGCAGCCAAAACAAATTCAAAAGAAAAAGGTTCAAGAAAAACCTTTCTCTGGCGAAAAACAAAAAAGACCTTTGAAAAAACAAGGTCAAGAAGCAAAACAAAATGTTGCTTCGAAAAAAACCGTTAAGGAAGAAAGAGAGCCAACTTTAAATGTTGAAGTTGCTCCTAAAAAAAGTTCGAAAAAGCCAGTTAAAATAACTTTCCTTGGGGGAGTTGGCGAAATTGGAAAGAACATGACTGCAATTGAATATGACAATGAAATTATTGTTATCGACGGCGGGCTTTCTTTCCCAACAGGTGAATTCCCAGGAATTGACCTTGTTGTTCCAGACATTTCCTATCTTCTTGCAAACAAATCGAAAGTTAAAGGAATTCTTTTAACCCACGGCCATGAAGACCATATTGGCGGGCTTCCATACATCTTAAACGAACTTAAAGTTCCTGTTTATGGAACAGCAATGACTCTTGCGCTTTTGGATAACAAAATGCAGGAACACAAAATTGAATATAAAGGCGTTTGCGTTAAGCCTAAAAACCTTTTAAAAATTGGAAATTTCCAAGTTGAATTCATTAAAGTTAGCCATTCAATTGCAGGTTCGCTTGCGCTTTCAATTTCAACTCCGTGCGGAAATATAATCCACACGGGCGATTTCAAAATTGATTTTGCGCCAATTGACGGAGTTATGACAGATTTAACTCGATTTGGCGAACTTGGGAAAAAAGGTGTTAACCTTCTTCTTTGCGAAAGCACAAACGTTTGCAGAAAAGGTTATTCAATGAGCGAGTCGAACGTCGGAAAAACACTTGAAACGCTTTTTGATAAGTTTAAAGGAAAACGACTTTTTGTTGCAACCTTTGCATCAAATGTTCACCGTCTTCAACAACTTCTTTGGCTTGCAGAAAAATTTAAGAGAAAGGTTGCTTTTGCAGGACGAAGCATGATTAATGTTACAGAGGCTGCATCAAAAATTGGCGAAATTTCTTACGACAAAAACAACATAATTGAAATGGACAAAATCGACAAATATGCCGATGGCGAACTTTTAATTCTTTGCACGGGAAGTCAAGGCGAACCTCTTAGCGCGCTAACACGCATGGCTCATGGCGAATTTAACAAAGTTAAACTTGGCGAAGGCGATGTTGTTATTTTCTCTGCTTCTCCAATTCCAGGAAATGAAAAAGCAGTTTACAATGTTATTAACGAACTTTTCAAAAAAGGTGTTGATGTTATTTACGACGAACTTGCCGATGTTCACGCTTCGGGGCACGCTTGTCAAGAAGAACTTAAAACAATTCACGCGTTAACAAATCCTAAATTCTTCATTCCAATTCACGGAGAATATCGCCACCTTAAACAACATAAGGAACTTGCAATTGGAATGGGAATGAACGCGCGCGATATAATTTTGCCAGAACTTGGAATGCAAGTTGAAATGGGCGAAAACTATATCAAACAAGCGGGTTATGTTACAGCGGGAATTCGACTTGTTGACGGTTCTGGGCTTGGAGATATGGGAAGTTCAGTTTTGAAGGAAAGAAAACAACTTTCGGAAGAAGGTTTCTGTGTTGTTGTTCTTAATATGAGTTCGCTTTCTGGCGGAGCAGGTTTTGAACCTTTCATAATAACAAGGGGAGTTGTTTATGATAAGGAAGCCGAGGCGTTCACTCAAGACGCTCGAACAGTTATTGCTTCTGCTCTTCGCGAGCAAGATTTGCGTTCGTTCGACCCTAACGAAATTAAGGCGAACGTTAAAAAAGTTCTTTCGAATTTCATTTTCAAAAGAACTAAACGCCGTCCAATGATTTTAACAATCTTGCTTATGGCATAATTTAAGATTTATTTTGCGCTTTAAAGTCGTAGGCTCTTGACGTTGGGGTGTTAACTCCATAAAGTTCAACGAGAATTGCGTCTTCTCCAATTTTACAAATTTGAGAAAAAGGGATGAAAAGGTCGTTCCCACCTTTTAAAAATCCAAAAATTGATTTGTTTCCAGGAACAACAATTCCGCTTATTTGACTTGTTGGAAGCGAAATAACAATGTCAACAATGTGCCCAAGGCGCGTTCCGTCAACAATGTTTATAACTTCTTTGCATCTTAAATCTAAAAACGAGGATTCCAAACTTTGTTCCTTTTTAATATGTATATATGATTAAAATGCAAAAAATAACACTATTAAACAATTTTCGACAAAGCATAAAAAAATAAAAACCGCAACCTACGGTTTTTTATTTTTAATTAAAGAGTTTGAAGGAAGTTAATTAAATTTGAAACATCTTCAAATTTGCGATAGACACAAGCAAAACGTATGTAGGCAATTTCGTCAAGTTCTTTAAGTTTTTTCATAACAAGTTCACCAATTTCGTTTGAACTTACTTCTTGATTAAGCGAATTTGTTAATGTTTTTTCAATGTCCATAACAACTTCGTCAATTTGACTCATGCTAACAGGGCGTTTTTCGCACGCTTTGATGATTCCTTTTTTAATTTTTTCAGGGTCGAAAGTTTGGCGGCTTCCGTCCGATTTAACAACCAAAATTGGAGTTGTTTCAACGGTTTCATATGTTGTGAATCTCTTTCCGCAATTTAAACATTCGCGACGGCGACGAATTGAATTTGATTCGTCGGTTGAGCGAGAATCGATAACCTTGCTGTCAAAATATCCACAATATATACATTTCATGATGCACCTCTTTTCAATATCTAGGTATAATTTACCACAATGAATTCCAAAAAACAAGCATTTTCCAAAAGAAATTTCATTTTGACAAAAGTTTAAACATAGAATAAAACTATGGAACTTATTTCGCTTTGTGAGTGCGATCGAAATCGAAAATATATCATCGAAAAAATTGAGTGCGAAAGCGTTGGCGTTGCAAGGCGGCTTAGCGAACTTGGGTTTTATAAAGGTGCAAAAATTCGCGTTTCTTGCTTTTCCGCGCTTAAAAAAACTGTCCTTCTTGAAATTGAGGGCTACACCGTTTCTCTTCGTTCAACAATTGCAAGTTGCGTTAAAGTTTTGGAGGCGGGGAAATGAACATAAGGAAAATTAACAATCCGCTTGCCGCTTGGCTTGCAAAAAAAGCGAGTGTTAAAACTCAAAATTTACAAGAAAAACTTTTGCTTGTTGGAAATCCAAACACGGGGAAAACAACTTTATTTAACTCGCTAACTCGCTCGAACGAACATGTTGGAAACTGGCATGGAGTTACGGTTAGCGAGAAAGAAAAGAGATTTACTGCCAATGGGCAAAGTTATGTTCTTGTTGACCTTCCTGGGTTATATTCTTTAACGCCGCTTAGTTATGAAGAGGAGGTTGCAAGCGAATACGTTTTCAAAAATTCAACATGTCAAATAATTAACATATGCGACATTAATAATTTAAAACGCAATTTATTTTTAACTCTTCAACTTCAAGAGATTTCAAATGTTATTGTTTTTGTTAACACATTTAAAAATATTAATAAAAAAGATAAAAAATTAAGCGAAAAAATTAATGAAACAAAAAATGCATTAAATAAATTAAAATTAAATTATTTTATTGGAAATGCTGAAAATAAAAAAGATATTATTTTATTTAAAAAGGAATTAATTAAATTAAAAAATACACAAAAAAATGTTAATTTGGAAAAATTTAAGCAAAAATATGAAAAAAATAATAATTTAAATTATGAAGAAGAAAATTCAAAAAAATTTAAATATATTAATTCTTTTTTTAATTCAAAAACAAACGAAGTTGCGTATGGCGCGTCAAAACTTGATAAAATTTTCTTAAACAAATATCTTGCACTTCCAATTTTTTTTGGAATTTTATTTCTTGTTTTCTATTTAACTTTTTTCTCGCTTGGGGCATGGCTTTCCGACCTTCTTCGAACTCTTGTTCAGGACATAATTGGCGGGCAAATTGTTTCCTCTCTTAAAAGTGTTTGCAGTGTTGCGTGGGTTGTTGACCTTGTTGAAACAGGAATTATTGGCGGCGTTGGAAGCATTCTTTCGTTTTTGCCGCAAGTTATTTTGCTTTTCTTTTTCCTTTCTTTAATTGAAGACAGTGGATATCTTGCTCGCGTTGCATTTTTGTTTGAAGACATTTTTGCAAAAGTTGGGCTAAGCGGAAAAAGTGTGTATTCGCTTCTTATGGGCTTTGGGTGTTCAACAACGGCGGCTCTTACGGCGAGAAATATGGAGGATAAGAACGCAAAAATTAAAACAGCGCTTTTAACGCCGTATATGAGTTGCAGCGCCAAACTTCCAATTTACGCTGTTATTGGCGGAGCATTTTTTGGAGCAACGAACATTCTTGTTATTTTCGGGCTTTATATGCTTGGGGTTGTTGTTGCAATTCTTCTTAGTTTAATTTTGGAAAAGAAAGCGCTTAAAAGCAAAGAGCAGTCTTTTATTTTGGAGTTTCCGGCATATCGAATTCCGTCAGTTAAACGCGTTTTAAAAATCCTTTGGGAAAATGTTAAACTTTTCCTTGTTCGAATTGGAACAGTAATTTTTTCTCTTAACATTATTGTTTGGATTTTTCAAAGTTTTTCGTTTGGGTTCAAATTTGTTCCAACGCAAGGCGGAACAAGCATGCTTGAAGCAATTGGAGGGTTTTTAGCACCAATTTTTATTCCACTTGGATTTGGTAATTGGGGCGCAACTTCGGCGCTTATTGCGGGGCTTGCTGCAAAAGAAATTATTGTTAGTTCAATTGCAATGTTTAACGGTGTTAATGTTTCGGGCGACAGTTTGAATAATCAAACAATGCGTTCGATTATGGATCCTTCTGCTGCGGTTTGTTTCACTCCTGCAAGCGCACTTTCGTTCATGGTTTTTTGTCTTTTATATTCGCCATGTTTGGCAACGATTTCAGTTTTTAAGAAAGAAATTGGAAGAAAATGGACTTGGATTTCAATTGTAATCCAGTTTGCTGTTGCATATGTTCTTGCTTTAATTTCGTTTAATATATATCGCCTTATTGAAATTGTTGGGGCTCTTAATTCAATTTGGATTTTCCTTGCAGCGGTTGCAATTTCTTGTTCAATAGTTTTTGTTGTTAATCGAATTAAACAAAAAAAGTATTGCAGTTTTGGAAATAACTGCAAAAATTGCAATAAATGCAAAAAAAATTAAAAATATTTATTTAATTAGAGTTTTAGGCAATAAAAAATTAAATTATATAATAAAAAATAAGGCAAAAACCTTATTTTTATTCTTATTTATTATTTAAGCCAAGTTCTTTTGCTTTTTGGCGAAGACGCATATTATGGTCGAGTTCTTTTTTACGAATTCGTATGCTTTTTGGGGTTACTTCCAAAAGTTCGTCGTCGCACAAGAATTCAATGCAATCTTCAAGAGTCATAATTCTTGGTGGAATTAAGCGAAGAGCTTCGTCGGAACCTGAACTTCGGCAGTTTGAAAGGTGTTTTTTCTTGCAAACGTTAACGCAAATGTCGTCGCCTTTTGGATTTTGTCCAACAACCATTCCAGCATAAACTTGTGTTCCTGGGGTTATGAAAAGGTCGCCACGTTCTTGCGCATTGAAAAGTCCATAAACAATTGCCTCGCCGGTTTCGAAAGCGATAAGTGAGCCGTATTCACGGCGGTTGATTGGGCCTTTATATTCTTCATAGCCGCTGAAAACAGATGCCATAATTCCTTCGCCGCGAGTGTCGGTTAAGAATTCCGATTTAAATCCAAAAAGTCCGCGTTCTGGAATTTTGAATTCCATTTTCATTCTTGAATTATGGTCGGACATTTGAATTAATTCGCCTTTTCTTGTTCCCATTTTATTCATGATTGTTCCAACGCAATCGGCAGGAACGTCAATTGTTAAAAGGTCCATTGGTTCAAGTTTCTTCCCGTTTTCTTCCAAGAACAAAACTCTTGGCATTGAAACTTGGAATTCATATCCGTCGCGTCGCATATTTTCAATTAAAATTGAAAGATGCATTTCGCCTCGGCCGCAAACTGTGAATGCTTCGGTTGAGGAAGTGTCGGAAACGCGAAGAGAAAGGTCTTTAACGGCTTCTTTATAAAGTCTTTCGCGAAGGTGACGGCTTGTTACAAATTTTCCTTCTTTTCCTGCAAATGGACTGTTATTAACCATGAAAGTCATTTCAACGGTTGGTTTGTCGATTTGGACGAACTCAATTGGAGTTGTGTCGAGAGGGGAGCAAACAGTGTCGCCAATTTGCGCTTGTTCAATTCCAGCGATGCAAACAATGTCGCCTGCTTTCCCAAGTTCCAAAGGAACGCGTTTAAGCCCAACAAATTCAAAAAGTTGAACAATTTTCCCTTTAATGTTTCTTTCTTCGTGATAGTTTGTTACAACAACGCTGTCGCCAACTTTTGCTGTTCCTTGCGCAATTTTACCAATAACAAGGCGTCCAACAAAGTCGTTATGTTCGGCGGAAGAAATAAGCATTTTGAAAGGTTTCGATTCGTCGCCGCTTGGGGCTGGAATGTGGGAAATGATTGTTTCAAAAAGTGGTTTCATGTCGGTTCCAAACTTGTTTGGGTCTAAACTTGCGTGGCCTTGGCGAGCGGAGCAATAAACAAATGGACTGTTAAGTTGGTCCTCATTTGCGTCAAGGTCTAAGAAAAGTTCCAAAATTTCGTCTTGAACTTCGGAAATTCTTGCGTCTGGCTTGTCGATTTTGTTAATAACAACAATAACCTTTAAATTAAGAGCAAGCGCTTTTTCCAAAACAAAACGTGTTTGAGGCATTGCGCCTTCAAAAGCGTCAACAACAAGCAAAACGCCGTCAACCATTTTTAAAACACGTTCAACTTCGCCGCCGAAATCTGCGTGTCCTGGGGTGTCGACAACATTAATTTTAATTCCTTTATACATGCAACTTGCGTTCTTTGAAAGGATTGTGATTCCGCGTTCGCGTTCCAAAGCGTTTGAATCCATAACTCTGTCTTCAACAACTTGGTTTTCATGAAAAACATTCCCTTGTTTCAAAAGTTCGTTAACAAGAGAGGTTTTGCCGTGGTCAACGTGGGCAATTATTGCAATGTTTCTAATTTTTTCGTTTGTCATATATTTTTTTCCTTCGTTAATTTTAACCTAATTTATTATTTATATAATTAAGACTTTTCGAGTATAACACTTGAAAGGGCGGCTTGCAAGTGAAAAAGCAAAAAAGTTTGAAAAAAGTTTGATTTTTTATTGACAAACGCGTTAAAACAATATAGAATATTTCACGCTAAGGGGTGTAGCCAAGCGGTAAGGCACCAGACTTTGACTCTGGCATGCGTAGGTTCAAATCCTGCCACCCCTGCCAAAGAAAAGCCCAAATGGGCTTTTTTTTTATTTAAATTAAATTTTATTTCGTAAAAAATTTTAAACGATTAAAAAAGAAAAAACTAAGGAATTTTATTAAAAAAGAAAGCCAAGGGGCTTTCTTTAATTTTATGGGGTGGAAGATGAGATTCGAACTCACGACCTCTGGTGCCACAAACCAGCGCTCTAACCAGCTGAGCTACATCCACCATATTTTGAAATTCTTTTAAGAGTATACCGATTAAAAGGGCGATTGTCAACAATTTTTGGACAAAATATTTTACTTTAAATAAAATTTATATTTGGAAATGGGAAATAATTGTGGTAAAATCAAAACGATGAAAAAACCACTTGTTGCAATTGTTGGAAGACCTAACACAGGAAAGAGCACATTTTTCAACAGAATTTGCGGAAAAAGAATTAGTATTACCAATGACATGCCGGGCGTAACGCGCGACAGAATTTATGCTGACGCAACTTGGGTTGGGAAGGTTTTCACGCTTGTTGACACGGGCGGGCTCGACAGCAAAAGCGACGATGTTTTTCAAAAAACAATTCGCTCGCAGGCGCAAATTGCAATTGACCTTGCAGATGTTATTATTCTCATGGTTGACGGCAAAGACGGGCTTACGCAAGCAGACGAAGAAGTTGCAACTCTTCTTAGAAAAACAAAGAAAAAAGTTATTCTTGTTGTTAATAAACTTGATAGATTTGAAGTTGAAAACACCTATGATTTCTATTCTCTTGGGCTTGGGCATCCTTTCCCAATTTCTTGCGAGCAAGGGAAAGGGCTTGGTGAAGTTTTGGACGAAATTGTTGCGTCGCCTTGCTTTAAAGATTCTGCGCTTGAAGGCGAGGAAGATGAGAGAATTAAGATTGCTGTTGTTGGGCGACCAAACGCCGGGAAAAGTTCAATTGTTAACCGTCTTCTTGGGGAAGAAAGGGTTGTTGTTTCAAACGTTGCGGGAACAACGCGCGACGCAATTGACACGCCTTTTAAGTATAACGGGAAAGAATATGTTTTAATTGACACGGCGGGAATTCGACGCCAAAGAAGCGTTGAACGCGAAAGTGTTGAGGGATATTCTGTTATTCGCGCAATGGAAGCAATTAAGCGCGCAGATGTTGTTTTGATTGTTTTTGACGCAAGCCAAGAAATAAGCGAACAAGATGTTCGAATTGCAGGATATGTTCATGAAGAAGGAAAGCCAAGTTTGGTTGTTATGAACAAATGGGATTTAGTTTCGAAAGATGAAGGAACAATTTTGTCATACACAAAAATGCTTGAAGAAAAACTTTCTTTCATGAGTTATTTTAAACCTCTTTTTGTTTCGGCTTTAAACGGAAAGCGTCTTGAAAAAATTATGCCAAGCATAATTGAAGTTAAGGAAAACAATTCAAGGAGAGTTACAACGGGAACGCTTAACGAGGTTATTCAAAAAGCACTTCTTGCGCAAGAACCTCCAACAAAGGCGGGACGCAGACTTAAAATTTTGTATGGAACGCAAGCAGAAATTTGTCCTCCAACTTTTGTTATTTTTGTTAATGACGCAAGTTTAGTTCATTTTTCATATCAAAGATTCTTGGAAAATCGTCTTCGAGATGCAATTAATTTCGAGGGAACTCCAATTAAACTTATTTTCAAAAACAGGAAAGAAAAGGAGCAATAGCCAATGGAATGGTGGAGATACGTTATTGTTATTGTTGTTTCCTATTTCCTTGGGAACATTAACTTTGCGCGTATTCTTTCAAAAAAAGTTTTGAAAGACGACATAACAAAGCAGGGAAGCGGAAATCCGGGAACAATGAATATGCTTCGTTCGTTTGGATTTAAAGCGGGAATTTTAACGCTGTTTTTAGACGCGCTTAAAGGTTCGGCGGCGGCTCTTTTAGGGTTCTTCCTTTTCAAAGGATATGAAGGAGCATATGTTGACATTTGGGGCTTGCATTCTTCGGCGGAAGCAATGATGGGGCTTTATATTGGCGGTCTTAGCGTTATGATTGGCCATAATTTCCCTGTTGTTTATAAATTTAAAGGCGGAAAGGGCGTTGCTTGTATGCTTGGAGTTTACGCAGTTTCCTCGCCAATTTGGGTTGCAATTTGCTTTGTTTTTGGGTTTATTTACCTATATATTTTCGAATATGCAGCGGTTACATCTTTTCTTTTCATCTCAATTGTAACCTTCATTGAGGCTCTTAAATATACAGGCGCAAATGCTAACTTACCTGTTACAATTTTGCTCTTTGTTATGTATTGCTTAACTTGGTTTATGCACAGGCAAAACATTTTCCGTTTGCTTGTTGGAACGGAAAACAAGGCGAATTTGAAAGCGTCGCTTAAAAAGATGTATTCCAAGAAAGAAATTAAGCAAGAGAAAAAAGAAATTAAACAAGAGAAAAAAGAAGACAAGAAAAAGGAAATTGGCTGATTGGATATTAAAAACCTTAAACAAAAGAAGCTTAAAGAAAACTTAAGAAAAAAACAGAGCGATATGGCTCGTGTTTTTGTTGACGAAAACAATCTTTCAATTTATAGAGATACTCAAAAATGTATTAAATGCGGACGCTGCAAAACTGCTTGCGAAAATGCAACAGGTCTTGGCGAATTTTATGGTGTTAACAAAGAAGGAGCACCAAGTGTTTGTCTTAACTGCGGGCAATGCACAATTGCTTGCGGCTCGAATGCGCTTTTTGAAAAGGAAAGTTATTCAAAGGTTTTTAAGGAACTTGAAAACTACGATAAACTTCTTGTTGTTTCAGCCGCGCCCGCTGTTCGTGTTGCTCTTGCCGAGGAATTTGGATTTGCGCCAGGGCAATATGACGAAGGAAGAATGATAACTGCGCTTCGAATGCTTGGGTTCGACTATGTTTTTGATGTCACTTTTGGGGCAGATTTAACAGTTATTGAAGAGGCAAGCGAACTTATTGAAAGAATAACAAAAAAAACGAAACCGCTTCCAATGCTGTCAAGTTGTTGCCCTGCGTGGGTTAGATTTGTTGAACTTTTTGAGCCAGAGTTAATTCCAAACCTGTCTTCAACAAAAAGCCCAATTTCAATTCAAGGGGCAATTATAAAAACATATTTTGCGCGCATGAAAAAGGTTAAGCCCGAAAATGTTGTTCATGTTGTTATTGCGCCATGCACGGCAAAAAAATATGAAATATCGCGCGAAGAACTTTCAATTTCCGACGATTTTGGATATATGCCGGGAATTCATGATGTTGACTATGTTTTAACAACTCGAGAACTTGCGCATATGATTCGAAAACAAAACATTCCATATGGAAATTTGTATGAAGGAACTTTCGATAAAATTTGTTCAAGAGGCTCGGGAAGCGGCTTAATTTTTGGGGCAAGCGGCGGCGTTACAGAGGCTGTTTTGCGCGAGGCAAACTATATGTTAACCGGAAAAGAGCCAGACGAAAAACTTTTAAAACTTGAAAAAGTTCGTGGGCTTGCAGGAGTTAAAGAAGACGAAGTTAACATTGGCGGGGCAATTGTTAAGGTTGCAGCAGTTTCGGGGCTTCGAAATTTCCACTTGCTTTTGCAAAAAATTAAAGAAGGGAAAGCCGATTACGATTTCATTGAGGTTATGGCATGCGCGGCGGGATGCGCCGGAGGCGGCGGACAACCAAAAAAAGTTGACGATTTCATTAGGCAAAAACGAATTGATGCTTTATACTTAAAAGACGAAGAAACGGAAATTCGTTCGGCGCATAACAACCCAGAAATTAAGCAAATTTATTCCGAATTTTTGGGCGAACCGATTGGAGAAACAAGCGAATTGCTTCTTCACACAACATATTTCAATCGTTCTTCGGAAATTTTAAAATAGAAAGGAGAAAAATTATGGAACTTAAAGGATCTAAAACAGAAAAAAATTTAATGGAAGCGTTTGCGGGCGAAAGCCAAGCAAGAAATAAGTATACATATTATGCTTCAAAAGCAAGAAAAGACGGATATGAAGAGATTGCAAACATTTTTGAAGAAACAGCAGGAAACGAAAAAGAACACGCAAAAATGTGGTTTAAAGCGCTTCATGGCGGCACGGTTCCAATGACCCTTGAAAACTTGCTTGATGCAGCAGCAGGCGAGCATGGGGAATGGACAGAAATGTATGCAAGAATGGCAAAAGAAGCAAGAGAAGAAGGGTTCGACCGTCTTGCATATCAATTTGAAGCAGTTGCAGCAATTGAAAAACATCATGAGGAGCGTTATCAAAAACTTGTTGAAGAAATTAGAAACGGCTCAACATTCAAAAAAGATGAAATTGTTGCATGGAAATGTTTAAACTGCGGACACATTCATTTTGGGAAAGAACCACCAAAAGTTTGCCCAGTTTGCGACCACCCACAAAGCTACTTTACAACAAGAGTTTAAAAGCGCAAATGCGCTTTTTCTTTTAGGAAGGCAAAGATGACAAAAGTTTTAAGCGAATATGAAAAAGATAAGCAAGAGAAAAAACAATTGCTTGTTAGAAATGAATTCCTATATTTTGAAAAGTCAAGCGGGAAATATGAGTTTCCAATTATAAAAAAACAAAATATTAACATAGATGATATTAACTTTTTAAGTTATAACGATGCAAAACTTAATGATTTGGAAAATTTAGATAAAACTATACATTTCTTTACTTACGATTGGAAATTTGAAAAAGTTTATGAAAATCCGAAAGTTGAACTTGAGAAACTTAAACAATATAAGTATGTTTTAAGCCCAGATTTTAGCATTTTCACTAATATGCCAATTGCGCTTCAAATTGAAAGTGTGTTTAAAAATCGTTGGTGCGGTGCGTTTTGGCAAAAAAATGGGATTAAAGTTATTCCAACTGTAAGTTGGGGAGATGAAAGAAGTTTCGATTTTTGTTTCGATGGAATTGAACAAGGTTCAGTTGTTGCCGTTTGCACTTTTTATCGAGAAAATTGTGAAGAAGAGTTTATGCTTGGATATAACGAAATGCTTAAACGAATTAAACCAAGTTTTGTTATTTGCTATGACGATCCGTTCCCAAGCATGAAAGGAAATTTTAAAAGTTTTCTTCCAACAACCTATCAGTGGACAAAAAACTTGGGATGGAAAGATTTAATTCAGTTTAAGTGGGAAAAACAAAATTTAAATGTTTCAGGATTAAATAAGGAAGATTTTAAATTTTTCGATTATGACGACCCCTATGTTAAAGACCAAATTGTTAATTGCTCAATTTGCGGAAAACTTGCAGTTCAGGATCAATATGGAAACGGGGAGTGCCCGAACTGCGGCTGGAAGTTTAGCAAAGATGAAAAAGGACTTGAAAAAGATTTGGGAATAAGTTATCCAATGCTTGTTTCGCCAACAATGGCAAGAAAACAATATACTCTTGGAAAACCTTTTAAAGCAACATTTGAAGAATTTGTTAATGGATTAAAATTTTATAGTGAAATGACTTTTAAATTCAAAAACAAAAACTATGGCGTGTTTTTTTACAGCGTCAATTTAAACAAAGTTAAAACCGCAAAAGAATTGGACGGCGTTGTTGAGTTTTTTCAAGATAAAAAGCCAGAAAGCACTCAAACCTTTCCAACAATTAAAAGTTTCATGGAAAATGCAACAATTGAGGGCAAACGCCTTCAAGAACTTTGGGACGAAGTTTCTTTTGCAGGATTTATGTATTGCGGAGAGGGAATATAAAAGACCGAATTATTCGGTCTTTTTTTTATTTAAAATTCAACGTCTTCAACGAATTCGTCAATTGTTATTTTGAAGATTTTGCACATTTTCATAATGTAGACGATGCTTGGAACATACGCGTCTTTTTCCCATTTTCCAACTGCAGTGTAAAAAATTCCAAGTTTTTGGGCGAGGCTTCTTTGTGATAGTCCGTTTAAATTCCTGTAATACTTAATTTTTTCTCCAATAGTCATATAATTATGTTACCCTAATTGGGGACAAAATACTTGACAGCACCCGCATAGGGTGCTATAAATTTATTATGACATTTGACGAAATTAAAGAAATTGATTTAAAGGCATGTGGTATTTACGAATTAAGAGAAATAGGAAGACAAATTGGTGTTCAGCATCCTACAATGAGGAAAAGAAATGATTTAGAAAATGAAATTCGACTAATTCTTGATCATAAAAAGTTACCTTGGCGTGAAAATCCAAAAATTGGGAGAAAAGCAAAAAAACTTAGAATTTCATTTGTTGATGAAATATATAGACAGGAATATATAGCAATGCTGACTGAACAACTTGAAAAAGAGTTTGAATTTATCAAAAAACACATTCAAAATTTTATTCAAAAAAATTTTTAAAAAAGTGGCACAAAATGCTTGACAATGATCTTTTGCAGAGCTATAATGTGCTAGCACTTGAAAGAAGAGAGTGCTAGCAATAAATTTAATCTTATTGCATACAATTATAAAGTCGAGGGAAAAAAGTTGAAACTTAGCGAAAGGAAAAAAGAAATTCTTCTTGCAACAATTGAGGACTATATTAAAGATGCAAGCCCAATAACAAGCAATTGTGTTAAAGAAAGACATCTTCCAAACATAAGTTCGGCAACTTTGCGTTTTGAACTTAACGCGCTTGAAGCCATGGGGTTTTTGAAACAACTTCACACTTCTGGCGGGCGAATTCCAACAACGCAGGGTTATAGATTTTATGTTGAAAATTTGCTTGGCGATTTTAAGTTTGAACCTTCGAAAATTGACCGCGTTGGCGAAATTTTAAGCGAAAGAACAAAATCTGTTAATGAAATTGTTTCGGAACTTGCAAATTTAATTAGCGAAGCGACGAACTATCCAACCGTTGTTATGATGGACGGATATGACAATTTGGTTATCGAAGAAATTAAAATTGTTTCTTTGCTTAATGAAACGGCGCTTATCTTACTTGGAACACGAAACGGAATTGTTAGCTTTTCAATTAAGTCGAAAGCAAGCCAAAAATCTTGCGATGACGCGGCAAAACTTCTAACAAAAAAATTTCGTGGCGAAACAATTGGGTTTATGACAGAAAACATTAACTTTGTTGAAAAGGAAATTAACAAAGAAGTTGGCGACTATAAGTTCATTGCGCAAAGCCTTTTAAACGAACTTAAAAAACTTTCTCAAAGTAAATATGTTGGAGTTAAAAACAAAGGTTCGTTCAAACTTTTGGAAAGCGGGGAAGAGAGAACAGTTGTTGGAACAAAGCGAACTCTTCAACTTTTGGAAGATGAAGATGAACTTGAAAACTTGCTTTTAACCGATGAAAAAGAACTTAGCGTTGACCTTTCCGACGACGATGAAGCCCTTGGCGGAGTTGCAATTGTTAAAGCCCCGTTGGTGGTTTCGGGAAGATATGTTGGAACAATTGGTGTGTTTGGCCCTCAAAGAATGGATTATATGTCAATTGCGTCAGCACTTAAATTCCTTACAAACGAAATGGAAAATCTTGATAGATTGGAGGATAAAAAATGAGCAAAAAAGAGCACGAAAAAGAAAAGAAAGAATGTTGCCGTGAAAACGAATGTTGCAATGAGCATAAGTGCGAATGCGAATGTTCCTGCGAGCCAGAAAAGAATGAATATCTTGAAATGGCGCAACGAATTCAAGCGGAATTTGACAACTATCGCAAGCGTTCGAATGACATTGTTAAGGTTTCAAGGCAAGATGGAATTATTGAGGCGGTTTTAAGGTTTTTGCCTGCAATCGATTCAATTGAAAAAGCAAAACAAATGATAACAGATAAGAAAACCTTGGAAGGAATTGAGCTTATTGAAAAAGAACTTAAAAATTCCTTAAAAGCGCTTAGCATTGAGGAAATTGAAGCAAAAGGAAAGGTTTTTGACCCAAAACTTCACAATGTTATTGCAGTTAAATATGATAATTCGCTTGGCGATTCCGTTATAACAGATGTTTACCAAGCTGGTTATAAAATTGGCGACCGAGTTTTACGATATTCCCAAGTTATCGTTAACAAGGTCAAAGAAAATAATTAAAAGAAAGGAGATATACGAATATGAGTAAAATTATTGGGATTGATTTAGGAACAACGAACTCTTGCGTTGCAGTTATGGAAGGCGGACAACCAACCGTTATTCCAAATGCAGAAGGAGGAAGAACAACACCATCGGTTGTTGCAATTAATAAAGACGGCGAAAGACTTGTTGGACAAGTTGCAAAACGTCAAGCAGTTGCAAACCATGAAAACACTGTTGTTTCAATTAAAAGAGAAATGGGAACAGACCATAAAGTTACATTGGGAGGAAAGCAATATACTGCGCCAGAAATTTCGGCAATGATTTTGGCAAAACTTAAACAAGACGCAGAAAGTTACCTTGGCGAAAAAGTTACACAAGCAGTTATAACTGTTCCTGCATACTTTAACGATAGCCAACGTCAAGCAACGAAAGATGCTGGTAAAATTGCTGGGCTTGAAGTTTTAAGAATTATCAACGAACCAACCGCAGCATCGCTTGCATATGGTCTTGACAAGGGCGAAAACAAGAACCAAAAAATCTTAGTTTACGATCTTGGCGGCGGAACATTCGATGTTTCAATTCTTGAAATTGGTGATGGCGTTTTTGAAGTTCTTTCAACAAACGGCGACACTCGTCTTGGCGGCGATGACTTTGATAACAGAATTATCAATCTTCTTGTTGATGAATTCAAAACTAAGGAAGGAATTGACCTTTCAAAAGACAAACTTGCAATGCAAAGACTTAAAGAAGCAGCTGAAAAAGCAAAAATTGACCTTTCTGCTTCAACAAAAACAACAATCAGCCTTCCATTCATAACCGCTGATGCAACAGGCCCTAAACACCTTGAATATGATTTAACACGTGCTAAATTCGATAGCATAACTTCCGACCTTGTTGATAAAACAATTGTTTGCACGAAGAAAGCCATGGCAGATGCTAAACTTTCATATTCCGACATTGATAAGGTTATTTTAGTTGGTGGTTCAACAAGAATTCCAGCAGTTTTTGAAGCTGTTAAAGAACAAACAGGAAAAGAACCATACAAAGGAATTAACCCAGATGAATGCGTTGCAATTGGTGCAGCAATTCAAGCCGGAGTTTTAGGGGGAGATGTTAAAGATGTTCTTCTTCTTGATGTAACCCCACTTTCACTTGGAATTGAAACCCTTGGCGGTGTTTTCACAAAACTTATTAACAGAAACACAACAATTCCAACAAGAAAATCTCAAATTTTCTCAACCGCAACCGATAATCAACCAGGCGTTGACATTCATGTTTTGCAAGGGGAAAGAGAATTTGCAGCTCAAAATAAATCACTTGGAAGATTCCAACTTACCGATATTCCACCAGCACCACGTGGCGTTCCACAAATTGAAGTTACTTTCGATATTGATGCTAACGGAATTGTTAATGTTTCGGCAAAAGACCTTGGAACAAACAAGGAACAAAAAATTACAATAACTGCTTCTTCAAACCTTTCGGAAGAAGAAATTAACAAAGCAATTAAAGAAGCAGAAGCACACGCCGAAGAAGATAAAAAACACAAAGAGTTTGTTGACACTAAAAACCAAGCAGACCAAATGATTTATCAACTTGAAAAGATGCTTAAAGAAAGCGGCGACAAACTTGCAGAAGAAGATAAACAAAAACTTCAAGCTGCAATTGAAAAAGGCAAAAAAGATTTTGAAACAACCGACCTTGAAGAACTTAAAAAGGGTCTTGAAGAGTTAACAAAAGTTTCAAATGAAGTTTTCACAAAGATGTATCAAAACGCAAGCAACGCTCAAAACACAAATCCTAACGGAAATAATGATAACAACGGCTCGAACGGAAGCGACGGCGAAGAAGAAGTTATCATCGACTAAGCATAAGGATAATATGAAAGATTTAATTGTTGTTGATATGCAAAAGGGGTTTATTAACGAAAAAAACGAGTTTTTAGTTGAAAAAATTAACTCTCTTTTGAAAAATAACCGATTTAATTGTGTTTATTACACTCGTTTTCGAAACCACAGCGAATGTCCGTTTAAAACACTCTTAAACTATGACGAAATGATGGAGAAAGATGCGCAAGAAATTATTGTTTCAAGAAAAAACAATTCTTGCGTTCTCCATAAAAGTTCCTATGGTTTAGACCCAAACGACATTGAACTTCTTAAAGCAAAAGATGTTAAAGAAATTTATCTTTGCGGAACAGATGTTGATGCGTGCATTTTGGCAATTGCATTCCAACTTTTCGACAGCGGAATTAAACCAATTCTTGTTTGGGATGCAGTTGGGAGCAGTTCGAAAACCGATTTTAAAGAAAGTTTGAAACCTCTTTTTCAAAGAAACTTTGGAAACGACAGCATAATTGAACATATTTAGGAGATTTATGGCAAACAAAGATTACTATGAAACTTTGGGTGTTAAGAAAGACGCAAGCGCCGACGAAATTAAGTCGGCGTATCGTCGTCTTGCAAAGAAATACCACCCAGATTTGAATAAAGACAATAAAGATGCCGCAGAAAAGTTTAAAGATGTTAACGAGGCGTATGAAGTCCTTGGCGACGAGAAAAAGCGCGCGAACTACGACCAATTTGGAAACGCGGAGGGACAACCAAACTTTGGCGACTATTTCAGCAGCGGGAATGGCGCAAACTTTTCTGGGAACTTTTCGGAAGGATTTGGAGGATTTGGCGATTTCTTTGGCGATCTTTTTGGAGCATTTGGCGGGGGCAGGGGAAGAACTGTTGAACGCGGGGAAGACATTGAACTTCAAATGACATTGTCTTTTGAAGAGGCGGCCTTTGGAGTTAAAAAAGAAATTAACATTCCAAAAGTTGAAAAATGTTCGTCTTGCAGCGGGACGGGCGCAAAAAATGGAAAAGAGTTTTCAACTTGCCAAACTTGCCGCGGAACAGGGCGTGTTCGCTATTCCCAACAAACAATTTTTGGAACAACAATTCAAGAAGGACCTTGCAAGGACTGCAACGGAACAGGAAAACTTGTTAAAGAGAAATGCACCGATTGCGGCGGAAAAGGTTATAAAAAGATTACTAAAACTGTTAAAATCAATGTTCCAGCCGGAATTGATAACGGTCAAACAATAACTTTAAGAGGCGAGGGCAATGCGCCAGTTCGCGATGGAGTTCCTGGCGATCTTCGAATTCACATTCGTGTTTCGCCACATAAAGTTCTTGTTAGAAACGGAAACGACTTGCTTTTGGAACTTTATGTTCCATTCACAACCGCGCTTCTTGGCGGAAAAGTTACAATTCCAACCCTTAAAGGAACCTATGACCTTGAAATTAAAGAGTTAACACAAAGCGGAACAATAATGCGACTTAAAGGAAAGGGCGTTAAAATCTTGAACCGCGAAGCCTATGGCGATTTGATTGTTACGGTTAAAACCGAAGCACCAAAATCAATCGACCGCAAAACAAAAGAACTCTTAAAACAAGTTTCAGAGCAAATTCCTCAAAGCAGCTACTCAAAATATGAAAACTATCTTAAAAAAATTCGCTAACCCCCTTAGCGAATTTTTTTATGCTTAAAACTAATTCAAACTAACAACCATATTTAAGTCAACAAAATTTTAAATCGCTCGCGTAAAATTAAATCGCCAAAACATGCCAATAAACCCAATAAAAAACAACCACATAACGTGGTTGTTTTTTATTGGGTTTGTTATCAGAAATTTTATTTCTTTCCGCCTGAGCGAGTAATTGTCAAATTACCATGGATTGTTACTTTAACTTCCATATATGCTTTCATGGAGACTGTTGATTTACACAAAAGACGTCCAGATTTGTTTGTTGTGTCGCAGGTTGCTGAATCAACATCTCCCCACTTGTTCCACGAATCAATTGTTGCGTTGCCAGAAATTGACCAGTTGATGTATGCCGAGTTAAATGCATATCCCCAACAGTGCATCGAAATTGTAAATTGAGTCCCTGCTTCAAGGCGTATTGTTCCGCTTTCAGCTCCGTTAACATTAAATGAACCATTGCTTCCGCTGGAACCAGTAATTGTAATCGTATACATAGTCTTTTTCAATTGCAAGGTGCAACTTGTATATGACGACGTTATGCTTGTTATTTTTGTGTTTCTGTTAGTATCTGTAGATTTATACCAAGAATAATCAGTCTTTGATGGTAAAGCAATAGAAGTTCCACTCTTTATAGATTTTGGAGTGTAAATCGTTGTTAAGCTTGTACAAGCGTATATCATATATGATGTGCTTGTAACACTTGACATATTAAAGTTTGAGATACTAAGTGAAGTTAATGCTGAACATTTGTAAAACATATAAGCCATATCTATAACATTATTAGTAACAAAGCTTGAAAGATTAATGAATGTAATCTTTACACATTCAGAAAACATACTTGACATGTTTGTAACTTTACTTGTTACAAAATTGGAAAGATCAATTGAAGTTAATAGAGAGCATTCGGCGAACATACCCCCCATTTCTAAAACATTTGATGTATTAAAGCTTGATAAAGAAATTGAAGTAAAGTAATTATTTTCAGCAAACATATAATTCATACTAGTTACATTGCTAGTATCAAAATTATCAAAGTTTATGCTAGTTAAATGCAAATGACATCCACTTCGGCTTATGTCTACTGTGTCATCATCGCTTGCAGCTATTGCATCGTAGTTTCTGCGGAATAAATTACTAGAATTTATAGGTGCATAGATAGTTACAGGGCTATAGAAGATGGCGTCATAATTACTTGAATCTCTTGAATTTGCCCTTAAATAAACAATTATATCTGTTACTCCATAAGTGGAAGACGTATAATTAATTGTGCCAGCAGGGTTTGATGCTCCCACAGAAAGTGTTTTATAGCCTGATCCTGTTGGTCGAGTTTTTGTGAATTTGATTGTTGCTAAAGTATATGAATCAGATATCACATCTTTCCAATCTCTTCTTAAATACGACTTATTTAAAGTCCAACTTGCAGTGAAAGTAAAGTTTTTAGCATAGATGAAAACTTCATCTTGATCCCCTTCTGCGCTGTAGGTTCCATCTTTTTCAAAGGAAACATGCATGCCAGAATCTTCGGTGTACCAATCAAACGAATAACCAGTTCGTGTTGGGCAAGTTATTTTTTGATTTGAAAGTTCAGTTGTGCAAGTTGCGTTTGTATAGAACTTATTTCCATTAACTCTAAACCAAAGTTCACTCGTTCCTCCTGAGCCACCATTTTTGTTAAATGTTATTTTATAAATATTTCCATCTAATACTAAAGTGGTATTTATACAAGAAGAAGTAATTTGAGTGTAAGTGCTTGTTGTTCCTTGTTTAAACCAACCGTAGTTCGTTGGAGCGGTTGGTAAATCAACCGCCGTGCTGCCAATTGCTTTTGGAGTTTGAATTGTAGTTAATGCAGTGCAGTCGTTAAGCATATCTGTTGTATTTGTAACATTACTCATATTAAAAGAGGAAATATTGAGAGTGGTTAATTTATAGTTATATGCAAACATTAGTTGCATATTTGTAACTTTACTGGTGTCAAAACTTGAAACATCAAGTGAAGTTAAAACTAAATTGCCTTGAAACATATTATCCATGTTTGTTACATTACTTGTATTGAAATTAGTAAGCGTTAAACTGGTTAATTTTTCACAGACGGCAAACATATACTCCATAGTTGTAACCTTGCTTGTGTCAAAACTTGAAACATCAAGTGAGGTCAATTTTGCACATGATGCAAACATGAGTGCCATATTTGTAACCTTGCTTGTGTTAAAGTTTGAAACATTAAGAGAAGTTAAACTTCTACATGAAGCAAACATTCTTGACATATTTGTAACTTTGCTTGTGTCAAAGCCCAAAACATCTAGGGTTGTTAATTGTGTGCAATATTCAAACATATTTAACATATCAGTTGTGTTGCTAGTGTTAAAATTCCCAAAAGAAATTGATGTAAGACTAGTTAAATTATAAAATAAACCATTTGAATTAGTTGGTGAGTAAATTGTTACGGGACTATAGAAAACAACATCATATGTTGAAGTGTTTGAAGAGTTTGCTTTAACATATGCTTTAACATCAAAAACTCCACAGTTATCATACCAATACATATCCTCACTGTTTGATTGAGAACCAACTGAAACAATTGTATAGCCAGAACCTGATGGGACTGTATTTGTAAAAGTAATTGTTTTAATCTTACTTTGCGTGTAATTTGAATTTTTAGATTGTAAAACCGTTTGCCAATCAGATCGTAAATAGGATTCATTCAAAGTCCAATGTGCGTAAATTGTGTGGTTGGATACAGTTGAAACAATTGTTGTTTCAGTAACTTGCGTTCCGTCTGATGCTGCAGTCCACCAACCATTAAATGTGTAGCCAGTTCTTGTTGGGGTAGGAAGCGTTCCGTAAGCGGCATTGTATGTCACTTTCTTTGTTGCGGTTTTGCTTCCGCTTGCGATTGTCCAACCAGAAGTTGTTGGAATTGTTCCGCCGTTCGCATTTGCGGTTACGGTGTATCTATTAGCTGTCCAATGCGCGTAGATAGTGTGGTTGGATGCGGTTTTAACTGTTGTTGAGGACTCAACTTTTGACCCGCCAGTTTGAGCAGAGAACCAACCCGCAAATGTGTAACCGTTTCTTGTTGGAGTTGGGAGAGTTCCATAGGTTGAATCGTAGGTTACTTGTTTAGTTGCGGTTGCGCCGCCGCTTGCAACTGTCCAACCGCTTGTTGTTGGGATTGTTCCGCCATTTGCGTTTGCAGTTACGGTAAACTTATTTCCTTGCAAAACTAAGGTTTTGCTAAGGCAAGCCGAGGTTATTTGAGTGTATGCGTTATTTGGGTTCGCTTGGTCGAACCAAGAATAATTGGTTTTTGTTGGCAAAGCAACCGCCGTGCTTCCAATTGCTTTTGGAGTTTTAATTTCGGTTAAAGAGGAACAGCCAGAAAGCATCCAATCCGTTTTTGTAACTTTTGACATATCAAAAGACGACAGATTAAGCGAAGTTAAGGAAGAGCAGTCAGAGAACATATACCTCATATCTGCAACATTGCTTGTGTTGAAGTTTGAAAGATTAAGCGAGGTTAAGGAAGAGCAGCTGGAGAACATATGATACATATTTGTAACCTTGCTTGTGTTGAAGCTGGAAATATTAAGAGAAGTTAAAGCCTTGCAATCGAGGAACATCTGAGACATAGATGTAACATTGGTTGTGTCAAAATTTGAAAGGTCGAGCGAGATTAAAGAAGAACAGCTCCAGAACATACCATGCATATATGTAACATTGCTTGTGTCAAAGTTAGAAAGGTGAAGCGAGGTTAAGGAAGAGCAGTAATAGAACATCTGCATCATACCTGTAACTTTGCCTGTGTTGAAGTTTGAAAGATTAAGCGAGGTTAAAGAAGAGCAGCCTTCGAACATACTATACATATTTGTAACATTGCTTGTGTCGAAGTTTCCAAAAGAGATTGAAGTTAAATTTGTAAGGAGATTTGCAGTTGTTGAATTACTAAACAAATAACTTGAATCTTTTGGTGCGTAAATTGTGTATGGAGAATAGAACGAAATTTTGTATTTTCCGGTTGAAAGGGCGGTGTAGTAGGCTTTAACATCAAAGATCCCGCAATCTTCTGCCCAAACTTTTGCGGCGGTTTCATCGGTTACGCCAACAGAGCCAATTAGGGTTGCGCCGCTTGGAACTGACGAAACAAATTCAATTTGTTCAATGTTTGCTTGCGAGCCAACGGGAGAGGCATTAACAATTGCTTGCCATTTTGGACCCATTGTTAAATATGCTTCGTTCTTAATCCAGTTTGCGGTTACGCGGCGATTGGAAGTAATATTTGTGTAGTCTGTCCAGCCGTTAAAGCTGTAGCCTGTTCGTGTTGGGTTGTTGGCTGGCGCAACTGCGTCGTGGCCATATGCAACTTGCTGAGTTTCGAAAACTTTGTCGTCGTAGTTTAAGAATTCAACGGTAAAGTATGGAACGGTGTATTTAATTGAGCCTCCCATATCAATCTGTTCTTTTTGTCCAGCGAAAACGCCAACAACAGCCCCTGTTGTTGCAAGAATTGTTATTGCAAATGCAATAAAGAACTTACTCCAAAAACTCATTAACTTCATAACTTTTCTCCTTAGGTTAACAAAAAAGAGAAACCGCTGTGCTCTTGCACAATAGTTTCTCTAAAGTATATGTATTAAATTCATGCGCGAAAAAAGATGGCTTACAAGAAGAGCGACAGTTACTTTCTCTTTCATTTTTATCTTGCGCCTTGCACATTTTTTCTCCTTTGTTTAGTAAAGTTTAATTTAATATTATATATATTTAACACTTTTTTATGTAGAATTGCAAACAATTTTAATAAAAAATTTCAATATGTTTCTTGCATGTTTAAAGTTTTAGTCTTTTAGATTAAATTAACGCATTTTGCCGGCAAAAATTTTTTCGGGGGCGAATAAAAAATTGTTAAACTAATTTTGCAAAAGCAGTTGCGAATTTTGACGGGAATGATGTATCATATAGATATGAAAGTTGTTATTCACACGCTTGGATGCAAAGTTAATCAATATGAAAGCGATGCAATTGCCCTTGCCTTGGAGGAGAGGGGAATTGATGTTTCATACGACCTTGAAAAGGCGGACGCATATGTTGTTAACACGTGCGCGGTTACGAATGAGGCAGAGAAAAAATCGCGCCAAGTTTTGGCAAAAATTCAAAAATTAAACCCAAAAGCGAAGATATATGTGTGTGGATGTGCAAGTCAGCATAATCCTCAAAATTTTCAAAAAGGGAAAAATGTTGTTCATATTTCGGGCGTTGCAAACAAACTTAAGCTTGCCGACGCAATTGAAAAAGGAACGGGAGTTGTTGAACTTGATTTACTTCCTGCGGAATATAACGACACATATGTTTCAAAACCTTCAAAAACGCGCGCATACATTAAAATTCAAGATGGATGCAACAATTTTTGTTCATATTGCTTAATTCCATATTTAAGAGGAAGAAGCAGGTCGAGAAATGTTGTTGAAATTTTAAATGAAGTTGAAAATTTGCAACAATTCGCAAAAGAAATTGTTTTAACCGGGATTGACATTTCCGATTTTAAAATTGACGGCAAGCCAGCTCTTGGAAAACTTTTGGAAATGCTTTCCGATTATAACGTTCGAATTAGGCTTGGCTCGCTTGAACAAGGTGTTGTTAACGACGAACTTTTGGAAGTGATTTCAAAAATGAAAAATCTTTGCCCTCATTTCCATCTTTCTCTTCAAAGCGGAAGCGCATCCGTTCTTAAAAGAATGAACAGGCACTACACGCCAGAGCAGTTTCTTGCGGTTGTTCAAAAAATTCGAAAATGTTTTGTTAACCCTGCAATAACAACAGATGTTATTGTTGGATTTCCTGGCGAAACCGAGGAAGAATTTATGGAAACAGTTAATTTTGTTAAAAAAGTTAAATTTTTCCAAATTCATGTTTTCCCATATTCAAAGCGCGAGGGAACAGTTGCAGCAAGAATGAAAGACTTAAACGGAGATATTAAACGAAAAAGAGTTGAAATTCTTGAAAAAATTAATGAAAAACTGCAAAAAAAATACATAAATAAATGCAAAAAAACTCTTCATTCCGTTTTAATTGAGGAAAAAGAAGGTCAATATTATGTTGGTCACGCCGAAAATTACATTAAATGTTACATTAAAGCGGAAAAATTAAATCTAAACACTTTTGTTACCGTTAAACTTAAAAAACCTTATATTGACGGGGCATTAGCAGTTGTTAAAAATATGAAAAAATAGTTAAAAAATATAAAAAATTTAATTTTTTTAATAAAAAACAATAAAAAATCTTAATTATTAAAATAATTTAATTAAAAATAAAATAAATTTTTAATAAAATAGCAAAAAAAATAATAAAAATTAAATAAAAAAATAATAAAAAAAGGAGAAAAAATTTATGGATTGCGTATTTTGCAAAATAATTTCGGGGGAAATTCCTTCAGAAAAAGTTTATGAGGACGAAACTTGCGTTATTTTTAAGGATATTGAACCAATTGCTCCAATTCATCTTCTTATGGTTCCAAAAAAACATTATGCAAGACTTGAAGAAGCAACAGTTAGCGAGGCAATGGAACTTTCGTTTATGCTTAACAAACTTGCGCAAATGAAAGATGAACTTGGGCTTTCAAAGGGCTATCGAATTATAATTAACCAAGGCGACGACGCAGGGCAAACTGTTCAACATTTGCATGTTCATATTATTGGCGGAAAGAAACTTTCTTGGGAAGCATAGGCGCTTGGTTGACGGGAAAAATGAAAACAGATTTTAAATTAAATTTATATCCGGAAATTAAAAAATCCTATTCGAAACTTGTTAAATTGCGTAATAAATTGCTTAGCGTAAGTTTAAAAAACGGGGAAAACGCAACAAAATTAAGGGAAGAAATTAATGCTTTGGAACGGGGCGAAATTAGCGAACTTATTTTTAAAACATTTTGCAAAAAAGTTAAATTTGTTTTTCACGAAGTTGAAGGCAAAAAAGAATGGGATAAAGTTTTTGGACAAGACTTTGCGAAACTGACAGACGGGCAAAAAGAAGAGTTGACTGGGCTCATTGATGGGGATTTTATCTATCGTTTGCCACGTGAATTTTACAACGATAATCCATATTTTGAAGGTTATTATGATTAAAAACTGCCAAGATTTATTGGTGGTTTTTATTTTTGCGTATTGACAAACTGGGCTGGGTTTGCAATAATATATACATAAGTGATGAGGATTGGTTTAAATTATCTAATCAAGATATTGGCACAACTTTGATTTAAAACAGCAGCATCACAAATTTGGATTATCTTAAGTTTATTGTCAACAGTTCATTCTGGCTTGGAATAACAACTTTGATAAGACAAAAAATAAAGGGAAAATATGCCTAAGAAAAAATATGTTTATGCGAATAAAAGACTTCTTTTAAACAAAGATTCTTTGGAAAATGAAGACCAATTGTTTTATATTTCGCCGCTTCTTGCTAAGCAAATTGGCGAAAAATTTAATTTGGGCAAAAGCGTTGAGGAAAGATTTAAGTTATATTTTGAAGCACTTCATTATATGGGAATTTCGCCTTTGCTTGATGCAAGAAAAATTCGAAGAGATGTTGCGGATTTAAGAGTTGATAAATATCTTAGCTTAAATGATAGACAAGCATATGCAATAACGGATATTGCTGATGAAAAAATTATTTCAATTCGAAATAGTTTTAGGGAAAATAATTTTTGCACGATATTTCATGAAATGAATCATATTTTTTCAAAGCATAACTACTCAAAAACTAACAAAGAATTTCAAAGTTTGAATGACCCTTTTTACGTTGATAAAGAAATCCAACACCAATTTGGATATTTCCTTGATTTTGGCGAGAATGAAAACGACAACTATAATCAATTTGATGAAGGAGTTACGGAATATCTTGCTTTAAGACAAGTTGCATATGCTGTTAAGCGTGATGTTCCTCTTGGGTCATATCGTTTTGAAGTTCAGTTTGTAAGAATGTTTTATTTACTTGCGGGGAATGCTCTTTTTGAAGGATATTTTAATGATGGCGACTTTTCAAGAATAGCAAGAGAAATTGGGGTTGAAGATGTAACAGAAAAAACCATTAAATCAATTGCATATGCAATTTCGCAAGTGCAAAACCAAAGTATGTCTCTTATGCTTGAAACTGAGGCTCTTTTAAACAAAAACATGATTTTGCTTTTGGCAGATAAAGTTGAGGGAATTGTTTGGGATAATTTGGAATTGTTTGAAAATGTTGGTGAAATTGAAAAACTTATTGGAAATGCATTTTCAAACTTCGCTCAAACATTCTATTTTGGTTCTTCCGAAAAAGAAGTTGATCAATTGTTAAGACCAGAAACTTTCAACTTTTTAACAGAAATGTATTTTAATCTTGTTGAAGATGTTAACGAGGACATTTGCGAAAAAGGGCTTGAAGAAAAATTAGGGCTTATTAACCTTGAAAACAAAACATTTGACGGTGTTTGCGATTTCTTTAAATTTATTAACAGCAGGAATTATGGAATTGTTCTTGTTGACGAAAAACCATTAACTTTTGAAAACCTTCTTGCGCAAGAAAAAGTTTGCGTGTATAATGAAGCAAAAGGGAACTATATAAGAAAAAAACAAAAAATTGGGGATCCTCTTTTCATGGAGGAGTTTGGAAATCAAACGGATGTCCTTGACGGAATTTATAAGGCTGATGCAGCAAGACAGAAATTTAGCAAGCCACAAATTAAAGATTTTAGTGAATTTGAAAACGCTCAAACAGATGGCGAGCAAAACGAAGCCGAAATGGAAATGTAGAGAATTGGAGGAAAAACATGGGACAAATTATTAAATTTAGCACACAAGAAGAATGGAAAGAAGCGGGAGTTGAACCTTCGGTAACTCGTTTTTTGAAAAAACTTTTCGTTGATTTGGACGACAGATATGATCCAAAATCTCCAATTAATTTGATTAACATTTTATATAACATGGGCGTTGAAGTTGTTGATATGGAATGCACAGACCGATCGGAAATTGCGCATCTTTCAATGGGCGAAGAACCTCGTCGTCTTTTAATTGACACCATGGCTGTTGGGATGAATAAAAACGTTATGTTTGAAATTATGGCGGCGTGTGTTAAATATATTTACGACTGCAAAAAAATTATTGACCAAAACTATAACGAGCCAACGCCAGAACTTTTAAACATGTATCGCGAAATTGTTTCGGAAGCGGCCGACGATTTGCCTATTCCACGCTATGAAAATTATGTTAATAAAAAAGGCGTAACAAAGAAAAGAAAACTTTCGCTTTCTGATAAAAAGTTATATAAAAAATATTTAATTGATAAGGAAGTTCAATCTTTACACACCGAAGAAGGCTTTGAAAACTATAAGAAAACTTTAATTTCGGACATGATTTTTAGAGAAGGTTATCCGGACTATATTATTGAAAATATGAACGGGTCAATTAGGGACGATGCAATCTTTGCAAAAGCGCTTGCTTCGCGCGATGCGGGATATGAAAAAGAGCCTTCAAAAATTGAATCATTTCACGAATTTGAATAAGGAAAACAAAAAAGAGCGCGAAAAATTTTTCGCGTTTTTTCTTGACATATATATTTAATTATGTTAAATTACCAATGTGCCGCGTTAAAGTGGTTTTTTATTAAGTGCCTTGTTAGGGCCACCATAAGAGCGAGTTTGGTTAGAGGAGGTAAGGAAAAAATGTTTGCAATTGTTCAAACAGGCGGAAAACAATATAAAGTTTCTGTTGGTGACGAAATCAATGTTGAAAAACTTGAACGTAATGTTGGCGACAAAATTAAACTTGATGTTTTAATGCTTGCTGATGGCGAAGCAGTTAAAGCTGGAAACCCAGTTCTTAGCGATGCTGTTTGCGAAGCAGAAATTGTTGAGCATGGAAAAGGTGACAAAATTATCGTTTTCAAATATAAAGCTAAGAAAAACGAACGCAAAAAACAAGGTCATCGTCAACCATATACAAAAATTAAAATCACAGCGATTAAATAATGACAAAAATAACTTTTTTTAAGAAAAACAATCTCACAGTGGGATTTAGAGCCGAGGGGCACACGGGATTTGCCGAAGAAGGAAATGACATTGTTTGTTCGGCAATTTCAACCGCAACTCAAATGACAGTTGTTGGGCTTCAAGATGTTCTTGGCTTGAAAATTTCCTTAAAAAAAGACGATCGAAACGCACTTTTAGAGTGCAAACTTGCTTCAAAAGAAACCGAAATTGAAAAAGCACAAAGTTTTTTTAAAACGCTTGAAATTTCGCTTAAAGCAATTGAGCAAGATTATAAAAAATATATGAAAGTGGAGGTTAAAGATGAAATTGTTTAATATTCAACTTTTTGCTCATAAGAAAGGTGGCGGTTCAACAAAGAACGGCAGAGATAGTAATTCAAAACGTCTTGGTGTTAAAGCATCTGACGGTCAATTTGTTCTTGCTGGCTCAATCATCATTCGCCAAGTTGGAACTAAAGTTTACCCAGGCGTTAATGTTGGGCTTGGAAAAGACTACACACTTTTTGCTCTTAAAGACGGAAAAGTTAAATTTTCAAAGAGCGGAAGCAAAAAACTTGTTAATATTGTTGAAGAATAATTTAAAAAACGAAACATTGTTTCGTTTTTTTTATGTCCTTTAAAAAGCAAAATAATTTTAGTTTTATAAGCCAAAATTTATTATAAAAAATCTAACTTTTTTTAGAAATTTGTGATATAATTTAGCCATGAACTATCAACTTGACGGAAACAAAATTATTGTTCTTTGCGAGAATTTCGACTCGAAAAGTATTTTTGAATGCGGTCAAGTTTTTTCATACAAGAAATTCGACGATATTTATATTTCATTTCCGCTTGGGAATTTAGCGGCGGTTTATAAAGAAAATGGAAAATTTGTTATTGAAATTTTGAAAGGTGATGTTGATTTTTTTGTTAATTTTTTCGACCTTGAACGAGATTATCAAGAAATTATCAATCGAATTGAACGCCTTAACTTGGATTTTGGAAAAGAAATTTTGGAAAAAGCAATTGAAACAGGAAAGGGAATTCGAATTTTAAAGCAAGACGAATTTGAAACAATTGTAACCTTCCTTTTTTCGCAAAATAATAACATTAAAAGGTTCACGAATTCGCTTTTGGCTCTTCGACGAGATTATGGAGAGGAGATTGTTCCAACAAATATTTCACAAAATGAAAAAGTTAACGAAATTTTGAAAACCGAAAAATTTAACTCTTTTCCAAGTTTGGAAAAACTTCTTGCTGCAAATGAGCAGTATTTTTCGAAAATTGGAGCAGGCTATCGCGCAAGTTATTTGAAAGAAACAATTGCGCAAATGCCAATGTTTTTAGGCCAAGATTTTTCCTTAATTTCAACGCAAGAACTTGAAGAGCAGCTTCTTAAAATGAAGGGAATTGGGCTTAAGGTTGCAATGTGCATCATGCTTTTTGGATTTCAACGTTTTGATGTTTTTCCTGTTGACACATGGATTCGAAAAGTTTTTTCCGATTTTAACACGGGCGAAAATCTTCCGGCAACGGCAATTTCAAGAAAACTTGTTGGCGAGTTTAAAGACCTTTCTGGCTTTGCTCAACAGTATTTGTTCTACTTTAAAAGAGGGAACGGCTGATTTGGTTATTTTGAACAAAAGAAATTTTTGATATTGACAAATGTAAACTTGTGTGATACCATAATTTATGGAAGCAACCCCCATCAAATATTGTTTCCACGAAGAGAGTGTTTTATAATTTTTTTCGCTCTCTTCTCCTTTTTTTATATCCTTGGCGGCGTTTTAAAATGCCGCTTTTTTCTTGCAAAAAAAATTTTAAAAAAAGGGCTTTATTTTTTTTAATATATATGTTATAATACTCATGAAAATAGAATAAAGAAAAATGAGGAGAAAAATATGTGGCAAGAAATAGTTGAAGCTTTCACGACGATGCAATGGTATATCATTCTTCCTCTTTGCTTGGGAGTTGTCCTTTTGGTTATTGAATGCTTCGTTCCTGGCTTTGGGTTCTTCGGAATTTCTGGAATCGTTTGCTTGGTTGGAGGAATCATCGCTAATGCGGTTTTAACCAAATCAATTGCACAAACATTGTTCTTGATTGCGCTTTTGTTTGTTTTCATCTTCCTTTTATTTTTAATATTTATTCGATCTGCAAGGTTTGGTCTTATAAGTAAAACGCCGTTCGTTGAAAAGAAAACCGCCGTTCCAAGAGATTATGCGGATAAAAGTAAAGACCAAAACAGAAACTTAATTGGTCAACGCGGCGTTGCTATCACACCTTTCACACCATCTGGGAAATTCATGATTGACGATAAAGTTTTTGACGGAATAACCCGAGGTGAAGCTCTTGATAAAAATGATGTTATCAAAGTTTCGGATGTTGAAGGAAATAAAATTGTTGTTGAAAAAGTGGAGGTATAAAAATGAATTTAAGTTTATTAGGATTATCTGCTGGAATGATTGCTTTAATAACTGTTTTAAGCGTTTTAGCAGTTTGTTTCATCGTAATTATTTGCTTAGTTCCAATTAAACAATGGTTTATTGCGCTTGTTTCTGGCGCGCACATTTCGATGGGACGTTTAATTGGTATGAGAATGCGTCGTGTTAAAATAACACCAATTGTTGCTGCTTACATTCAAGCAAGAAAAGCAGGAATTGACCTTGACATTGTTGACCTTGAAACACACTACATGGCAGGGGGCGATATTGAAAAAGTTATTGTTGCGTTAATTTCAGCGCACAGTGCGAAACTTCCTCTTTCGGTTGACCAAGCAAAAGCAATTGACCTTGCTGGACGTGACGTTGCGAAAGCGGTTAAAATGTGTGTTACTCCTGTTGTTATTGAAACTGGCTGGATTTCTGCAATTGCGAAAGACGGTATTGAACTTAGAGTTAAAGCGAAAATCACTTTAAGATCGAACCTTCCTCGTCTTGTTAGAGGAGCGGGCGAAGAAACAATTTTGGCTCGTGTTGGCGAAGGTATTGTTACAACCGTTGGTTCGGCTTTAACCCACACAGAAGTTTTGGAAAACCCAGACATAATTTCAAAAACTGTTTTGAACAAAGGTTTGGACGTTTCAACAGCATACGAAATTCTTTCAATTGAAATGGCAGACATTGATGTTGGACAAAACATTGGTGCGAAACTTGACATCGACCGTGCTGAAGCGGAAAAAGCAGTTGCTCAAGCAAAAGCTGAGGAAAGAAAAGCAATGGCAAATGCTATTGAACAAGAAATGAAGGCAAAAACTCAAGAAATGAAAGCGATGGTTCTTGCAGCCGAAGCCGAAGTTCCAAAAGCAATGGCCGACGCAATTAAGAGCGGAAACCTTGGAGTTATGGATTACTATAAAATTCAAAACTTAAATTCCGACACTGCAATGAGAAACTCAATTGCTGGCGTTGATAAGAAAAAACAAGGCGGAGTTTAATAGTTGATTAACAAAATTAAAGTGGCCGCTTGGCCACTTTTTTAAAATGACGAGGTGAAAATGGTTTGGATAATTGGTATTTCGGCTCTTGCTCTTGGAGCTCTAATTTACTTCCTTGTTCCTGTTTTTAAAAAAGCCGCTAAAAATAGAGGCGAAAAGAAAGACAGGTCGAGCGAGCGAGAACTTAAAAAACAACAAAGACTTGAGAAAAGAGAAGAAAAGAAACAACTTAAAAAAGAAAAAAGTGTTAAAAAAGAAGATATTTCTGCGGAAAATCCTCATGTTTTTGAACTTAAAGGCGACGAATTTGGGGAAGATCTTAAACCTCTTGAAGACCCAGACACAAAGGTTAATTATGATAATTTGGCTTTTGGAGGGACGGAGGAAACTCCAGCAGCGCCAAAAGACCAAAATTCATTATCAAACAACATCGAAGATATGTTTAATGAATATTTCTTAGATGAGCGCGAAGACGATAAGCCAGAAAAACCAGTTGATAATGTTGAGTTTAATTCAGATGGAACTGTTGACAGTGCAGATGGCGACGACGAAGAGATTAAAGATTTCTTGGAAGAATTTAATAGAGTTTCAATGCAAGGAAAATCTACAATTAAAGACGACTTTGAAAACCTTTCTCCAGAAATGAAAGCGCTTATGATTTCAAACTTTTTAGACAGAAAAGATAACTTTTAAGTTTTGGCAGCCAATATTTACTTTTTAAATTTTAGCACCGTATAATTGAGAAAAAATCAATTATGCGGTGTTTTTTATGAGCAAAAGTATATCAGAAAAAGAAATTAAAAATGCGCTTTACAAAAAAGCAATTGGCTATGAAGCAAACGAAGTTGTTGAGGAATTTGTTTTGGACGAAAGCGGCGACTATAAATTAAACAAGAAAAAGGTTACGAAGAAACATATTTCGCCAGACCTTGCGGCGGTTAAACTTCTTCTTGAAAAACTTGAAAAGAAAACAGAAAAGTATGCAAATTTAACCGATGAGCAACTTCTTCAAGAAAAGTTGCGTTTGCTTGAATTGCTTGAAAAAAACAAAAAATAATTAAAAATTTAATGGAAATTGTTTTTTTTATCGTTAATTAACTTAGTATTTAGCGATTTTTTTTCGCTTTATATATCAAATTTTTAAATGGAGGAAAAAATGAAAAATAATTCAAACCAAACTGGCAGAGAACAAGTTTTTGAAGAGGATTTGGTTAAAGAAGTTTTGGACGATTTCAAAACAAGACAGCAAGAAAGAAAAAGTTTTGAAACGCAATGGGAACTTAACATGAATTTCCTTATGGGAAATCAATATTGCAGCATTGGCCCTTCGGGCGAGGTTGAGGAATATGACAAACAATTCTATTGGCAAGAAAGAGAAGTTTACAACCACATTGCGCCAATCATTGAATCTCGTTTGGCAAAACTTATTAACATGAAACCAACCATGACGGTTGTTCCAGCGTCGGGAGATGAGCGCGATGTTAAAACTGCAAAAATTTCCAAAAAAATTGTTAATGCTGTTTATAACAAACTTTGCGTTAGCGGTGTTATTTCGGAGGCGAACAATTGGAGCGAAGTTTGCGGAACAAGTTTTTATAAAGTAAGTTGGAACCCAGGCAAAGGAACAATTTTGAAAGATGACGAAATGGGAAAAGTTTGCAGCGGGGAAGTTGAGGTTACTGTTTGTCCACCTTTTGAAATTTATCCAGAGAGTTCAAGTTGCAGCGACATTGACAATTGTAAGTCAATCATTCATGCAAGAGCATATCACGTTGACGAAATTAAAAGCATTTGGGGCGTTGATGTTAAAGGCGAAGACATAAATGTTTTTTCGCTTGATAATGTTACAGCAATTGGCGGCTATGGCTATTTTGGAAACACAAGCAAAGTTACAAGCGGTGTTAGAAAAAATTACGCAGTTGTTATTGAAAAATATGAGATGCCAACAGTTGAATTCCCAAACGGAAGACTTATCATTGTTGCTGGGGATAAACTTGTTTATCTTGGAGAATTGCCATATTTTAACGGAAACGACGGCGAAAGATGTTTTCCATTCATTCGCCAAGCGTGCATTGAACAACCGGGTTGTTTTTGGGGCTCAAGCATTATTGAGCGCTTAATTCCTGTTCAACGTTCTTTTAACACTCTTAAAAACAGAAAACATGAGTTTATGAACAGACTTTCAATGGGCGTTTTGACGGTTGAGGATGGCTCAATCGATACCGAAAATTTGGAAGACGACGGGCTTAGCCCTGGCAAAGTTTTGGTCTATCGCCAAGGTGCAACGCCTCCAAGATTTATGAATTTCGACCGTGTTCCTGTTGATTTTGCAGCCGAAGAAAACATGCTTTTAAATGAGTTCACATACATAAGCGGGGTTTCCGATTTGCTTAGAAATTCACTTTCATCCTATTCAAACATGTCGGGCGTTGCGCTTCAAGTTTTGGTTGAACAAGACGACACTCGAATTTCAATAACAGCCGAAAAAATTCGCGAAGCAATTAAGACAATGGCAAAACATGTTTTGCGTTTATATCGTCAATTTGCAACCGTTCCTCGTCTTTCAAAAATTGTTGGCGACAACGGCGAAATTGAAGTTTTCTATTTTAATGCGTCCGACATATCAAGCGACGACATTGTTTTTGAAACAACAAACGAAGTTGGCGAAACAGTTGCGCAAAAACGCAGCATGGTTTTCGACCTTCTTAATGCGGGTCTTTTGCACGACGAAAACGGGAAACTTTCAAACAGAATGCGTGTTAAAGCGCTTGACCTTCTTGGCTTTGGTGTTTGGGAAAATGCGCAAGACATTAACGAACTTCACCTTAAAAAAGCGTCAAGCGAAAACCTTAAATTTTTGAAAGGTGAAACAAAAATTGAGCCTTTGGAAGTTGACGACCACGACATTCATATTTCGGAGCACACGGCTTTGATGCTTGGCAATGAATTTGCGAAAAAGGCAGAAAGAAACGAAAAACTTACTGAAATTGTTTTAAAACACATAAGAGCGCATAAACAAATGAAAGCGATGCAAGAGAGTATTGAAAATTCAAAGATAACGGAGAAATAGGATAATGGAACAAGAAAAAATTTATGGGGAACAACCAGCAGAAAGCGAGCAAGCACAAGAAGGAATTGATGAGAAAGAAGAAAATGAAAAAGACGGTGCCTCTACGTCGCAAAGCGGCTCCCAATTTGGCAAATTCTCTTGCGCGGAAGATTTAGTTAATGCATATAACAATCTTCAAGCGGAGTTTACGAGAAAATGTCAAAAACTTAGCGAAATTCAAAAACAAATTGCCGAAAAGGAAATTGAAGAAACTTCTTTGCAAAAAGATGAACCAGAAGAAATTTCTCCGGCGTTTGAACAAGACAACTGGCAAACAAAAGTTGCAGAGTTTTTGCAAAAAAACGATAGTGCAAAAGAATTTTCGCGCGAGATTTCAAATGAAATTTTGAAAGATAAAGACCTTCAAGCTTCGCCAGATATGCTTGAAGTTGCTTGGGCAAGGGTCCTTTCAAAAGTGTTTAAAACACCAAAACAAATGGCGCAAGAAAGTTCGTTTATGGAAGAGTTTGTCCTTTCAAACGACGAAGTTAAAAAGCGAGTTTTGGGGTCTTATTTAAATGAGATTAGAAGCGCGCCAAATGTTATTGGAAGCAGCACTCGCGGAGGCGAAACCTTGTTTAAGAGAGTTTCAAAGCCAACATCGCTTAATGACGCAAAAGCGTTGGCGGAGAAATTATTAAAAACTTAATTTAATTAAAAAAAACTTAAAAATTTAAGTAAAAAACATTAAAAAACATGATTTTTTGATGTTTTTTCTTTAAATTGCGTTAGAAAAAATTTTGATGGAGGGAAAAAATGGTTTCATTAACAAGTGCTAGCAACGCATTAAAAAATGTTTATTTAGGCGTTGTTGCAAACCAACTTAACACAAATGCAAACCCACTTCTTGGAAGAATTGAACAATCAACTTCCGATGTTTGGGGAAAGCAAATTATTAAACTTGCGCCATTTGGAATTAATGGCGGAATTGGGGCTGGAACAGAAACAGGAACTTTGCCAATTGCAGCAGAAAATCAATATGTTCAATTTGTTACAGACCTTAAAAACTTATACGGAAAAATTTCAATTTCCGATAAAGCAATGAGAGCTTCGGCAAACAGCGCAGGCGCTTTCGTTAACCTTTTAAACGCAGAAATGGAAGGGCTTGTTAAAGCAAGCAGCTTCAATTTTGGACGTATGCTTTATGGCGACGGCAGCGGCTTATTAGCAACTGTTTCAAGTTTCAGCTCTTCCGACGGAGCAATTTCTGTTGACAGCGTTCGCAACCTTATTGAAGGAATGGTTGTTGACGTTTATAACGGAACAACAAAAGTTGAAGCATCAAGCGGAAAGAGAATTAAGTTTGTTGACAGAGTTAACAAAAAATTCTATCTTGACGCAACAGCAAGTTCTTTAACTTTTGCTCAAAATTACACAATTTTTGTTCAAAATTCAAAAGGACTTGAAATAACAGGTCTTGGCGCAATTTTTGGCGAAGGAACAACTCTTTATGGGTTAACAAAATCTAACTATCCTTGGCTTTCACCTTATAAAGATTCAACAGAAAAAGAAATTTCTGACGAAACAATTCAAGCGGGCTTGGACAGTTTGGAAGAAACAGGCGGGCTTAGCGCTAACTTCATAACTTGCTCAAGAACTGTTAGAAAAGCATATCAAACATATTTGTCATATTTCAAGAGAAACATTGATGTTATGGATCTCGCAGGCGGATATAAAGCAATAACATACAACGGAATTCCAGTTTTTGCAGATAGATTTGTTAAAGACGACGAAATGTATTTGCTTAACACCGACGAATTTACTTTGCATCAACTTTGCGATTGGAAATGGCTTGAAGGCGACGACGGAAAAGTTATTAAACAAAATCCAAACGAAGCAACATATTGCGCAACTCTTGTTAAATATGCCGACTTAATTTGCAACAAACCAAACGCACAAGGAAAAATCTCTGGAATTAAATCCACTGTAACAAATCCTTTCAAGTCGACAACAATTGTTGAAACACCTTCAACAAACACAAACGCAGGCAACGGCGAATAGTTTAAACAAAAAATAAGGAGCTTTAAAAATGCTTGTTGAAATTTTGAATGACGTGTTTTTTATTGGAGCAAGACTTAAAGAAATTGATGATGACTATAAAATTTTCTATAACACAAAAAAACAAAAGTTTGAAATTCATTGCATGGGGCAAATTGGGGGCAGTTATTGTTTAACTGTCCCTTATGCTTGCCTTGACGCAAGAACAATTGAGTTTGTTAGGAAAACGAGAGTTGAAAACAGAGAAAAACTTATTGATGAAATTGATAAAGAAAACTTAAAAAATCAAGAAAAAAACGAAAAAACAATATTAAACGAAGCAAAAGACAAATTATTTGAACAAATTAAATACTCAAAACTTTAAAAGGAGGATTAGAAATGACAATTAAAAGCATTTTGAAAACCGCTTGCATTTTTCTTCAAAAAGACGAACTTCTTTCGGTTCAAAGTCTTGACGGAACAGAAACCGAAACCGACGAGCAAACAAAAGAGTTAAGCCTTCTTCTAAGATGTCTTAATCTTGTTTTAAGCGAAATTGCAACAGACTACATTCCGCTTTTGAAAACCGAAACAGTTTCTTCAACTGACGGGAAAATTTTGCTTTCATCTCTTTCAAAAGATGTTTTGGACATTGTTAAAGTTGAAAACAAATTTATGCTTTCCGAGCCATATAAGTTGTTCCCAGACAGCATTGAAACAATCCCAGGCGAAGTTAAAATTACATATTCATATGAACCGGCAAAACTTGAAAGTTTAACAAGCGAAATTGAAAACTTTTCGGGCAAATTAACCGACAGGCTTGTTGCTTATGGTGTTGCCATGGAATATTGTTTCATTTGCGGTCTTCACGACGACGCATCAATTTGGGAAAAGCGTTTTAAAGACGGTTTGTTAATTGCAGCAAGAAAAAAATCCACAATTCGTCTTCCAAAACGGAGGTGGATTTAATGATTTATAAAAATGAACTTCTTTTAAAAAATAAAATAACAAAAAAACTTTCTCTTTCAACTTTTAAGCATGGAATTAACACGGAAACCGATGAAAGTTCGCTTCCATATAACTATGCAAAAGTTTCCTATAACTATAATTTCAATCGCGGAGAACTTAAAACTGGAACAGGTTTTAAGATTTTAACGCTTCCGCAAACAAACACGGCAAACGCAACGATGCGCGAACTTCAAATTCTTGACGAATATACAAACCTTAACAAACTTTGGCTTTTTCCATACTATGACACAACATTCAACTATCGCGACCATATGCTTGTTTTAAGTTTCGATAACCTTGTTGAGTATGTTAAGATCATTGGAATTAACCCAGTTTTCAGCAACATCGACCTTAACGGAACGCTTCAATTCACATCAGAGCCAAGCGCTGTTTACTATAACATTAACGGAACTGATGTTATGCTTGTAAGTTCGCCAACCGACGGAATGTTTAAGTTCCAACCGGCAACTTCAAGCGAACTTCTTGCGTCTGCGCCAAAAATTATTTCAATTTGCCGTCACTATGAGCGTGTTTTCGCAATTGAGGAAGGAAAACGAAACAAACTTGTTTTCAGCGCCAACCTCGACCCAACAAACTGGGATATGAATCTTGACAATGCAGGCTATATTGAAATTATTGACGACCGCGGATGTTTGCAAAAAGTTGTTAGTTTTAACGACTATGTTTACATATTCAAAGAATATGGAATTTCGCGTCTTTCGGCTTATGGAGACCAATCGGAATTCAGTTTGTCGAGTATGTTTGTTACAAGCGGAAAAATTTATGGAAATTCAGTTTGTGTTTGCGGGGACAGAATTATGTTCCTTGCGCGCGACGGAATCTATTCGTTTGACGGATATTCCGCAACAAAACTTTCGCTTAACATTGAATCGATGTTTGAAGACAACAACGACAAATGTTGCAGCGCATATCACAACGGAAAATATTACCTTGGTTGCCGTCTTAAATATGACGACAGCGAAGTTGTTGGGTGCGAAGCATTTTCGGGCGGATATATTAACAACTCTTTAATTGAACTTGACCTTAAAACGGGAGACATTAGTTTAACGCGCGGAGTTGATTTAAAAGATATGTGTTCAATTGAATATGAAACAGTTAATAAGCTTGCGGTTCTTTTTAACAATGAGCACAAGAAAAAACTTGGGGAAATGGACGCAAGTGGCGCAATTTTTGGTGTTCCGCTTAAAAAGATTTGGACTTCGCCATACACGAACTTGGGATATCCCGACAAAACTAAAAAAATAACAAAATTTACACTTGTTGCAAAGGAAAATTGCAAAGTTATCATCAAAACAGATCTTGAAACAAAAACATTCGAGGTGAAGGGGAAAAATTCAACCTCGGTTATCTATCCAAATTTAAAAGGCGAAATGTTTCAATTTTCCCTTGAAACCGACGGCAGTCTTGCATCAATTGCCTGCCCGGAAATTACGATTGATATAAGCCGATGAACCTTGAAAATATAAGACTTAAAAACATTGAAAATTTCAACAATCTAGGAGGAGTTAAAATGGCCGAATATAAAAGCACAAGTTCCAAAAGTGATTTTGAAAAAGAAAAAGAAGAAACTTTTTCAAAACTTCAAGAAATTGATAAAAAATATTCAAAAGAGACTTTTTCGCCAAAAGAAATTCAATCGCTTGGCTTAGAGAAAAAAGAATTTAATGCGCCAAGCGAAGATGAAATTAAAGCCGAAGCGGAAAACACTCTTAAAGATGAAAGAGAAAACGAAAGACAAAAACTTGAATCTTCATTCTTAAACAAATTTTCAAAATTGGAAGCAAAAATTGAGGACGCCGGAGATGAAAAAGAGGAATCAATTGAAGATGCTTTCAAAAATTATAAATCATCGCTAAGAAAAACAACCAACAGTTCGATTAAGCAAGGAATTTCGCGTTCGTCAATTTTTAACGAAGCGGTTAAGGCAATTGAAGGAACAAAAGACGAACAGATTAGTTCCGCAATAAGCGAGTTTAACAAAAACATCGAGCGCCTTTCGGGCGAAAAAGAGGTTTTGGAAATGCAAAAACAAAACGCTCTTGATGGGTTCGATATTTCATATGCAGTTAAACTTGAAAATAAAATTGCAAAAATTAACAGCGAAATTTCGAGGCAACAGAAGGAAGTTGACAACTTCAACAAAGAAATTGACCGCAAGGAAAAAGAGTTTGTTGCGGCGCAAGAAAAAGGAAATAGCAAAGAGCAAAAACGCGTTGAAACCCATAATAAAAACCTTGAAAAACAGATTGAGAAACTTGGGAAAGATGGCGTTTTAAATCAAATGCATTCTGAAAAGTATGATGTTGTTTTAAACTATTTAATGAAACTTCCAAAAGAGGTTGCGCTTAATGAACTTCAAAAAGACAATAGATATGAAATGCTTTTAAGCAATTATTATCCTGCTGTTTATGCACAAATTTTAAACAGAAAGGAATAGTATGAAATGTGGCAAGACATTTTAAATATTGTTATTTCAAACGGAATTTTTGCAACGCTTTTTGTGTGCCTTTTGGCATATTTGCTTAAGGACAGCGCAAAACGCGAAGATAAATACACCCAAACTATAAATTCTCTTAACAAAAGTGTTAACGAAATTCGTCAAGCAAACGAAAAAGTTGACGAAATTAAAGAAGATGTTGGGGAGATTAAAGATTCTTCGAAAGAAAGCAAAAAAAATATTTCTTTGGTTGCAAACGCAACAAAGGAAATCCAAGGAAAACTTGAACAAACAAGCTCCTCAATTTCGTCAATTAACGAAAACTTGAAAACGCACAGCAAACTTATCAAAAAAGTTTCAAGAGATGTTAAGGGTGTTAAAAATGATGTTAAAGAAATTAAGAAAGTTGTTTTTCCAAAGGAGGAGTTATGAAAAATAAATTTAAAAGCTATGGCTTTTGGGTTAGTTTATCAAGCGCAGTTGTTGTTTTAATGGACGCAATTGGAAGAG
>CALHLT010000016.1:0-20738 GCA_938034555.1 uncultured Bacillota bacterium
GCAGAGCAAAACTTGCGCAAACTTTTTTCTTTGCCGGAAGATTACACCGTTATCTTTTTTTTAGGCGGGGCCTCGGCGGCGATGGATGCCGTCATGTGGAGTTTGGTTAAAAACTCCGTTTCCGGATTAGCCTTTGGAGCATTTTCCAAACTGTGGGGACAAAAAATTTTATCCCGCTTGGAACCAAACGTCGTGCGCTCTGTGCGTGAAAGCGCAGACGGCGAATTTTTCCCCAAAGAAAAGCCGGATTATAATGCCAGTTTGGTATTTTTAACCCCGAACGAAACCTCTACGGGCGTACAAATTCCGGATGAATATTTAGAAGAAGCCTGGAAAGCCAAAGGCCCGGATACCTTAATTGCGTGGGACTGCACCTCGTGCGCGGGAGGGCGGCTCTTACCTAAAAACCAATTTGATATTATGGTATTTTCTATGCAAAAATGCTTTGGCGTAGGCGGCGGGTCCAGCGTGATTATTTTAAGCCCGGCGGCGGTAAAACGCGCCGAAGAGGTTAAAAAATACCGCTCTGTGCCCTACGCGCTTGATTTAACAGCAGCCATAGATAAAGCCCAAACAAAATGCCAAACGGTCAATACCCCCTCCACCACCAATATCTGGATGTTCAACGAAGCCTGCAAATGGATGAACGCCAACGGCGGTTTAAAGGCTATGGATGCGTTGTGCCGCCAACACGCGCAATTTTTGCTGGACTGGGCAAAAAAGAGCAACTATTTGGCTCCTTGCTTGCAAAAAGACTTTATTTGTGATAATATATCATCGACTTGACAAAAGTCCTTGTTTTTTCAATCGAAAAAACCAAAACCAACTTGAAGGTTGGAATTTGTCCAAAAGGAGGAAAAGATATGAATAAGTATGAATTGCTCTATATCATTTCATCAAGCGCAACCGACGAACAAAAAGAAGAAACAATTAAGAAAGTTACTTCGATGATTGAGTCGAGAGGAGGAGCTATTGAGGGAACAGATAAATGGGGAATGAGAAAATTTGCATACCCAATTGACTTCAAAAACGAAGGATATTATGTTCTTGTTAACTTCTCAATTAATCCAGAAATGATTAAAGAAATTAACAACTTAATGAATATTACAGACAATGTTGTTCGTCAAATTTTCGTTAAAAAATAGTAAAAAATAAGAAAAAATAGGAATTTTTAAGGTTTTTTAGGTAAAAATCTTAAAATTAGGAGAAAAATATGAACAAAGTTTTATTAGTTGGTAATTTAACAAAAGACCCAGAATTAACAACAACAACAAACGGAATTTCCGTTTGCCGTTTCTCAATTGCTGTTTCAAGAAGATATGTTGGAGCAAGCGGAGAAAGAGAAACAGATTTCATTAACATTGTTGTTTGGAGAGGCCAAGCAGAAAACTGCCATAAATATCTTAAAAAAGGCAGCAAATGCGGAATTGTTGGAACACTTCAAACAAGAAGTTATGATGCACAAGACGGTTCAAAAAGATATGTTACCGAAGTTGTTGCAGACGAAGTTGAATTCATTTCAACAAACAGAAATCAAGACGGAACATCAAGAGAAGATGCTCCTGTTGAAGATGTTACTGAACTTAAACCTATCGACGACGATAGCCTTCCATTTTAATTAAAAGGAGATAATTATGAGCGAAAAAGTTGCAGGCGAAGAAAAGAAAAAATTTAAAAAGCCTTCAAAGAAAAAAGTTTGTATTTTCTGCCAAAATAAAGAAGAAAAAATCGACTATAAAGATGTTGCAAAATTAAAGAGATTTATGACAGAAAAAGGGAAAATTCTCCCAAGAAGACAAACAGGAGTTTGCGCATATCACCAACGCGAACTTTCCGACGCAATCAAACGCGCAAGAGTTATGGCTCTTTTGCCATTTGTTGCAGACTAATTTTGGTTAAAATAACAAAAAACCTTCCAAAATCGGAAGGTTTTTTCTTTTTGCCATGTAAGCCAATTTATTTGACTAAATAATTGAATATATATATAATTTTAATATATTTGCAAAAAATATTTTCTAACGAAAAAACCCAAGGGGGAAAATATGAGAAACAAACACGAAAAAAATGAACAAAATCTTGAAAAAGGGAAAAAGAAACTTGGAACAATTGGCAAGTTCGTTCTTGCAACAGTTTTTTCAGTTATTGGACTAATTGGAATAATTATTCTTGGTCTCTATTTAAGCGGCAATTTAACTGATAACTTAAAAGACCCAAAAGACTTGTTCTTTGCCGACGTAACCTATGACGAAGAAGGTTCAAAGATTTATAATTCAAGAGGTTCAACTCCCTATAATATTGGCGGGAATGTTGATTTAATTCTTTCAAGCCAAACTGAAGGCGTTAACCAATTGGGTGTTGAACTTAGTTTCCCAAAAACTCAATCCAAAACATATTTGATGCTTATGGAAGAGGATGAGGAAATTGTTCCTTCGCCAACAATCAAATTTTTCCGCGGCTACGACAAAGGCGGAAATGTTTTAATTTTCCATTCATGCAGTGAAGATAAAGCGCAGTACATAACAAACGGAATTGTTATTGTCCCTCGCTATGTTCAAATTAACTCATATTTCACAGCAATTGCTGTTATTGCCCCAGAAAATATTAACGATGAGGTTACGGAAACAACAAAACTCTATAATGTTGGAGGCTACACACAACTTATTGCAACAAGCGTTTCCGCAACAACAACTTCAAGCACTTCAACATATTTGAATGTTGACGTTGCAGTTGATAGCATTGAAATTGTTGGAATCACAGGCGATAGTTTATCTTCTGGAACAATTCCTGGAACAAATGAACTTGAACTAATTGTTAATAACGGAAAAATCGAGGTCGGATGCGAAGGCCTCTTTTCTGCTATTTTAAATGTCACACCTGCAAGAGCAGTTTATAGATTTGGAAAAGACGGGGCAAACGGAACAACAAAAGAATTTAAAAGAGTTATCTTTGCTTTGGACAACGACGTTAACAACTCCGGAACTATAATCAACTTTGCAAATTCCAATAACCAACCAATTTCTTCTTCAACAATGGAATTTGGAAGAAACTATAAATTTAACAATAAAGAAACGATGGGCTCAAGTTTCTTAACAACAAATTTAACAGGAAATGTTAAAATTTACGCAAGAATGTTTAAAACATCTTTAATTGAAGATGAGGCTGCTTCAAGCGGAGCGCAACAAATTGGCGATTACGATTCGCTTATGAGAGATTCGTTGAAAGGCGTTGGAACAGAAAAAGAATTTGTTATCAAAGAAATTCCAATAAGCGGCTTTGAGGTTTCCGAAAGTCCAAAGTTTAACAACGGGAATCCTCTTGATTTCAACATTAACTATTCAAATATCATTTTTGCTAACAATGCAAACGCACAAAATAACCTTGGAATTTTAATTAACTCAACACAAGGCTCGGCTCAAAATAACATTAAAAACATTTTGCTTTCAATTCAATTCTATGCTAACGGACGTTGGTATGACGCAACCGTTATCAACCAGATTGGCGGCGACGTTATTCCAAAACTTTTCGAAATGTATTCAGGTCACACCGTTGTAACAGGTTCGGCTCTTGGAATTGACGGTGAAAACAGTTTATTTAACTTTAATTTCTTCCGTCCAATCTATCTTAATGCTTCGAATTTAAGTTACTGGGAAATTATTGCTCTTCCTGCTCTTGAAAACTTGGCATCATATGGAATTTCTGGGCTTCGCCTTGGAGTTTACTATTTAAGCCCAGACGAAGGACTTGTTTTAAACAATGAAGAAAACTATGGACCATACTATATCGACAGCGCGGTTAACGAAGTTGTTCTTCCAAATCTTGAATGGCAAGTTAACCAAGAAACAAAAACAAATAAGGACCTTGGAACAGGAGGCTTTAATGAAAGAGTTTTTGTTTCGTCAAACGAACAATACTTTGCATATAACACAATTTCAATTGAAAACTTGGCAAAAATAACAAATCTTTCCGAAAATCCAACCTATAAAGCAATTAAATACTTTGTTTTCTCGTCGCAAGATGTTGATTTAACAAAATATTTAAACGTTAAGAGATATAACGGAACAATTTCCGGAATTTCTGGGAACATCTATGAAATTGATTCTGCTTTCAATTTAACGGTGAAAGATTTAGATATTGACGAAATTCAATTTAACATTATCTTTGCAGTTGTTGAAACAAATCCACAAGGCTCGGCAAATCTCTATGGCGGAGCATACAGAATCATTTCTCTTCCAACTTTTGGCGGAAACCTTGTTTATGCGCCAATTAAAGTTCAAAGAGCATTAACAGATTTTGCTTTAGAAATTCGAGAAGGAACAAGAATTTTCCCATACGGAATTAACAATGAAGAAAACTTTGATTCAAGAGCGGAAAAAATTTATTTCCTTCAAAAAACACAAAATAACATTGAATTTGCAATAAAAATTGCGAAAAAAGACGAAAATTTGTTTAAAATGCTTGCAAAAGCAGGAAATATCCAACTTATTAACAACGCAAATCTCTATTGCAAAATTGGCTCAACAAATGTAGAACTTAATGATGCGCTTGTTTCAATTTTCTCAACAGAAAACCCTCTTTCCGATTTTTCCGAAATTCTTTCAAGAACAGAAGAAGAGGAAATTGTTTCATATGTTATTAAACTTTCAACAAATGCAGTTGAATATGAAAATAACGCAGCGGAAAAACAAGAAAGCATTTCCGTTAAATATGAAATTGTTGCAAGCAACTTGCCTTTGCAACTTAAAACAATAAGCAAAACTTCCGAAGTTTTTCAAATTTACAGCGGAAAAGTTAGAGAAGCAAATTTTGGCGAAGAAGGCCAAGAAATAACAAGTGTTAGCGTTGAAAAATTAATTGCCGAAGCAGGCTTTGAAATTAACGTTAACTCAATTGCAATCTTGCAAGAAAACGGGAAATATTACATTAATGTTTTCCTTAAAGGATTTGGCTTTGACGATTCATATGTTATAACCTCAAGCGCCCCAGATGTTGTTTCGCTTAACTGGGACGGATCGAGATATTCCGTAAGTTTCCTTAAAGCAGGAACTGCAACCTTAACCCTTTCGGCAAACTATGCTCATTCCGACTTTGTTTCAAAAACTTTAACAATAACAGTAAGTTCAAACTACACAACAGAAGTTATCTATCCAGACCTTGACGGGCTTACCGACCAAAGAATTCTTTCTTTCGACACAACTTTTGGCTATCAAATTATTGGCGCAAAGGGTGATAATGTTATATATTTCTTAGGAAGTTCAGTTGGAGGAGTTACAAGAAACGGGCTTGTTAAAATTCTTGCAAAAGAAATTGGCGTTGAAGGCGAAGGCCTTGACATAACAAACCTTTTCACGTTCGTTCCTCAACTTGACACAATTCTTGTTAACGGCGAAAAACGCAAAATTGAAATCGTTAACGACGAAACATATGGAATTGGAATTAAATTCCTTGAAAACTTTGGAGCATCAGCAACAATAACAGTTTCCGCTTCAAGTTTTGAAGTTGGACAAACTTTCTCTTTTAATATAACAATCAAACCTTTCTACGATTTGAAAGCAGATATTCCAAGCCACCCAGGCGCAACGGCAGAATCGGGGGAAATTGGAGCATATGCAGAATCGGAAATTCAAATTCCTTCTGGGAACTTTGGATTCTGGAAATATGATTTCACAACAAATTCATATTCCGCTTCCCCAGACACTTCCGACAGATTATATTTCTTCCTTAATGGGAACTTAATTAATCTTGCAGCTGAAAACAACGATATTGAACTTGTTATAAGCGGATTAAACCTTATTTCAGTCAAATTTAAAAATCCAGGAAGATATATTATTAGAATTTCCAATTCAAACGATCCAACTTCATACGACCTTGTTAAAGAATTTACATTTAACGTTTCTCCAAACATTCAAGTTGAAGATAACGCAAATGTTAAAGTTGAAAAAAATATATATTATTTAAATAATGAATTAGATCCAATTTTGAACGGAAGTTACATTGAATTTGACGAAAACACATTTAGTCTTAAATTTGGCGACACCGGCGTTGAAATTAATTTCATAAGAGTAAGAACCGAAGGGGCAAGTTTGTTTGATGCTTCAAAAGTTAAACTTAACGGGTTAAGCCTTGAAGACGGCGGAACAGAATTCATAATTTCTGGCGTTAAAAAATATGGACGTCAAGAATTTGTGTTTAGTTATGGCGACATGGAGTTCACTTTTGTTTACTATGTTGCACCAAACATTATTTTCGACCCAGACAACACTTCTGGAATTCAAACAGTAACATATAATGGTTCAACATATATTTCACTTTACAGTTTACAAGCAATTAACCAAGCTTACACATGGTTCTTAGCAGAACGCGAAATCACTGCTGTTAAATTTGGTGAAATTGCGCAAGACGGAAGAATTTTAAATCTTCCAAGACTCTATGCTTTAAACGGACTTGAAAATTTCCAAGAAGACGGAGTTTCATACAAAATTGTTAAAACAGCCGAAGGCTTTATCATAGCGCAAATTGTTGTTTACGTTGGCGAAGGAGACTCTCAAGAATCAAGAATTTTTGATGTTTTAATAACACCTTTTGAATGGTCGTCGTTCCTTAATTTCTATGATAAAGACGGAAATGCAATTGAAGAAGTAAACGGATTTACAAAAAGCGATATTAACGCTGTTTTAAACGGAACATTTAAAACAATAATTCAAAGCGGAAATTCAATTTCGCTTGGAGATGACGGTGAATATTGCATTAACAGAATTTTATATTTCTTAACTGCACAACCAAACAGAATGACATATAAACTCTACAAAGACGGAGTTGAAATTTCGCCATATGGCGGAGCCGTTTCAATTGGAAGCGAAAACGGAAAACTTGTGCTTAAAACACAACCAATTGCACAGGACACGGAATATGTAATTCAAGTTACGTATGAAGGCTATGCGCAAGGCTATGAGAAAGCAGAATATATTTTCAACTATCATATTCAAGTTCTCGCTTCTCAAAGCATTAAAATTAACTATCCACACGGCGAAGACGATAAACAAGTTTTGTATTTCGACCAATTCACTCAAGATTCATATAACATCGACCTTGGCTCGAAAAACAGAAACTACACGGGCAATGCATACGCTAATATTGAATTTGCCGCTGGAATTGATTCAACATTCACAAATCCATCGTCGGCATTCAACAAACTTAACTATGCTCTTTTGAATGTTAAAGTTAATGGCGAAGAAATTGCATCAAGCAACTTCAGCAGTTATGTTTCAGTTTCTGCCGATGGCAAAGTTACAATTTTGCGTAACGGAGCAAATAAACTTGAAATTTCAATTGAAATAACAACGCTTAATGGCGCATATGCAGTTTACCAAATTGAAGTTGTTCCAAGACGTTCTGGCGAAATGGCAATAACAAATGGAGGAACTTCGCTAAGCAACATTGGTTCAACAATTGAAATTGCAAACGGATTTAATCTTACTGCAATTGGTGTTGAAGGAATTGATACATTAAGTTATGCAATCATAAATGAAAATGGAGTAATCCAAACTTCAGATAACATGATTTGTCTTGGCGAAGACAACACAATAGTTGTTAAAGCGTCTCCAAACTCGCAAAGTGCAATTCTTGTTATCTATAACAAAGGAAAAGGCACAATTGCAGAAATTAAACTTGAAGCAAAGAGCCCAATTAATATTAATGAAAAAGAAGACTTCTCCAAAGAAATTTTTGCAGATGTTGAATATGATGTTAAAAATTGGCTTGCTATCAAAAATGACGGAAAGGACTTAACTCAAACAGAGTTAAATGGCTTAGAATGGAGAATTGTTGCTTCTGGAAACTGCGCAACAATTGATGGTTCGAAAATAACATTTAATCCAGTTGCTTCAAACACAACAATAACCATAACAATTTATGTTTGGGGAGGAGTTTTAAGCGGAACAAGCGAAAGCAATCCTTGCATTAAGGAAATAACCTTAACAATTTGTCCAAAACTTGTTGAGATAGATAATAGTTCAGAATTAGTAAACGCAGATACAACTTTTGGTGTTTCATTAGATAAAATTCTTCAATTTAACTCCGAACTTGAAAACAAATTCAAATCCCTTTCTGGATATAAATTTACAGCAACTATCACTTGGAATGGAGAAACTGGCGAAAGGTTGAAGTTTGGAAATTCCTTAGAGGTTGAAACGAAATATGATTTGGTTGAGTTTAAACTTGACAAGACAATCTCAATGACTGTTTCTCATGTTGCATCACAAAGACTTGCAACTTTAACAGTTGTTGTTGCTAAATATGACGAAAACGGCAACATCATTGGGGAAAGCATAACTGCTCAAATGCAAATAACAATTAACCCAATATATACATTAAACATTAACTATCCAAATTACGGAATTGGAACAGGCGCTGGATTCGATCGCGAAGCAGTTTATGTTGAGCAAAAAATTCAAGGAAATTATGCTCTTAACCTTCTTCAAGGAAACAGAATTGAGGTTACAGGTGGAAATGGATTAAGTGATATTACATTCAGTTGCGAGTCGTTCAAGAGTTATATTAGTGTTACAGAAAATGGACAAGTAACAATTATTGACAAAACAAATGGACAAAATATTTATGTTTCAGTTGATATTAAAATCAAGGGAACAAATATTATTCTTGGCTCATACAACTTGATTCTTTCGCCAACAAAGGTTTTAAGCGTTTCGTTCCCAGGAACAGAAAGCGCAAATCCAAGCGAAATAACAATAACAATTCCAGATACAGAACTTCCTGCGGGAAGCAAGATATTCAATCTTGACGACGGATATGTTCAAGTTGAAATGAAACAAAACACATACAACTTTGGAAAAGTTTCATTTGAAGTTTTTGCAAAACAAAAATATTCATATTTCACAACTGCTGCCCTTGAACCAGTAACAGTTTACGCTCTTGGCGGCACAAAAGCGCAACTTGCAAAACTTTTCATCTTGGATAACCCTGCTGGCGGCACGGTTAGCACCCCAGCTACAGTTAGCGGCGTTGTTTCAAGAAACATTCTTGGTCAAGACAACGATGACGAAATTTGCACGGTTTCCGCTGGTGGATCAATTGTCTTCACACAAGAAGGAATTTGGCCAATTGAAGTTGAAACATCAAGCGGAACAAACACTTACTATGTTAGAGTTGTTAAAAACGGAAGTTCTTATGACGCAACTTACTATAAAGAAATAACAGACGCAGGAAAACTTGCTCTTAAATCAATTTTCGGAAACATTTCAAATGAAGATATGTATGAATTCTATGTTTCTTCAGTTTCTCAAAACACAATTGGACTTGAAGCAATTCAAGGGCTTGATGTTATTCAGCCTTCTTCCAACATAACTTTCACCTACACATTTGGAAGAGAAACATATGTGATTCCTTTTGCAGTTGGCGTTGAAAAGTTTAATAAAGATGGCACCGCTCTTAGTGGTTTAACATACGTAAATGAATATAATAACAAAACAACTCTCAAAATTTCAAACGAATATGGAACAGAAGTTGGAACTTACACCTACAAGCTTGTTCGCGACTTTAAATTCGACGACACGTTGATTGAAAACGTAACAATTAAAAATAATAATCCAACTCTTCCATCAAGTTTGAACAGCTATAATGAAGGCGAATTCAATCTTTATGGGAATGGAGAATATAAGTTCACCAAAACAATTGAACTTATTGCGGGAACGTCTTACGACCTTGTTCGAGATATTTTAATAACCGAACTTGGAATGACAAAATTCGATTCAACTCCATATGAAAAAGCACTTACTCTTGAACTTGGATTTGGGAATTATGTTTCCAACAGCAATTTCACTACCAATATGTCGGGACTTCTTGGAATTGTTGAGAAAGAAAAAGACGGCTCAAGAATTGTTAACTATGAAATTGTTCCTCGTGGGGCACAAAACGGCGGCGATATTATTCACCTTAAACTAGAAATTGGCGGAAAAGGCAGCAACGATGTTTACTACTTGCGAATTAAGATTATTCCAAATGTTAAGATACAATCGCTTTCGGTTTCAGGAGATAAGATTATCAACTGTGAAGAAGGCGCGCAAGGCGAGGCGTCAATAACAAGAGTTTATCTTTCCGATTTAATTCAAATTGAAAACATCGACGATGTAAGTCAACTTACTGCAAGCGTTGTTTCAAACGATTCAGCAAGCTATGTTCTTGGATTAGGAACAAACTGCATCGAAGAATTTAACAATGGAAAAACTGGACTTGAAGCCTATGGTTTACGCCTTAAAGCAACAAATCTTGGTGGCGCGCAAATCAAAATTATAATAAGAGATAAATTTGGCTATCAAGTTACCGATTCTTCCGGAGAACCAATAACAATAACTCTCCACTATAAAAAGACGGACGGAACAAGCGTTGAACTTAATAAATCCAACTCTTCAAGCGAAATTTATGAAGGCGACACTTTCTCAATTTGGGCAGTTGCCTACGACGAAAAGAATAACGCAGATGTTTATGCGGTTTATGAGTATAAGAACAATGCATGGGTTTGGGTGGCAAAATCCGAAACTGAATTTAATAATTTCTGGGCAAATTCCAACATCGACAATGCAGATAAACAACTCATTCTTCTTGACAACATAACTTTTGGTCATGATCCAAATGGCAATTTAACACAACCAAGCGCAACCGTTTCAATTTCGCAAAGTGCTGAACTTACAACAATAAACAGCGGAATTTTAAACGGAATGACAATTAACTACGTTTCAAACACGCATTTCACAGAGGAAAAAATTTCTGGAAACAACTTTGTTGTTAGAGTTTCCGACAACACCGAAACAATTTCGTTCAACCTTTCAACAACAATTAAACAAAGATATAAGATTATAACTAGAGATCCATATAATAAGTATTCTACTATATATATTCCTATTAAATGGAATGGAGCTCAATATGATAAGGTCTTAACTCCAACGAGCACCAAAGTTTCAGATGAGTCAAATGGGTTCAAAGTTTTCCAAATTTACGATAACAAAGAAGGAAGACAAGTTTCAAATGTTACATTAACTGGCTTTGCAAATAATAAGGATAAAGGTTATAAAACAATTGGAAATTCTGTAACTTACAATAATTTCCTTGTTCAAGACGGAAGCGGAACATGGGAAGGAACTTACAAAATTGCGATAAATGGTCAGCAAATTACTGGCAACACCTTTAAATTTAACTATCAATATGTAAGCCAATATGTTGGAATTGACACATCCGATGCAAACATGTATACAGAGTATGGACTTGTTATTTCAGGAACTGAGGGCACTGTTACAGCCAACAACTTAAGCATGGTTAAACTTGTTGACTATTATGGAAATAAAACAGGTTTAGCAGCTGCAGGTGCTGGCTTCACAGACCTTGGCAACGGAAAAACAATAAACGCAGGCGAAACAATTAGCGTTAATTTCTATGGCGACAAGCACGCTCACGGCAGCAGCGGCATAACTTCAATTAATGTCTATCGCAGCCCATACACTGGAATTAAAGTTACAAAAGGAGATATTGCGGGAACAACAAAATTGCCTTTCTCAAATGGCACGAATGGCTGGGGAGATAAAATTAAAGCAACTCCAGGAACAGGAGGAAATGCAAGCGGGGATAACTTAACCGCTGGCGGCGGATTCAACTATGGAATCCTATTCGCAAACGGAAACGGCGCGCAAATCTTGTTTGACACAACAACACGTCAATATAACATTGAGGTTGGAACAAATTGCACCGAAATCACCATTAATATCACTTATTTGAACATCTCAATTGGAATGGTTAAATTAACATTTAGTAATAATAAATGGTCAATCGACGGGCAAAGCGGAAAGCTATTAACAGGACCTGGGGATGGTGCATCATATGAATGGAACGCCGAAGGTGGACACTATATTTTAAATGGTGTCCCAAATCCAGGAACTACAACAAATATTTTGTTTATTCCTGCGGAAGTTAATGGACGGAAACTTGTTTTGGGCGAAACAATCACAAACATTGAAAATTATAAAATTATTATCTTTGTTTCAACTTCAAACGAACCAGGCAAAGACCCAAGCGGAAATCCAACAAACATGGCAACTTGGAACGCAAACGCAGTTAGTTTCCAAAGAATTCAAGGCGTTTGGCGTCAGTTGTTTACTGTTACAATTAACGCCAACGGCGGAACGCTTTCCGGGAATTCCGATTGGACAATTTCAGGAGACACTGCAACCAAACAAGTTCCATATGGAACAGTTGTTGGAACTCTTCCAACCGCAACGCCTTACACTAAAACTGGTTACGATGTTGCGTTTGATAAATTCTACGACTCACGATCTGGCGGCAACGAAGTTAATTCAAACAAAACAATTGAAGATTCTTTAACCATTTATGCAAGATACACGGAAACTGCAAAAACCTACACAGTTACTGTTCAAGTTGTTAACGGAACAATTCCAGCAACAAGCGGCTGGACAGTTGCAGCCGACGGAAAATCTGCAACAAAAGTTGTAATCTACGATTCACCCTATGGAACTCTTCCAGAGCTAGAAGACTACACCGTTGACGACGAAGTTGGCTACACATATGTTTTTGCAGGTTGGAAACTTAGCGAAGACGAAAGCGCTTCAATAATTGATGGCAACGAAACCCCGGTTAAAACAGACGACGACCACGAACTTTATGCGAAATATACTAAAACGCCAAATAAATATAAGATTACATTTAACAAAAACGGCGGAACAGGCGGAACAGACGAAGTTTGGTTTATATATAATGATGCAAATCAAATATTCTACTCTGATGCGTCATGTACAACTCCACTTTCAAACAACACAATTAGAATCCCAGAAAAAGCAGGCTATGCGTTTAATCGTTATTCAGAAAGCTCGGGAGAACATTGTTATTTTAATGAACGTGGCGAATATGTTATTGACGACGAGCGTAGCAATCTTTTCGAATCTGCTTCAAATTACACGTTCGACGCAGAATGGGCTAAAAAGGTTACGATAACCTTTGATCCAGGGCTTGGGGGTTCGGTTTCTCCAGAAACGATTGAGGTTGTTTATAGAAAAGCCTACGGAACGCTTCCAACTCCAACAAAAAACAGAGCGGGCTACACTTTAACTTTCAAAGGCTGGTTTACTTCCAAAACTGGCGGGACTCAGATTGATGAAACAACAACTGTTACAAACGAATCCGATCACACACTTTATGCTCAATGGAATGAAACTCCAAATTCATATAAGGTTACAGTTGATGCATGCGGCGGGGAAATAACGGTCCCAAACAATTCAACTTGGATAACAACAATCGAAAAAAATGTGGGTTTCAGAGACATTCAGTATGGTTCAACATATAATCTTCCAGTAACAGTAACAAAAAGCGGATATACCTTCCTTGGATGGTATACGGCGGAAACTGGAGGATCTAAAGTTGGAAGCTTAGACACGATGTTAACTGCATCAGAACACACGCTTTATGCGCATTGGGTAAGCCGAGTTAAAATAACTGTTAACTCATCAAGTAACTATTCGAATTTGAAATATAGTGTTTCAGGCGGTGAAAGTGGGACATTAGATGCAGGGGCATCTACTCTTGTTCCGGTTTCTTCTTCCAGCACAACAATAACCATAACGGCAACTGTAGAAGGTTACCATGCTAGTTGTGATTCTGGAACAGGAAAGTTCATACAGTATGGATTTGAGCTTAATGATAGTGTATATTACAGAAAATACAACGAAGAGCTTTATTCACAAGATATAAGCATTTCAATAACAGTCAGTGCATCAGGAGGGGAAATTACTGTTTCGGGCGTCCAGCAAACAACTGACACTTGCTGTTTAACGGGCGAGACTTTAATTTCAATGGCTGATGGGACTCAAAAACAAATTAAAGATGTTGTTGTTGGAGACAAGGTCTTGTCCTACAACACCGAAACGCATAAGTTGGAGATAACAACTGTTGAAACCTTAATTCATGTTAAGAGAACCGAACTTGTTTACATAACTTTTGCAGATGGTTCTCAAATTAAGATAACTCCAGACCACCCAATGTTCAGCGAAAGAGGTTGGATTGTTTATTCGCCAGAAAAAGGACAACGTGCTTATTCCGACATTGAGTTGCAAGCGACGGGAACTCAAATTGGGGATATGATTTTCTCGCTAAGCTTGCTTTTCGATAAGGAAATTGTTAACATGGAATATGTTGTTTGCGAAGAGATAGACACCTACACATTCACAACAAAAGACAATCATAACTACTTTGCACAAGGCGTTTTGGTTCATAACAAAATGTGTGCGTTGCCTTGCTGTGTTGACGGTGAAACCGAAATAACAATGGCAGACGGAACAACAAAGAAAGCAAAAGATGTTCAAATTGGCGACGAAGTTATGTCGTTTAACGAACTTACAAAAACTTTTGAAAAAGCAACAATTGAGGCAACAATAACTCCATACCGCAGCAGAATTATTGAAATTACATTTGAAGATGGAACAACTCTTAAAATAACCGACGACCACCCAATGCTTAGCACAAGAGGTTGGATTTGCTATGATCCTGAATTTGGACAAGCTTCATATAGCTCGCTTGGCATAAGCGATGAGGCAGTTCGCGTTGGCGACGAAATTGTAAGCGAAAATGGAACAAAAACAATTGCTTCAATTAACGTAATTGAATTTGAAGAGCCAACACTTGTTTACACTTTCAAACTCGCAAACGGGCAAGCATTTATTGCAAACGGAAAAATTGTTGCATCAGCTCAATAGATTTCATAAAAGTTTTAATTAAAAAGAATGGCGAAAGCCGTTCTTTTTTGTTGCAATTTTTTGTTTTTTTTGGGGCAAGGGCGTTAAATTTGCGCGCTAAAAAGTTTTAAATTTTTGTTGACACTTTAAACTTAGTATGCTAATATTATATAGCATCCTAGGTTCGGGGTGTTTTTTCTAGAACCGAACTTAGAGTTTTAAGGAGAAAATATGGCAAAGAAAAATTTAGCAAGAACTTACATCACACTTGCTTGCACAGAATGCAAAGAAAGAAATTATGCAACAATAAAAAATAAGAAAAATGATGCTGACAGAATTGAACTCAGCAAGCATTGCCCACGTTGCAACAAGCACACAGTTCATAAAGAAACAAAATAATTAAAATAGGAGATTGAAATGGGAAAGAAAAACAAGAAAAAAACAATCCCTGCTTTAAATAATTCTGGAAAACAACAAGACTCTGTTGTTCTTGAAGGCGAAGCAGTTGAATCTCAAGTTCAAAACGAAGAGGTTTTAACTGAAGAAAACCAAGCAGAACCAGAAAAAGTTTCGAAGAAAGAAGCTAAAGCGCAAAAAGATAAGAAAGTTAAAAAGGAAAAGAAACCAAGCAAAGCAGGGAAAAGAGCAAAAGAAACTTTTTCCGAACTTAAAAAGGTAACTTGGCCAACATTCCCAAAGGTTGTTAAACAAACAGGAATTGTTTTGGCGGTTGTTCTTTTCTTTGGTGTTGTTCTTTTTGCCTTCGACTATATTTTGAAGTTTCTCTTCAAACTTATGAACAGCCAAACCTACACACAAACAGAGCTTTGGTTAACAGTTGGACTTGCAGGAGCGATTGTTGTTGGCGCAATTATTTGGATCACAATTTGGCTTGTTAAAAGAAACAAAAAGGAGAACAAATAATGGAAGAAAACAAAACTGAGCTTAGCGAAGCAGTTGAAGAAGTTAAAGAAGAAACTGCTCGCGAAAAGTTTGAAATAAGTCCTTTAAGAAACAGTCCAGATTCAAAATGGTATGTTCTTCACACGTTTTCGGGGTATGAGCAAGTTGCAAAAGACAATCTTGAAACAGTTGTTGAAAAGTTCAATCTTCAAGACAGAATTTTCGACATTATAATTCCAATGGAAGATGTTATTGAAGAGAAAAACGGTAAACGTAAACTTGTTTCAAAGAAAATTATGCCTTGCTATTTGCTTGTTAAAATGATTTATGGCGACGATTTGTGGCATAACATAACAAGAACAAGAGGAATCACAGGGTTTGTTGGTCCAAAAGGAAGACCTCTTGCATTAACAGAAGACGAAATTCGAAAGATGCGTCTTGAAAAAGTTGACATTAACATTTCGCTTGAAGTTGGCGATAAGATTGAAGTTATCGACGGGCCTCTTATGAATATGATTGGAACAGTTATGGCTGTTGACGGCGAAAACAGAAGAGCAAAAGTTAATGTTGAAATGTTTGGGCGTGAAACCCCAGTTGATTTGGATTTCAGCCAAATTAAAAAATTCTAGTTGGTTTTACCGCGTGGAATACGCGTTAAAATAAATAAAATCAGTGGGAGAAACGGTTAAATTAGTCATTCCGTTTTGCTAAGACCACAAAGGAGGAAATATGGCTAAGAAAATCAATGCAATTGTTAAACTTCAATTGCCAGCCGGTAAAGCAACTCCTGGACCACCAGTAGGTTCTTCTCTTGGTCCTCATGGAATCAATATTGCAGGCTTTACCAAAGAATTTAATGAGAAAACTGCATCTCAAGCAGGTCTCATCATCCCGGTTGTTATAACCATCTATCAAGACAGATCGTTTGATTTTGTTCTTAAAACTCCACCAGCTGCTGTTTTAATTAAGAAAGCGATCAACATTGAATCAGGTTCTGCAAAACCTAACAAACAAAAAGTCGGAACAATCAAAAGAGATAAGATCAGAGAAATCGCAACTCTTAAAATGCCAGACCTTAATGCATCAAGCATTGAGCAAGCAATGAAAATGATTGAAGGCAGCGCACGCAGCATGGGCGTTGTTGTTGAAGACTAAGGAGGCGCTTAAATGAAAAGAGGTAAGAACTATGTAAGCGCAGCCAGCGCAATTGATAAAACAAAACAATATGAAACTTTGGAAGCTATGGACCTTGTTATCAGCGGTTCAAAAGCAAAGTTCGACGAAACAGTTGAAGCACACTTCCGTCTTGGCGTTGACGGCCGAAATGCCGACCAACAAGTTCGTGGGGTTGTTGTTCTTCCACACGGAACAGGAAAATCTGTTAAAGTTTTGGTAATCGCAAAAGGCGAGAAAGCAAAAGAAGCTCAAGAAGCAGGCGCAGATTTTGTTGGAGCAGAAGACATGATTGAAAAAATCCAAAAAGAAAACTGGGTAGATTTCGATGTATGTATCACAACTCCAGACATGATGGGCTTGGTTGGGCGTATTGCTAGAATTCTTGGACCTAAAGGTCTTATGCCAAACCCAAAAAGCGGAACTGTAACAATGGATGTTAAAAAAGCAATCAGCGATGTTAAAGCTGGTAAAGTTGAATATCGTCTTGACAAAACAAACAATATCCACGTTATCATTGGAAAAGTAAGCTTTGGAAAAGAAAAATTGGCAGAAAACTTTGAAGTTATCTTGGCAGCAATCAATAAAGCTCGCCCAGCAGCAGCAAAAGGAACCTACATTAAATCTGCAACACTTGCAACAACAATGGGACCTGGCGTTAAAGTTAGAGCATAAATTTTTAACAATAACAAATACTAACTCCGAAATCAATTTTCGGAGTTTTTTATTATGAAGAATGTTAAAAAAACAAATAAGACAAATGAAACCGCTAAAAATTCAGCAAAAAACAACGCTAACTTGGAAAATCAATCGCAACAAGTTAACGGAACCTACAGCATTGAAACCGCAAAACCACGAAAAACAAAGGTTTTTAATTCAATCATTGTTATGATTGGAATTGCTCTTTTTGTTGTTTCTGCAATCTTGGTTTTCCAACTTTTGTTCGACAACGGGGTTATTCCATCAAATGAATTTTATGATAACACAAGCATAAATGGCGTTGACGTAAGCGGAATGAGCAAAGGCGAAGCCGCCCAACTTATTTCAACTAAATTGCTTTCTTCAAAGGACGAAATTGAAGTTAAACTTAAGTATCAAGACAAAGAATGGGTTTTGAAAGGCTCAGATTTTGAATATAGCAGTGAGCTGGTTAATAAGATTGACGAAACTTTTATGCAATCCCATAGCGGAACCGTTTCGCAAAAAGTTACTGCCGTTAGGAACATCAAAACAAACGGTCTTAAAATAAATTTGTCATATCGTTATATTTTGAAAGGGTTTGATGAAAAAATTGACGAAATAATTAAAGAAGTTAATGTTGAACCTCAAGCCCCAGAAGTTGTTTTTAAACCCAACGACGAGGTTATGTTCTCTCTTAGTGAAGGGGAAAACGGAATTGAGGTCGACAGAAATGCTTTGTTCGACCAAATTGATAATGCGTTTAGAAAATCGCGCAAAATTGAAATTGAAATTCCAACAAAAGAAGTTGCTTTTGAAACATCAGCCGAAAATCCAATTGACAACATCGTTAAACGTTCGATTTTTTCAACCGACTATTCTTCAAGCGTTGACGGAAGAAAAAATAATGTTAATCGCGCCCTTCTCGATTTTAACGGCATGGTTGTTAAACCGGGTGATGAGATTAGTTTTAACACTGTAACAGGCGATAAAACTCCAGAAAAAGGATACCAAAAAGCAAAAATAATTTTAAACGGAGTTTATGTTGATGGCTATGGCGGAGGTGCATGCCAAGCGTCAACAACACTTTATAACGCTCTCATCTTAGCCGATATTGAAATTCTTGAAGTGAACCCACATTCTCTTCCTGTTTCATATGTTCCGCTTGCGTTCGACGCAATGGTTAGCGAAGGCTATTCCGACTTGCGCTTTAAAAACAACCTTGAAAACCCAATTTACATTAAAACTTGGGGCGACGAAACAAGAGCATATGTTGAAATTTATGGAGAGCCCTTTGAGGAAGGTCTTGAAATTAAGCGCCGCGCAGAGTTCATTGGAACAATCCCACACGAAGGCGATACAATAATTAAAGACACAGAAGGCGAATATGCAGATAAAATTACGTATGCTGGCGAGTATTTAAGAATTCGTTATCCTCGCGAAGGTTATCATTCCAAAGGATACTTGTGTTACTACAAAAACGGAGAGCTTATAAGCGAAAAATTGATTCGCGACGAAATTTATAAACCACAAAAAGGAATTGTTATGGAAGGAACCGAAACTCTTGGCGAAGGAATGGTCATTCCGGAAAACGAGGTTGAAATAATCCCTCCCCAAGAAGGCGCAACTAAATTAACAGAAGTTTCTGTTAAGAGAAAAATAAGCCAACAAAATCCGCCAAATCTTTGTCCATAAAATTTAAAAATAAAAAACAGGGAATTTTTCCTTGTTTTTTTATAAAATTTTTTAATTTTTAAATAATTTTTATTTATTTTAATATTATTTAATTTATTTATTAAAAATAATTGCTTAATTTAAAAATATTATTTAAATGAGAAAATGCAATTTCTCTTAAAACAGGAGAATCTTCGTCGAGAAAAGAAACTAATTCTTCAAGAAATTCTGTTTCTTTTTGAATTGCAAATTTAAGACAAAAACGGAGATTGTTTGGTCTTTTTGGAAGAGCAATGTTTGTTTCGGAAAACTCTGTTTCAAGTTCGGAAAGAAGAAGGGCTATGTTTTTCGAAACCTCTTTTTCAAGCGCTTTAAATTCGTTTCTTATTCGCATGTTTCGAATTCGAATTGCTATGTAGCCATACACCCAGTTTAAAAGATAAAGCTTCTCGAAAAGCGACTTGCTTTCAAGTTTGCTCCGTTTAAGTTTTTCGTTATATTCTTTTGCAAGAAGAGCAAATTCATCTGGAGAAGAAATTAAATTGTCGTTATATTCCACCTTTTTCTCTCCCGTTTAAGTTTATATGCATTCCGCCTTTCTTTTGTTAAAATTAACTTTTTCTTTGCCCAGTGCATAACTATTTGAGAATGAAAGGAGAGAAATGCTTTATGGAAATATATAGAAAAATAACCCCAACTTGCGTTAAAGAAAACCTTGAAAGAAAAGAAAAACTTTTGCAAAGAAAAGAGGCACAAAAAAATTTTAATTTGGAAGAACCAAACCAAAATCTTTTAAATCAAAGCGAAAATAATGTTGAGCAAAGAAATAACGACGGAATGCCGCCAAATGCCCCAAATTTAAACGAATCGCCAAGCCCAAACGAAACACCTAACCTTGACAATGGCAGCAATGAAGGGCAAAATTCAACCAATAATGAAGCGGGGAATTTAAACCCAAATAACAACCAAAATCCAAGTCAAAATAACGAACAAGAACCAAACCAAAACGGGGAAGGGCAACCAAATCAAAATGAAACACAAAACTCAATTTTCGAATCAAACGACCCATACCCAGAGATTACAGCTGAACTTCGAAATCAAAAAGACATTCGAACTCTTAAAGCGCTGGCGTTTGGGCGCGACGGCGAACTGACCGCAATTTTAACACACATATTCCAGCATGTTGTTTTGCCAGACGACCTTGGAACACTTAAAGAAATTTTAAGACAAATTGCAATTGTTGAAATGAAACACTATGAAGCGCTTTCCGAAGCCGTTGTTAAACTTGGGGGAACTCCAACCCTAACCGACGGGCGAGGAAATGTTTGGACGGGAAGGAATGTTTCGTCAACAACAAATCCAAAGCGAATTTTGGAAACAAACGCAAAAGGTGAGCGCGAAGCAATTGCAACTTATAATCGCGTTGCAAGGGAAACAGAAAACGAAAGCCTTTCGCTTTTATACAAGCGAATTGCGGAGGACGAAAAATTACACCTTGAAATTTTTGAAAAATTGCTTGAAGTTTTAAATTAACATTTAATATAATAAAAATTATTTATAAATAAA
>CALHLT010000017.1:0-30900 GCA_938034555.1 uncultured Bacillota bacterium
CTGCTCCTTGTAACATATTTTATAAGCAAAAATCAAGAAAAGAAAAATGCGCAAAATCCATACACAATTGAAAATGGGTTTAAAAGAAACAACCTAACCTCAATTGTTATGGGTGTTGCCCAAGGATTTGCAGTTCTTCCTGGAATTTCACGCTCTGGCTCAACAATCTGCGCAGGGCTTCTTTGCGGCGAAGATAGAAAAAACGTTGCAAAATTTTCCTTCCTTATGAGCATACCAGTTATTCTTGGCTCAATGCTTTATGAAATTATTAAAGGGGATTTTGGCGCGCTTGGCGGAGAAGGAATGATTGCTCCAACAATTGTTGCGTTTCTTTCAGCATTTATTGTTGGGATTGTTTCGATGAAATTTATGCTTAAAGTTGTTGAAAAAGGAAAATACTACTATTTCTCAATCTACCTTTTTGCGATTTCAATTGCCTCGTTTTTTATTGTTTAACAAAATTGTGTAAGATTGCTTAAAGATGGGAATAATCCTCATTAAAGTGAGGTTTGTTATGAGAAAAACGGGGATAAGTTTAGACGAAATAAAACAAAAAATTCGAGAACTTAAAGGCGAAACAATTGCAATGGCAATTAACCGCGGAAGAAAGAAAATGGACTATTTCAATGCTGTTATTGATAATATTTATCCAAGTGTTTTCACTGTTAAAGTTAGTGCAATTAACCAGCAAAACATTCAAACTTTCTCCTATTTTGATGTGCTTTGCGGAGATGTTGAAATCCAAAAATTGCCAGGGGCATAAACAATCTCTTTGGGCGGCGGAAAGAACTATTTTGCGAAATTAGTTGAAATTTGTCGAAAAACTTGCTATAACTAATGCTGTGCTGACGCAGAAAAAGAAAATTTTGTTAATAATAATTTTAACTTTGTCAATTTTGTTGTTGGCAATTTTATTTTTATCTGGCTGCAAAAATTCAAGCTTGGAAACTTTAAAGAATTCAAATTTGGAAGTCCCAAACAACTTTGAAACTCCCGATTTTTCAAATGAAAACAAACCAAACTGCGAAGACGAAAATTCAACTGGCAAAACAAACTCGAAAAATCCAGATTCCGAAAATAAAGACAACATTTCGGACGGCAACAATACAGACGATGACAGTCCAAGCGACGACGAGAGAACTTTGTCAGATGATGACAGAACTTTGCCAAGCGACGACGAGAGAACTTTGTCAGATGATGACAGAACTTTGCCAAGCGAAGACGATTCGAAAGATGATAATTTCAAAAGTGACGACCCAGCGGACGAAGAGGGAGATGACGAAGTTCTTGTTCTAGAAAGAAAATTTGAAATTAAGTTAACAACTTTTGAAGATAAGTTTTCCTACACATTTTCGAATGGCATAATTTATAAAACTCTTGGAACAAACAATGCTGTTTATTTAAGTTTTGAACTTTTTGAAAATTCAATTAAGGTCAGCGGCGCAAGATTTGAAATTTTGGTTTCAACAAGCGACGTAACGTTTGACAAGGTTAATTATAATTCGGTTTATATTTTAGTTTCAAAATCTTGTGAGTTCGATTTAACAATCAAAACTGTTGACGGAGAAATTTCCAAAACAATTCGCGTTGTTGTTTCTTAGAAAAAATTATGTTAAAAATTTTAATAATGTGATATACTTTCTTTTGAAAAAGGAAACAGAAAGTGGAAGAAAAAACAATTTGCGCAATTTCAACACCTCTTGGCAACAGCGCAATTTCAATAATTCGAATGAGCGGAAGCAAGGCAATTGAAATTGCTAAGGCTTTTTTTGTTTCCAAAAGTTTAAACTATGAAAAAATTGAACCAAGAAAAATGTATCTTGGAACTTTTGAATATGGAAACATCAAAGAAAAATGTTTAATGGTGTTTTTTAAAGCACCTTTTTCCTACACGGGCGAAGACATTGTTGAATTTCAAATTCATGGCGGCGAGTTCTTGGCAAAACAAATTCTTTCGGCGCTTTGCGAAAAATGTAGTTTGGCTTCCCCAGGAGAATTTTCAAAACGTGCCTTTTTAAACGGTAAAATTTCGCTTGACGAAGCGGAAGGAATTATTGATGTTATTAATGCCGAAAGCGACGCCGAACTTTCAAGCGCATATAACCTTTCAACGGGAAAATTCAACAAAAAAATTGTTGATTTCCAAAATCAAATAACCGAAGTCCTTGCAAAAATTGAAGTCGCCTTGGACTATCCAGAACACGACGAAGAACTTATAACAACCGAAGAAGCGCGCAAAACTCTTGTTCAAATTTCTTCGCAACTTGAAGAACTTATTTCAAATTCCGCAAGCGGACAAAAACTTAAAAATGGAGTTAACATTGCGATTGTTGGAAGCCCAAATGTTGGGAAGTCGAGTTTGCTTAATGCCCTTCTTGGCCACGACCGCGCAATTGTTAGCTCAACCGCTGGGACCACGCGCGACACAATTTGCGAAACAATCCTTTATAAAGGAATTAAATTTAACCTAACCGACACCGCTGGAATCCGAAACGAAGGCGACGAGATTGAACGAATTGGAATTGAACGCGCAAAACAAGAAATTGACAAGGCGGATTTAATTTTGTTTGTTTGCGATCTTTCAAGAGAAATGTCGCAGGAAGAAACTCAAATGCTTGAAAGCCTTGACAAGAAAAAAACAATTCTTGTTGGAAACAAAATTGATATTGCAATTCCAAGCGCTAAAACGGACTATGAAACAATTAATATAAGCGCAAAAAATTCGGAAAACATTGACGCGCTTTTAGAAAAAATTTATAACAAAACAGTTGAAAATAAAATTGACCTTTCGAAAATTGTTTTAACAAATTTAAGACATATTAACATTTTGAAAGAAGCGCAAAAACTTTCAACCGAAGTTTTGAAAAACTTAAGCACAATGACGCTTGATGTTGTTGCGTTTGAAATTAAAAGAATTTGGAACGAACTTGGAAAAATCACAGGTGAAACGGAAACTGAACAAATAATCGACCAAGTTTTCTCAAAATTCTGTTTAGGAAAATAATAAATTAAGGCAAGAAAAAAACTTGCAAAAGGAATAACTTATGAGAAATGAATTTGACGCAGTTGTTGTTGGAGCGGGTCACGCAGGTTGCGAAGCGGCCCTTGCTCTTGCGCGCCTTGGAAAAAAAGTTCTTTTAACTTGCTTAAATTTGGATTCTGTTGCCTTCCTTGCTTGCAATCCATCAATTGGAGGAACAGCAAAAGGCCACCTTGTTTGCGAAATTGATGCGCTTGGCGGGGAAATGGGAATTAATGCCGACGAAACTGCAATTCAAATTCGTATGTTAAACGAAGGGAAAGGCCCTGCTGTTCATAGTCTTCGCGCTCAAGTTGATAAAATTAACTACCACATAAGAATGAAAAAAGTTTTGGAAGAAAATCCAAATATTTATCTAAAACAGGCCGAAATTGTTGAAATTATTGAAAAAAACGGCAAAATTTGCGCTGTTAAAACCGCTTTGGGCGAAATTTTTTCATGCAAAGTTGTTGTTGTTTCAACAGGTGTTTATCTTAAAAGCCGAATTATTATTGGAGAATTTACTCAAAACGTTGGACCAAACGGATTTGCGAGCGCAAACCACTTAACCCAAAGTTTAATGAATATGGGAATAACAATTCGTCGTTTTAAAACTGGAACTCCGGCAAGAATTAACGGAAGAACAATTGATTTTTTAAGCCTTGAAAAACAAGCGGGCGAAGATAATATTGGGTTCTCCCCTCTCTCAAAAAATAAAACAAAAAACGTTGCATTTTGTTATGAAACTTTCACAAACGAAAAAACTCACGAGATAATTCGAAATAATTTGAGCCGTGCGCCAATGTTTAGCGGAACAATCGTTGGAGTTGGGCCAAGATATTGTCCTTCAATTGAAGATAAAATCGTGCGTTTCCCAAATCGCGAGCGTCATCAAATTTTCCTAGAACCAGAAGCACTCTCAACAAATGAAATCTATATTCAAGGGGTAAGTACATCTCTTCCTGCCGATGTCCAAAACGAACTTTATGCAAGCATTAAAGGGCTTGAAAACGCAGAAATTATGAGAAATGCCTATGCAATTGAATATGATTGCATCGACAGTCTGGAACTTAAACCTTCTTTGGAAAGCAAAAAAATTGATAGTCTTTTCTTTGCTGGTCAAGTTAACGGAACAAGCGGTTATGAGGAAGCGGCAGCCCAAGGGCTTATTGCTGGAATTAACGCCGCAAGAAAAATTGACTTAAAAGAACCTTTAATTTTAAAAAGGAATGAGGCATATATTGGCGTTTTAATTGACGACCTTGTAACAAAAGGAACAAACGAACCATACAGAATGATGACAAGTCGCGCGGAATTCCGCCTTGTTTTAAGACAGGATAATGCCGACCAAAGATTAACACAAATCGGACGCGAAATTGGACTTGTTTCAGATGAAAGATGGAAAAAATATCAAGAAAAACAAGAAAAATTGCAAAAAATGCGCAAAAAATTAAATAAATTAATTAAATTAGACGAAAAATTAATTAATTTTTTAAAAAATAATAATGAAAGCGTTCCTGTAAATTCTCTTAAAGCTGTTGAAATTTTAAAAAGAAATAATATTGATATTTACAAATTAAATAATGAATTTAATTTGTTTGACGAAAGCGAAAATTCTCTTCTTGAAACCTTAAATGTTGAAATTAAATACGAAGGATACATTAAACAACAAAATGACGAAATTGAAAAATTAAAGCAACAAGAAAAAACTGCTTTGCCAGTAAACTTCGACTACTCTGCAATTAAAGGGCTTCGAATTGAGGCAATTCAAAAACTTAATAAAATTCAGCCTCAAACTCTTGGCCAGGCTTCAAGAATTTCTGGTGTTTCACCTGCCGATTTAACTGTTTTATCAATTTATTTAAAGGCGAAAAAAAGATGAAAAAAATATTAGAAAAAACTTTTAAAGAAAACAATTTTGAAATAAATGATGAAAAAATTAATAAATTTAATGATTTTTTTAATTATTTAATAAAAATTAATGAAAAAATAAATTTAACACGAATTATTTCGCCAGAAGATGCCGCAAAAAAACATTTTCTCGATTCGGTTTATGCGTCAAATTACATTCCGCAAAATTCTAAAATAGTTGACGTTGGGGCTGGCGGAGGGTTCCCTTCAATTCCTTTAAAAATATATCGTCCCGACCTTGATATTACTATGCTCGATAGCGTTGGGAAAAAAGTTGATTTTTTAAATGAATGTGTTAACCTTCTTGCTCTTGAAAATTGTCGCGCAATTCATGCAAGAGTTGAAGATTTTGCAAGAGAAAAAGACTATCGCGAAAATTTTGATGTTTGCGTTTCGCGCGCTGTTGCTTCGTTAAACACTCTTTTGGAATATTGTCTTCCTCTTGTTAAACCTAATGGGCTTTTTATTGCTTATAAAGGCAGCAATGCTTTGGAAGAACTTGCCCAGGCAAAAAACGCCTTAACCAAACTTGGTGGGACTCTTGAGCAAACTGTTGAATATTCAGTTGTTCCCGATGTTAAAAACTATTTGTTAATTTTTAGAAAAGAGGGGCGCACGCCAAATCAATTTCCAAGGCGCAGTAATTTACCTCGAAAACAACCATTATAAAGAAAAAATGTAATTTAATTATTGCGTTTTTTTTATTATTAATGTATTATATATATACTTATAAAATAAGGAGGTATATATGGGAAAAATCATTGCTTTTGCCAATCAAAAAGGCGGCGTTGGAAAAACGACAACTTGTGTTAATGTTGCTTCATATATGGCGGCGATGGGAAAGAAAGTTTTGTTAATTGACATGGATCCTCAAGGAAACGCAACAAGTGGCGTTGGAATTGAGAAAACAAGTTCAACTAAAACGATTTACAATGTTATTGACGGAGATGCGATTGTTGATGAAGTTATTTTATCAACAGATATTCCAAATTTGGACTTTATTCCAGCAACTGTGGACCTTGCAGGAGCTGAAATTGACCTTGTTCAATTACCAAATCGCGAAAATATAATTAAAAATAGACTTGCAAGGGTTAGAAATAAATACGACTACATATTTATCGACTGCCCTCCTTCGCTTGGGCTTTTAACCGTTAATGCCTTAACATGCTGCGATTCAATTGTAATTCCAATCCAATGTGAATTCTATGCTCTTGAAGGGTTAACACAACTTATGAACACAATCAAACTTGTTAAAAAACACTTAAATCCTGCTTTAGATATTGAAGGTGTTGTTTTAACAATGAAAGATTCAAGAAGCAATCTTATAACTCAAGTTGGAAACGAAATTAAAACATTCTTTGGGAAGAAAGTTTTTGAAACGGCAATCCCAAGAAACATTCGCCTTGCTGAAGCTCCAAGTCACGGAACTCCAATTGGTGTTTACGACTCGTCTTCCAAAGGTGCAAAGGCATATTTAGCCCTTGCAGAGGAAATTTTGCAACGAAACAACGATAAATACGAAAAAATATCAACAAAAATTAAAGTTGAAGAAGGAGAAAACGAATGATTAAAAAAGGATTAGGAAAAGGACTTAATGCTCTTCTCTCAATCTATGACGAGGAAGAAGAGCAAGATGGAAATGTTTCACGTGAAACAAAACCGGCTTCAAATGGAATTGAAGGGATTGATATTTCGCTTATTTATGCGAATCCAAATCAACCAAGAAAGACATTTGATGAAACTGCTTTAAAAGAACTTGCGACATCAATTAAAACTCATGGTATTATTCAGCCAATTGTTTTAAACCGTGCGGAAGACGGTAAATATATGATTATTGCTGGTGAAAGAAGATGGCGCGCGGCTAAAATGGCGGGATTAGAACAAGTTCCAGCATTTGTAAGAAATTATACGCCAAAGCAAATTAAAGAAATTTCAATTATTGAAAACCTTCAAAGAGAAGATTTAAATCCAATTGAGGCTGCTCGTGCAATTAAACAACTTATGGATGAGTACGATTTAACACAAGAGGCGGTTGCCGATAGAATTGGTAAAAGCCGTCCTGCAATTGCAAACACACTTAGATTGCTTAATCTTCCAATGGATGTTATCGAGTTGATCGAAAAAAATAAACTTTCGGCTGGACATGCAAGATGTCTAGTTGCGTTAAGTTCTCCAATTGAACAAACAAAAGTTGCGCAGGCGGCTGTTGCAAAGAAATTGTCTGTGCGCGAAATGGAAAAACTTGTTAAAAACTTATTGAATCCGGTTAAAGAAAGACCAAAAGCAGAACAAAGCCTTGAACTTAGAGGTATGATTGAAGAAATGCAAAGAACATTTGCAACAAAAGTATCTGCAATCGGGAATGATAACAAGGGTAGAATTTATATTGACTATTATAGTAAAGATGATTTAGATAGAATTGCCGAGTTGATTCAATTAATAAATAAGAAAACATTGACTTTAAAAGATTTGTCGTTAATTAATAAAAAATAGTTTCACGTGAAACATTTTTTGGGAAAATCTTTGATGAGAGCGATTTTTGGACAAATGAGTAATTAATCGAATTGTTTTGTAAAAATGGCTTAGAATTAAGATTTTTTAAAGCCAATTTTGACAAAAATTGCTTCACAAATTAATAAAATATGATAGAATAATAAAGCAAAATTTAGTAAATATATTATAAGGAGATATAATGAAGAACACTAAACCTAATTACGGAAAAATAATTTGGATAACACTTTTGGTTATTTTGCTTGGTCTTCTTGTTTATTCTGCTTTTGCAAGTGATGGAACTTATGGTGAAAAAATTAGCATAAGCGAACTTGAAACAATGATTGATGAAGACAAAGTATCAAATGTGTATTTCTATAACGGAGTGTATCGCATTCGAAAGGTTGATTCTGAGATTGCAGAAGATAAATTTCCAGCAAGTTCCGATTTTTATTGCGAAGTTGCAACATCTGCATCGGTTGAATCAATTAAAACAAAGTGTGAAACAAAAAATATTGCATACGACGAAGAACCAACTCGCGAATCTTTGCTTTCAAAGATTATGCCTTACATTAGTTTAGCGATTATCTTAATAATTGGATATTTCTTGCTTAGAGCAGTTGTTAAAGGTAACGCAGGAACAATTGGTTTTGGTAAAAGTAAAGCGCGTTCGACGGACAATATAAAGGTAAGATTCGACGATGTTGCGGGCGCGGATGAAGAAAAGGCGGAACTTCAAGAAGTTGTTGAATTTTTGAAAAAACCACAAAAGTTCACAGAACTTGGTGCTAGAATTCCAAAAGGAGTTTTACTTGTTGGCCCTCCTGGAACTGGTAAAACATTGCTTGCAAAGGCGGTTGCTGGGGAAAGTAATGTTCCATTCCTTTCAATAAGCGGTTCCGACTTTGTTGAAATGTTTGTTGGCGTTGGAGCGTCAAGAGTTAGAGATTTATTTGAACAAGCAAAGAAATCAAGACCATGCATTATATTTATTGACGAAATTGACGCTGTTGGGCGTCAAAGAGGAACAGGTCTTGGCGGAGGAAACGACGAAAGAGAACAAACTCTTAACCAACTTCTTGTTGAAATGGATGGGTTTGAAGCAAACGAAGGAATTATTGTTCTTGCTGCAACAAACCGTAGCGACGTTCTTGATCCTGCATTGCTTCGTCCAGGTCGTTTTGACCGTCAAATTTATGTTCACGTTCCAGATGTTAAAGGCCGTGAGGCAATAATCAAAATTCACGCAAAAAATAAACCAATTGACGATGAAGTTGATTTCCAAACCCTTGCAAGAATAACAAGCGGGTTCACTGGGGCGGATATTGAAAATATGCTTAATGAAGCGGCAATTCTTGCTGCAAGAGCAGACAGACCAAAAATTATTATGTCTGACTTAACAGAAGGAATTAATAAGGTTATTATGGGACCTCAAAAGAAGAGCCTTCTTGTTACAGAAAGAGATAAGAGAATAACAACATACCATGAATCTGGCCACGCGATTTTGGGCAAAATTTTACCAAACTGTGACGAGGTTCAAGAAGTTTCAATCATTCCAAGAGGCATGGCAGCGGGCTACACAATGAGCCGTCCAAGCGAAGACGACAACCATGTTACCTATAAAAAACTTCTCGACCAAATTTCAATGGCGATGGGCGGAAGAATTGCGGAAGAAATCGTGTTTGGCGACATTTCAACAGGGGCGCAAAACGATATTCAACAAGCAACCGAACTTGCAAGAAGAATGGTTACCGAGTGGGGTATGAGCAAACAACTTGGATTTGTTGGCTATGACACCTCAACTCAACCTTTCCTTGGAAGAGATTATCAAAACCAATCTAAATATAGCGAAAAGACCGCGGCAACAATTGACGAGGAAATTCGCGGAATTTTGAAAGACTGCTATGATAGAGCAACGAAGATTTTGAAAGATAACAGAATTTTAATGGACAGAATGTCAGACCTTCTTATATTAAAGGAAACTATATATAAAGAAGAAGTTGATATGATTATGGCTGGCAAAACTGTTGAGGAAATTGTTGCTGAAATGGATAAAAAAGCAGCCGAAAGAAAAGAAAAAGAGAAAAAGTATAAAGCAGACGGCGAACTTAGTAAAAAGGTTCGTGAAATGGATGAAAAACTTAAAACTGCTGAAATGCTTCTTAAAGCAGGCGTAATATTGCCAGAGGAATTTAACGAACTTAAAGCCGCTCGTGATGCATTAAATGCAAAAGTTATGGAGCCTCAAAAAGAAGAAGTTAAAGAAACTCAAGAGCAAAAAGAAGAGGCTGCAACTTCTCAAATAGATTCAACTGAAAAACAAGAAGTTAAAGTTGAAAACGAAAAAGTTGAAGAAAAACCTAAAAAAACAACAAAAAAACGCGAAAAAAATCTAATTTCTGATATAAAAGAAAAAAGAGAAGAAAGAAAAGCAAAAAATTCTCAAAATAAAAATGAAGAAGAAAAACCTGGCGAAAAACCAAAAAGAAAAAACTCTTCAAAGAAAAAAGATGAAGTAGCAGGCATAACTTCCTCAAATGAAAAACATAACGAAGTTGCTGGCAATCAAGAAAAACCAAAAACGGAAAAGGCTGAAGAAGTTGCAAAAACTGCAACAAACGAAGAGGGGAGCGAATCAACCGCAAAACAAGTTATAAGAAAAATGCGCGGCGAGAAAGTTGATAAGCCAGATTCTAAAAAAGATAATAAATAAAAAAAGAGCATTTCGCTCTTTTTTTATCTAACATAAGTCCATGTATCTTCTTTTTTGATGAAATAATCGTAAGTCATTCCTTCAATATATTCTGTTGCACATGGTGTTATTGTTGTGTGGTTCGTGAGAGTGTATTCGCAAGTTGTTGGATTATACTTTAAAGTTCTCATATAGATATTTCGTTTTAAAGTGTAATAGACATTAATAGATTTATCATCTGCCATTGCCGCGCTAACTTGGTGCCCCTTCCCAACATATAAAAGAGAGTTTGTTATGTAGCCGACTGAAAAATATATTTCTGCTTTTTCATTAACCAAAAAATAACAATTTGGTCTGTCGGCAAAATGGAATCTCCAGTTTTTTGGTGCAACTGTTGCAATCTCAACGCATCTCATTTCAAGTTTTTTATTGTTAAGACGAAAATTGTCGCATGAGGCCGAGGCTCCGCCGGTGCTAACAAATGAATAACATGGATAGCAATTTGACACAACGGAGGAAGCAGCGTTTGTTAGTCGCGAAGCAGTGTGTGTTCCAACAGGAGGAGCCGCGGTGTAGGTTGGCCCAATTGCGCCAACTGTTGATAGATACGATCCGTCAATTGGATCGGGTTTCCCAAAATAAATGTAATTATTTTTGTCTGTGCAAAAATAGAATTGTCCTGGATCTTTGTCTTTAACATCATAACAAGAAATTTTATTATTATAAAACATTGTTGGAAGATACAAATAGTTAAATGTTTCAAGAACCTCTTTATAGTCTTTTGTGTTTGGAACAAGGTTTCCAATTTTTGTGAAGTTTGACGGTATTGGCTCGTTTAAAGCACTTATTTGCGCATAGTAACCTCCGTCTGGTTCGTTTTTGGTTAGATAATATCTAAGCTTCCCATAAAACACTTTAAAATCGTTGTTTCTGTTAAGAATTTCAACATCGGCACCCTCAACGCGAACTTCATACCATTCAATTCCACAATACCCTTCATCTGCGGAGGTTGCCGTTGACGTAACTTGAATTTTAAAATGATAGTTGTCTTTTGTTGCAACAAACGATTTTTCAAATTCAATAATTTCGCTGTAATCGCCGGTTATTCCTTTAAATTCCTTTTTAAAGTCAATCCTTGCGCTAAGGAAACTATATTGTTCCCAAGCAAGCTTAAACGCTCCGTCAATTTCAACATCGCCGTGAAAAAGAACTTTTGCTCGAAGTTTAACCTTTGTGAAAAAGTTTTTCTTACAGATGAAAAAAATGGGTGAAAGAATAACTTGTTTTGGGTGTCGCCTTTTATATCTGCATTGATATTCGTCGAAATCACTGTATGACGAATTTGCTTTAAGGTCGCTAAGCGAAAAATTTATATCGCTTATGTCCAAAGTGTTTGTGTTAATTTTTTTTGCAAGAGCGTTAACACGCTTTTCAAGTTCTTCAAGTTTAATTTTTTGTGTGTTATTGTCCATGTTTATACCTCCTTTAAACGAAATTATAAAAGGACAAAACAAACTTTTTCAACAAAGTGTGCCAAAGAATAATAATTTGGAAATTGAAAAAAATATATGTATGATAACGTTTATTTCGTTTTTAATTGTTCTTTTTGGAAGTGTTAATTGGCTTAGCATTGGAATGTTGCAATATGACATTATTGCAGGATTTTTTGGAACGCAATCCAACATTTTCAGCCGAATTATTTACATTCTTTTTGGATTTGCTGCAATTTGGCTTGTTATTTCAGCAATTCGTCAAAAAGGGAAAATTAACATTGTTAAAGACAGATTAAACACAAAAAAACTTGAAGAAAAGGAAGACGAACTTGCCGAAAAGATGGGGCAAAAACCAAATCCAAACGATTAAATAAAAAAAGCCAACAAGTGGCTTTTTTATTTTGCAATAACACAATCTTCTGGAAGAATTCCAAGAAGCTCGCCTAAAAGATGTTGAGAAATTGAAACTTCTTTATTCATCTTAAACGCATTTCCTGTTGCTGTGCAACGAACATAAACTTCGCTTGACCCAGGATAGGAATTAATTATGTTAACAATGTTGTTGTAAAGAGGAACATTAGTTACATCAAATTTAATGAAAAGTTTTTCTTCTTTCTTTTCAGTTTGTTGCTTTGCTTTGTTGTTCCATGGAATTATTTCATCAACAAGAATTGTTGGCTTTTCACCTTCGCGAAGATTAAGTTTACCTTTAATTGTTGCCATTGAATCTTCAACAATAAGATGTTTAAGGTTTCGATAGGCATTAGGGAAGAATGTTAAATCAATTGTTCCAAGCAAATCTTCAAGTTTTGCAAAGCCCATTTCCTTGTTTCCGGTTTTCGTAACTGTTTTGCGAACGTCAGTTATAATTCCGCCGCAAACAACTTTCATGTCGTTTTGAACGTCACCAACATAACTTACAGGCTCGTCTTCACCTTCGCCTTCAAACCCTTCTTCTTTTTCCGCAATTTCAACCATTCCGGAATTAAAGTTATAGTTTTTAAACTTTTCAACATAATCGTCAAGAGGGTGGCCGGAAAGGTAGATTCCAACAACTTCCTTTTCATATTTAAGAAGTGTTTCTTTGCTATATTCTTTGATGTTAGGGTAGTCCAATTTGTCTTCAACGGCTGTTTCTTGAAAACTGTCGAAAAGAGAGAATTGCCCGGTTGCTTGTTTCTTAGCTTCGTTGTTAACACGACTTACCGCTGTTTCATAAACCGCCATAAGTTGGGAGCGATGAACTCCAAAACTATCGAAAACACCCGCCAAAATCATACTTTCCAAACAACGTTTGTTTCGTGCTTGTGGATCAATTCGTTTAACGAAATCCATAAAGTCCTTAAAAGGCCCATTGTTTGTTCGTTCTTCAATTATGCTGTCTATAACGGAAATCCCAACATTTTTAATTGCGGCAAGACCAAAACGTAAGTTGCCGTCCTCAACCGAGAAATATGTTTTACTTTTGTTAACATCTGGGGGAAGAACTTTAAATCCTTCTTGTTTAACATAAGTAACATATTTTTTAATTTCATCGGCGTTTGTTATCCTGTTATTCAAAACTGCGCAAAGAAATTCAATTTCGTGATAGCATTTTAAATAGGCAGTTTGATAGGAAAGATATGCATAGGCAGCCGCGTGGGATTTGTTAAACGCATATTGAGCAAAGGATTCCATTTCCGAGAAAACTTGTTCTGCAACCTCTCTGCTTATTCCAAGTTTTAACGCTCCTGGAATTGAACCACGCCCAGTTGGATCAACCCAACCTTCAATAAATTTTTTCTTTTCGGCAGGCATTTTCTCAACTTTCTTTTTGCCCATAATTCTTCGAACGTTATCGGCTTGTCCCATGTTATATCCGCCCATAACTTGGAAGATTTTCATAACTTGCTCTTGATAAACAATGCAGCCATATGTCACATTCAAAATTGGCTCTAAGCAAGGGTGGGCATATTCAATTTTGTCGGGGTTTTGTTTATTTTTAATGTATCTTGGAATTGAATCCATTGGCCCCGGACGATAGAGCGAAACGCCCGCAATAATATCTTCAAGACAGTCTGGTTGAAGGTCTTTCATAAACTTCTTCATTCCGTCGCTTTCAAGTTGGAAAATTGCATCTGTGTTGCCCGATGAGATCAAATCGTAAACATTTTTATCGTCGTAATCCATTGCATAGAAATCTATGTCAATTCCCTTGTCCTCTTTAACATATTTCAAAGCTTTGTCGATGTCGGTTAAAGTTCGAAGGCCAAGGAAATCCATTTTAAGAAGTCCAAGTTGTTCAAGCTCAATCATGTTATATTGCGTTGAAATATCTTCGCCGCTTCGTGAAAGTGGAACAAATGTGTCAACAGGTTTTGGAGCAATCAAAGTTCCGCAAGCGTGGGTTGAAACGTTTCGTGGCGTTCCTTCAAGTTTAATTGCAAGGTCGCAAACGCGTTTAAGAGTTGGGTCGTTGTCATATAATTCGCGAAGTTCTGGAATTATATATTTGTTGTTTTCTTCTTTTCCTGTTGTTCCAAAATAATATTTCAAAACTGGTGGTTTTTTAATTCCTTCTGGAAGTTTGCTTGGAATAAGTTTCGAGATTTTGTCTGCTTCGGAATATGGAACATTAAGCGTTCTTGCAACATCGCGAATTGCATTTTTTGCCGCCATTGTTCCAAATGTTGCAATCAAAGCAACGTGGTCTTCGCCATATTTTCTTTTAACATATTCAATAACTTCGCCGCGACGGTCGTAATCAAAGTCAACATCGAAATCGGGCATTGAAACACGTTCTTTGTGGATGAATCTTTCGAAAATAAGGTCATATTTCAATGGGTCAACAAGCGTAATTCCACTTGCATATGCAACAATGCTTCCCGCTCCCGAGCCACGCCCAGGGCCAACAGGAATTCCGTGGCTTCGTGCATAGTTAATATAATCCCAAACAATAAGGAAGTATTCAACAAACCCTTGCGAGTTAATGATTTCAAGTTCAGTTTCCGCTCTCTTAAGAATTTCAGGCGTAACCTCTTTATATTTCTTTTTTAATCCCTCAAAAGTTAGGTGGCGAAGAAACTCATAGCAAGTCATTCCGTTTTCTGGCGTGTATGCAGGAATGTAGTTTTCGCTTGCAGGCATAACATATTTTGGGTCGATTCCCGGAATGTCGCCATGGGCTTTCGAGCGAATTGTAACATCACATTTTGCGGCGATTTCAAAAGGCGTTTCAAGAGCATCTTCAAAACCAACCATTGCCTCTTTCATTTCCTCATAAGTTTTATAATAGAACTCATCGGTGTCGAATTTAAGACGGTCGGGGTCGTCAATTTTCTTGCCCATTTGAACGCACATCAAAACATCTTGCATTTCCGCATCTTCTTTATAAAGATAGTGGCAGTCGTTTGTTGCAACAAGTTTAATGTTGTGCTTGTTTGAAAGCGTGCGAAGGAATTTGTTAACTTCTTTTTGCTCTGGGAGTCCATGATTTTGAACTTCCAAATAGAAATCGTCACCAAAGAGATTTTTAAACCAAAGCGTGTCTTTTTCGGCCTGTTCAAATTGCCCAGCAAGAATGTCTTGCGGAATTTTCCCAGCTAAACATGCGCTTAAACAAATTAAACCTTCGTGATATTTTTCAAGAGTTTTGAAGTCAATTCTTGGCTTATAATAGTAGCCATATTTAAAAGCGATTGAGTTAAGTTTCAAAAGCATTTTATAGCCAACATCATTTTTTGCAAGCAAAATTTGGTGGTAAACTTTTTGCTTTGAAACTTTGTTTTCAAGGTCCTCGCAAATATAAAATTCTGTTCCAATAATTGGCTTAATTCCGTTTGAAAGACAAGCGGTGTAAAATTGAAGAGCGCCATACATGTTTCCGTGGTCGGTTATTGCAACCGCGTCCCATCCGCGCTCTTTTGTTATTTCAACAAGTTTTTTAATTCGTGCAGCTCCGTCGAGCAAACTATATTCCGTGTGGTTATGAAGATGAACAAATTTTTCCATAACCTAAGTTTACACTTTTTGAAATTATTTTCAAAGTGAAATCACAATTTTTCGGCCATTGAAATTAATTTTCTAAATCTGTGGTTAAGCCCGCTTTTTGTAAGTTTTATGTTTGAAAGTTGCAATAAAACATTAAGCGGTTCTTCTGGATTTGCAAGGCGAAGAAGAGCAACTTCTTCCAAATCGGGAGGAAGTTTGTCAAGCCCAATCGACCTGTCAATTTTTTTAATTGCTTCAAGTTGTTTCAAACTTGCATCAACTGTTTTTGAAATGTTTCCGCTAAGACAATTTGTTTGGCGGTTAATTTTATTTCGGAAATCTCGTTTTGCAATTTCGTTTTGCAAAATTAAAACCGAGTTATTTGCTCCAACAAGAGCAAGCAAATTGCAAACTTGTTCCGCATCTTTAAGATATAAAACAAAAATGTTTTTTCGGGTTATGAGTTTTGGGGAAATATCGAATTGCGCAAGAACATGGGAAAACTCGCGAAGAAGAGGAAGGCTCTTTGAAGAAAATTCAAGATGATAGCCGCTTGATGTTTTTTCGTTTGCCTTTTCGCTAATTTTAATGCTTGAAGTTGCGCAACCAATGAACATTCCTTTTGTAAAGTTTTTAATGTCGTCAATTGTTTTTGTTGCTTTCGAAATGTTTTCTTCAATTGTATCTTCTTGATTTATGTTAAGAAGATTGAAAACTTTTTCAAGGATGTTGTTTTTAAAAATTATTTTATAAAAAGTTTTTCCGTTAATAACAAAATTTTCTTTTTCTTCCAAAATTTCATCAAAATTGGAGTTAATTTCATATTTTTTTATTGTTTTTTTAAGATTTTTTTGAAGATACTCAAAAATTTCTTTAATATCTGTTGAAATTTCAATTTCTCCAACCTCGTTATAACTTCCCGATGCCAAAAAAAGCCCAAAGAAAAAAGAAGGCAAAAGAGGCGTGTCTTGGGAAATTAATTCAAGTTTTGAAGTTTTTGAAAAGGATTCCATTTTTGTTTTAATCTCACTTTTTAAAATTTGGAAGAGCGTTTATGTTAACAATAAGCTCCAAAGGAATTTCATTTCTAAACGCAAAGTTAATTGGATAGTTAACTTCGCCAACTGCGGAAGAAGCGTGCGCATCGGAATTAACAATAAGTTTTGTTTGATTTTTAACAATCGTTTCAATGTCGTTTTTGGAATATGCAATTCGCTTTCCGTTAAGTTCAAGCAAAGTTTTTGTTTCGTTTGCAACCTTGCAAATTTTGTTAAAGTTTAGTGGAAAGTTAACCCCAGGGTGGGAGATAATATTAATTTTGTTGTTTTCCATTGCAAGTTTCAAAGCCCGCGTGTTTCTTTCAATGTCTTTTTTTCGTTTAAATCCTAAAATGTTAGGAATGAAAAACTTAAATAGTTGTGAAAAAGATTTTGGTTTTGCAAAAGAATGAAAACCAACAATAACATAATCGAAAAGTTCAATTTCTTCTTGGGTTAAATCTATGTCGCCGTTCGACGAAACAATGTTTGCTTCAATTCCAAGAAGAATATTAATTCCAAGTTCTTGCTTTGCTTGTTCAATTTCGCTTCGCATTTTTGCGATATGCTTTTTTTGAAGACCATAAAGTTTGTGGGAAAGCCCATGCTCTGTTATTCCAATTTCCATAAGCCCTTTTTGCTTTGCCGCAAGAGCGTTTTCGTAAATTGTTCCTTTTGCATGTTTTGAGTTATGTTTTCCGCTGGAATAGATTGTGTGGGTGTGATAGTCGCCTAAAATAATCATTTCGCTTTCCTTTAAAAAAGACAATTTCTTCTTCAAGCGTTTCGCCGGTTTCTTTTTTAACAATCTTTTTAACTTTTTTAATTAACTTGCAAACGTCATTAAATTTTGCGTTGCCCGTGTTAACAATAAAACCTGCGTGCTTCTCGCTTATCTTTGCATCTCCTATTTTAACACCTTTTAGCCCTAAGTTGTCAATCATTTTTGCGGGATAAAGAATTTCACCTTGTTTAATTATCCTTTTAAAAACACTTCCCGCCGAAGGCTCGCCATATGGCTGGGAATTTCTTCGCCGGCTCATATATTCTTTTTGTAAAGCAAAAATTTTCTCGCTTGAAAGTTTTTGAAGCTTAAACTTAACCGCAAGAATGATTTGTTTGTTTTGCTTAAACGAACTGTTTCGATAGGAAAAATTGAAATTTTTTGTCCAAAAAACACTTTTTCCGTTGAAAACTTTAACTTTTTCAACATAATTCCCAATTTCATCTCCAAAAGCCCCCGCGTTCATTAAAACCGCGCCGCCAACTGTTCCCGGAATTCCAAAAGCAAATTCAAGCCCGCCAAGTTCCTTTTCGCGAAGTATTTTTGCAAGCGAGAAAAGGCTTAATCCCGCCCCGGCAATAATTGTGTTATTTTTGCATCGCGTTTTAAAAAAGTTGCCGCCAAGTTTAACAATTGTTCCTCGAAAAAACTTATCTGCAAAAAGAGTGTTTGTTCCAAGCCCAAGGACAAAAATTTTTTTTGTTTTCGAGAAAATTTGAAGCAGGGTTTGCGTGTTATAGGCTGCAACAAAATATTTTGCCGTTCCGCCAATTTTAAAAGAGCAGTGGGAAGATAGGGGTTCATTAAAAAAAACAACCCCGTCTTTTGTTGGAAGTTGTTTTAAAAATTGTTCATATCTCATAGTAACTTATATGTCTTTTTTGAAGAGATTGTTAAATGTTTAAAACTTGCATGTAAATTTCATTTTTGCTTTTGCCGCGTTCTTTTGCAACCTTTTTTATCGCATCGTTTTTTGAAAAGCCAAGATTAACATAAAATAAAACGTGCTCTTGAACGGTCATGGAATCCAAATCTAAACTTTCGTTATTTCCTTCAACAATCAAAACAAACTCGCCCCGCTCGTCAATTTCTGGCAAAGACGAAAGCGAAAAATAGTATTTTGTTTCAAAAACTTTTGTAAGTTCTTTAACCAAACATGCCTTTCTGTTTCCAAGTTGTTCAAATAGATATTGAATGTCTTTTTTAATGTTGTGGGAAGAAACATAAAAAATTAAAGTTGAAGAAAGGGTTGAAATTTGAGAAAGTAGTTTATCTTTTTCAACTTTCTTCTCTGGCAAAAAACCTGCAAAGAAAAAGTTTCTTGAATCAAATCCGCTTAAAACAAGAGCAGTTGTTAGCGCGCTTGCCCCGGGAATAACCGTGAAATCAATTTTGGCTTCAACAAGTTTTTTTGCCAAAATGTTTCCAGGGTCGGAAATCCCAGGCATTCCTGCGTCGGAAATAACAGCAATGTCTTTTCCTTCGCTTGCAAGTTTAATTATGTTTTGCGAACTTTCTTGCTCGTTAAACTTATGATAGGAAACAAGAAGTTTGTTTTTAATTTCAAATTTATCAAGCAAAACTTTTGAAGTTCGCGTGTCCTCGCAAGCAATAACTTGAACATTTTTCAATGTTTCAAGCGCGCGAAGTGAAATGTCGTTTAAGTTTCCAATTGGCGTTGCAACAAAATATATCATAAAAAAATCCTTATAACTCAAATTATAAGGATTGGAAATTTTTTGTCAACAAATCGCAAATTTATTTTGTTTGTTCTTTTGAAAACTTACCTTCACGAAGTTCTTTTTGAATTCTGTTTGAGTCGTAAAGAGCCTTTGCGTTTGAAACCTCTTCCGACATTTTAACATAACATTTAACAAAGTCGCTATATTTGTTATAGTTTTTTGAACTGAAAACATTGCAAGTTTGATGGGCAGTGTTAATAACATTTTTAAAGGAAACAACAATCTTTTCATAGTCTTCTTTGCTAATTAAGTTTCCTGTTTTAAGCCAATAAGCCTTTGCAATTTTTTTATATTCTTCAATGTATTTTAGAACTTCATCGCTGTTTGGCGAAAGAGTTTTGTTTTTAATTTTTCTTATAAGTTCTTTTTCATTTTCAAAAATATAACTTGGGTTTATAAGGTCAAGTTTAAGGCAAACCCCGTTGCTGCTTTTAACAAATAAAGAAGTTTTTTCGTCCATATTTTTCTCCGAAAGTATAATATGCCTAAAAGAGATAAATGTCAATAGCAGTTTATTGGTTATATAACTTTTGAATTGAGAAAAGATAGGTTCCGTCTTTGTCGTTTGTTATAAGGGTTGGAAGAACGCAAATTCCCTCTTTCCCGCCTTTAACTGCTTCAATTAAAACAAGAATTGGGTTTGAGGTTTCACTTGCCGCCGTGAAAAACATTTTCTTTGGCTCAAGACTAGATTGTTTAAGTTTGTAAATTAATTCTGCTGTTCGTTTTGCATCATAAACAACATAAAATTTTCCGCCAAACTTTAAAAGACTTGCGCTGCAAGAAACAAGTTCGCTTAAAGTTAAACAAACCTCGTGCTTTGAAATTGCTTCTTCTTCGCTTTTTGAAACAAAGCCGTTTTTGCTAAGTTTTGTGTATGGCGGATTTGTAACAACAACATCAAAACTTTCTCTTTTAACAAACTTTGAAAAATCTTGAATTGGAGCGTTAACAATTTCAATTTGACTTTCCAAGTTGTTAAGTTTAACATTTCTCTTTGCAAGATTTGCCGCGCTTTCTTGAATTTCAAAAGCAACAATTTTTTTTGGATTTTGTTTTTTCGAAAGGAGAATTGAAATAACTCCTGTTCCTGTTCCAATTTCGCAAACTGTTTCGGTTTTCTTTGCCTTAACAAAATTTGCCAAAATTGCGGCGTCGCTTGTGAAACAATATTTCGATTTGTCTTGAATGATTTTTAAAGATGCAAATTGAAGGTCGTCAATTCTCTCGTTCGAATTAAGTTCCATTTTTCCTTATTCCTTAATTTTCTTAATTTCGCTAAGGTCGAAATTCTTAATTTCAAAGTTATTTTCGTCGCCAACTTTAACTTGAACAATTCTCTTTAAAAGGTCGTTATAAACAACTTTTCCTTTCCCGTTTGGAGTTTCAACATAGCTTCCAACTTTTGGCATGAGTTTGCTTGTTTCGGCATAGTGTTCGTTTTCATAGCCAAGGCAGCAAAGAAGACGCCCGCATAGCCCGCTAACTTTTGTTGGGTTAAGCGAAAGATTTTGCGTTTTTGCCATTTTAATTGAAACGTGTTCGAAATCGTTTAGGAATTGTTTACAGCAGCATTCTTTTCCGCAAGGGCCAAACCCGCCCATTGCGCGCGTTTCATCGCGTGAACCAATTTGCCGAAGTTCAATTCGTGCCTTAAAAGTTGACGCAAGTTCCTTAACAAGTTCGCGGAAATCAACTCTGTTTTCTGCCGTGAAAGAAATAACAACCTTGCTTCTGTCCAAAACAACAGAAACATCGCTAACTTTCATTTCAAGCCCGTGCTTCCTAATAAGTTTTTTTGTTTCCATTTTAACTTGCGAAGCAAACTTTTTGTTTTCTTCGTCTGCTTTCAAATCTTTTTCTGTTGCAACGCGAACAAACGAAAAAACTTCTTTTTCATTTTCACCCTCTTGATTTTCTTTTTCTTCCTTTTTGTTGAAAGACAAAGCAACAACTTTTCCAATTTCAAGCCCGCGATTTGTTTCAATAACAACTTTTTCGCCAACTTTAACTAAACTTGGATTTTCAATTGTTAAAGGAAAATTAACAGGGCTTTCGTTAAATGTTATAGTTATTGTTTCCATATTTCTCCTATTAAACTTTATAGTTATATTTAATTTCTAAAATTCTCATAAGCAAATTGTCAACTGCAAGAGCAGGCGAAACATTTCTTTCAAGCTCAAGAGAGCAGTTGTTAATTGCCTCAATAATTTCAATCCCGCATTGCCTTGTTTCTTCGTTTAAACTTGAAAGCATTTTCCTAAACTCGTTTTCCAAAACAAGCAAGAACCCGCCAAGATTATCTTTAAGCGCAAGTATTGCCGCGCTAAAGGAAGAAAGTTGTTTGCTTGAAGAAAAATTTTCAAAAATGCTTAAAGCAAGTTTTCTCTCGTCTTTAAAAGACGTGTTTTGAAGAATTTGAAGAGTTTTTCCAACCCAACCTTCTCCGCAAACAAGCGCTTCCGAAAATTCGTTTCCAATGTAATTTCGCTTTTCGCCAAGCAAACTTGCATAAATTTTTGAAGGGTTTTCAATTATTGCTTTAACCTTGTCTTGGTCGAGCGGAGTTAAATATTCTCTTCTCGTTCTTGAAACAACAGTTGGCAAAACCTTGCTTTCGTTTGATGCGGTTAATATGAAAATTGTGCTTTTTGTTGGTTCTTCCAAAGTTTTCAAAATTTTATTCTGCGCTTGAACCGTTGCTTTGTCGATGTCTTTAATTAAAAAAACTTTAACATCGCCAAGCATTGGGCTTTGCGTTGACTTTTCAACAACAACTTCCGCGTCGTCAACCAAGAAATTGTTGCTTTCTGGAAAGACCAAAAAATCTGGGTGAGTTTTTGCTTCAATTTTTTGGCAAGACTCGCAGATTTGGCAAGAGTTGTTGTTTTTGCAAAGCAAAATTGCTGCCATTTGCGTTGCAACAATTTCGTTAAACAATCCGTCTGGCGAAATAATTAAATAGCCATGAGAAAGTTTGTTTTGCTTTAAATCTTGCAAAAATCTTTGAATATATTTTTCCTCAAAAAGTACATTTTCCATTTCGTTTTTATGATAGCACAATCAAAAATAAATGCAAAGTTTTTTAAAAGATTGAAGATAAAACGCATAAGTTTCGACAAGTTTAGACATAAAACAAGATTATTGTAAAAAAGTTTCCAAAATATTTGATAAAATTTTACAAAATTGCTTTTCTTTTTCGTTTAAAAGTTGTATCATGAAACTTAATAGCACAAAGGAGAAGAAGTTATGTGTAAAAGTGCAATTCTCTTTTCAAAAAGAGACTATTCTCTTGGCGAAGCATTAAGATATGTTTGCCGAGAACAAAAAATTAATTTGATATATTGTTTAACTTTTCCAGAAGTTATTCATAATGTTGTCAATTCTAATCCGGAAGTGCTCTTTTATGACACTGAAAGCATCGATTTCAATTTTGAAATCTATGACGATTTTGTCCGTTCCAATCTCTTTTTCATTCCAAAAATTGTTCTTTTAACCCCTAACCCCTCATCCTTCGAACTTAACGACCCTAACATAATTGTTGTTAACAAGAGAAATTTTTCAAATGATGTTGTTAACGTTCTTAATAATGTTAAAGAAAAGCAAGGAAAAATTCTTAGCCTTGAAAAAGCGGAAGAAATTCGCAGCAAAACAACAAAGATACTTTCTGAACTTGGAATAACAACAAAATATTTGGGATATGAGTATATTCGAGAACTCGTTTTAAACGTTATTGAAGACAAGCGAGTTATGCAATCGTTTAATAAAAAGTTATATCCTAAACTTGCAATGCGATATAACACGCAAGTTAATAACATTGAAAGAAACATTCGAAATGCAATAACTGTTGCATCTCAAAGAATTAAAAATAAAATTTTGTTTGATGAAATAAGCGGGAGAGGATTGCTTTCAAACGCAGGGCCTATTCCAAGTAACAAGCAGTTTATAACATGGCTTGTTGATAAAGTTTGCTAATTTATAAACTGCATAAAAATTGTTACGCTTAGTAATGATTTTTTTTTGGCTTTTTTGTCTTTTTATGTTAATCTATAGAAGAAATTAATTGGAGAAAACATAAATGGCAGAAGAAAAACAAGAAAGTAAACTTCTTAAAATATTAATCCCTTCGCTTTGCGCGCTTGTTCTTGTTGCGTGCATTGTTATCTTTGTTTTGTGCCTTGTTCCCTTTGAAAAAACATTTACAGGAGAGGGTTATCAAATAACTTTAAATTCAAAGTTTACAGAAAAAAACGAAGCGAATTATATAACAACTTATCACGGAAAACATATTAAAGTTTTTGTTTCAAAAGAAACATTTGAGGACATTAAACTTTGGCATGAAAGACCAAATCCAGAAGGGGAAACAAAAGAAGATTATATTGCGGCCGCAATTGAAACTAACAAAGATAAATTGGAAATAACAACAAACGGTGAGGTTTACACAAACGGCAACTTAACATATTATGAATATGAAAGTGTCTACAATAATAAATCATATTCCTATCGCTCTTATGTTTTTAAAACCAACGATGCTTTTTGGCAAATTCAGTTTGGTTGCGAAAGCAGTTTGAAAGAAAATCTTACCGAGCAAATTGAACAATTTGCAAAATCAATTGTTATTGAAAATGCTGTTGCATAACGCATTAAGTTAACAAAAACTTTCTAAAAAACATATATAAGTTTAAAAAGACAATAATTTGGTTGTTTTAACTATAAATATTGTTCTTTTTTTTAATTAATATGCTTGATTTAAATTTGCCGGTATGATATAATATCTCTGTTAGATAAATTAAAGAAAAGGAGTGTGTTTTTATGAGCGAATATGAAATTTTTAATGACGAAGAAGAAGTTGTTCCAGAACAACTTGAACCAAGAAAAGAAAAAAGAAACAAAGAAGGAAAGCCTTGCCAATTTTGCCAGTTTTTTAAAGAAGCATTCAGCTTGGCAAACTTGCCTCTTTCTCTTTCAATAATTGCAATTTTCTTTTCGCTTTTTGTTGGCTTTTTGCCTCTTGTTAGCGGAACAGAAGGAGCTTACATAACAGTTGCAATTTTCTTCTTTATCGCTTTCTCTTGCTCTTTTGCAGGGCTTGTTATTGAAAGCGTAAAAATGGTTAGAGAAAAGAAATTCGTTTTCTCTGTTCAACTTTTCGTTGTTATTGTTGCTTTAATGATTATTTGCCTTGTTGGCCCATTAACATTAAATTTATCGGGGCTTACATTTGGAGCATAAGAAAAAAACAAAATTTAAACCGCATTTGCGGTTTATTTTTTTTGTAAAATTAAGCATTTGTGTCAAAATAGAAAAAAGGAGAAAATTTTGGGAACTCTTGAAATTGTTTTAATTGTTCTTGCGGCGGTTTGTGGAATCTTTTTTCTTTGGGTTCTTGCGGGCTTTATTGCGTTTTTAATTTCTTTTCGAAAAAACTCAATTGTTGGGAAAATGATTAACAAAAAGTTTCGAAACCAACTTAAACAAGAATATGCAATTGACTATGATTGGTGGGAACAAGTTGAAAATGAAAAAATAACAATTCAAGTTGGGAAAGAAACGCAAAGCGGAATTCTTGTTAGACGCCCAACAAAAAAAGTTGCAATTGTTGTTCATGGGATTTTTGGAATTCATAAAGACCTTGCTCCGCAAGCCAAAATTTTTTATGACAATAATTTCAATGTTTTTGCGCCAACTCTTCGCGCCCATGACGACGACAAAAGCAAGTATATTAGCATGGGTTTTTATGAAAAGGGCGACTTAGTTTTATGGATTGGAAAACTTATTGAAATTTTTGGGGAAGATTGCCAAATTGTTCTTTTTGGAATTTCAATGGGCGCGGCAGCTTGCCTTCTTTGCGCAAATAAAACTCTTCCAAATAATGTTAAATGTATTGTTTCCGACAGTGCCTTTTCGTCTGCATATGATGAACTTAAATATTTAATTAAAACAAGAGGACATTTCCCTTCTTTCTTTGTCCTTCCTGTTATGAATTTCTTTTTTAAAGTTTTTGGAAAGTTTAATTTGAAAAAGGTTTTGCCAATTGAAAGCGTTAAATCTTCAAATTTGCCAATTCTTTTCTTCCATGGAACAAATGACGTTTTTGTTCCATGCTTCATGACTGAAAAAATGTTCGATTCTCTTATAAGAACCGATTGTGAAAAAGTTATTGTTTTGGGCGCGGGGCATATTCAAAGTTATAAGTTTCTTGGAAAGGAATACGAAAAAAAGTTGTTGGAATTTGCTAACAAGTGGGTTAAATAAAGCCGCAAATGTTTGACTAAAAAATTTTTTAATGTTAATATGTCTTATATTTTATAAATAAGGAAGATAGTATGAAAAAATTTTTACCACTTATTTTAGTTCTTTGCCTCGTTGTTTGCGGGGGAATTTTCGCAGGCTGCGGAAATAAAGAAATTGTTTTGGAAGGCGGCCCAGCCTATGAGGACAATGTTTATGGAAACGGCGGATTTGTTGTTACAAAAGGTGACTATGTATATTTCACCGATGCCTACGTTAAATCTTCTTCGCTTGGCTCAAAAATTTCAAACGAACTTGGCGCTGTAACAGAAACGGGGCTTTATCGTGCAAGAAAAACAGTTGAAACTGTTGACGGAACCGAGCGCCCAATTTTAACCGACATTCAACTTATGGTTTCAAAAGTTGTTGGCTTTGAAAACAGCGGGCTTTACATTTTTAAAGATAAAATTTATTTTGCAACCCCAACAACAGATAAAGATAAAACTGGAACACGCTATGATCTTTTAACTTTTTATTCTTGCAACCTTGATGGGTCAAACCTTAAAAAGTTACATCAAACAACAAGTTTCTCGGGCGGAAAATTCTCGATGACAATGATTGATGGAAATGTATATCTCTTAATCTACACAGGTTCCGAAATCGTTCGCGTTTCAGAAAATGGCGAAGTTTTAACAATTGCGGAAAAAGTTACAGGCGCAATTCTTCCTTCAAGAGAAACAATTGTTTCAAACGACGAAAACCCAAAACCATCGGAATGCTTTGTATACTACACAGTAAACAAAGAAAGCGACGGTCCAATCGACCTTGGAAACATCCTTTATAAAGCAGAAATTTCAACAGGAAAAACAACAGAACTTCTAAATAAAGACAGAATTAAAGTTACAGTTAAGGATCTTAACAGCGGAAGACTTTTCTATGTTAGAAACGAACTTGTTGGTTTAACCTCGGTTTATGGTTACTATTCCAACACCTTGGAAGAAAACTTTGAAGCAGGAGAAACAAAACAACTAAGCGAAAGTAGCCTTAATGTTGTTGTTCTTGGAGAATATGGCGGAAACAACCTTGGCCTTGCATATATCAACTCAAACAAATGTTTAATCATTAGAAATATTAATCCAGAACTTGAAGGAGAAAACTTTGCTTCTTCTGTTTCTCAAATTCTTTTCTCAAGAGATGGATATTTATACTATGCAACTTCCGATGCAATTTATAGAAAAAGTTTAACAAATTCGGAAGAAAGTGCTCAAAAATTAAGCGGCGCGCTTACAATTAAAACAGATTATTTCGATGTTGACGGAGATTATCTCTATTTCTTTGCCGAAGACAAAGCAAAGGGAAGCGACGACAAGGTTATTAAAACAACAGAAATGTCATTATACAGAGTTCAACTTAGTTCAGCAGAAAAAACGCCAGTCAAAATGGCATAGGGAGAAACATGGATTCATACAATTTTTCAGAGATAGAAAAAAAGTGGCAAGATAGATGGGAAAAAGAAAAACGCTTTGAAGTTAAAAATCATGAAAACGGAAAAGAAAACACCTATCTTTTAATCGAATTCCCATATCCAAGCGGGAAAGGGCTCCACACTGGTCACGTTCGTTCTTACACTGCATTAGATGTTGTTGCAAGAAAAAAGAGAATGGAAGGGAAAAACGTTCTTTTCCCAATGGGATGCGACGCGTTTGGTTTGGAAGCCGAAAGAACTGCAATTCGCGAACATAAACTTCCTCAAGAAATTGTTTCAAGGAACATTGAAACTTTTAAACAGCAACTTAAAATGGTTGGTCTTTCGTTCGACTGGTCGAGAGAAATTAACACATGCGATCCTTCCTACTATAAATGGACACAATGGCTTTTCCTTCAATTTTTTAAACATGGTCTTGCCGAAAAACAAGAAACAATGGTTAACTTTTGCGAAAACTGCGGTGTTTTGGCAAATGAAGAAGTTGAAGGCGGGAAATGCTGCCAATGCCATAGCGATGTTGTTCAAAAACCAAAAAGTCAATGGATTTTGAAAATGACAAAGTATGCAGAGCGTTTGGCAGACGACCTTAAACTAACAAAATATCAAGAACACATTAAAACAAGCCAAATCAATTGGATTGGCAAAAGCGAAGGTGTTCAAGTTAAATTTGAAATTAAGCAAGGCAGAAGTTTTGAAATTTTCACAACTTGCATCGAAACAATTTATGGAATAACCTTTATGGTTCTTGCTCCAGAAGGACAAATTGTTAAAGATTTAAAAGATAAGATTCAAAACTGGGATGAAGTTCAAGCATACATTAAAGAAACCTCGAAAAAAAGCGAGTTTGAACGTCAAGAACTTGTTAAAGAAAAAAGCGGCTGCGTCTTAAAGGGAATAACCGCAATCAACCCAGTTAACGGGAATGAAGTTCCAGTTTACATTGGCGATTTTGTTTTGGCAAACTATGGAACGGGTGCTGTTATGGCTGTTCCTGCTCATGACCAAAGAGATTATGACTTTGCAAAGCAAAGAAACATTCCAATCATTCAAGTTATTGAAGGAGACATCTCTTCGTGCGCTTTTGAAAAACAAAGTTATTTAGGAACAGGGGCAAAACTTATGAATTCCGAAGAATTCACGGGGCTTACTGTTGAAGAAGCAAAAACTGCAATAACCAACAAACTTGTTGCAATGGGGGTTGCAAAAAAACAAGTTAACTTTAAAATGCGCGATTGGGTTTTCTCGCGTCAAAGATATTGGGGCGAACCAATTCCGGTTGTTCATTGCGAAAAATGCGGCTGGGTTGCTGTTCCAGAAGACCAACTTCCAGTTCAACTTCCAAAAGTTGATTCCTATGAAACAACAAAAGACGGGCAAAGCCCTCTTGCTGCAATTTCAAGTTGGGTTAACACAACTTGTCCACATTGTGGCGGAAAAGCACAGCGCGAAACCGACACCATGCCAGGTTGGGCAGGGAGCAGTTGGTATTTCATGCGCTATTGCGATCCTAAAAATGACAAAGAATTTGCAAGCATGGACGCTCTTAAAGCGTGGCTTCCAGTTAAAATTTATAACGGCGGAAACGAGCACACAACTCGCCACCTTCTTTATGCAAGATTTTGGAACAAGTTCTTGTTCGACCTTGGATTAAGCCCTGTTTCAGAACCTTTTGAAACAAGAATTTCTCAAGGAATAATCCTTGGTTCAAACGGCGTTAAAATGAGTAAAAGCCTTGGAAACGTTGTTGACCCTCGCGATGTTATTCGCGAATATGGAGCGGATTCTCTTCGACTTTGGGAGTGCTTTATTGGCGACTACGGCGAAACAGTAAGTTGGAACGACAACGGCGTTAAAGCATGCAATAAGTTCTTAAACCGCGTTTGGGGAATGCAAGAATTCTTATCCGATGGAAAAGAAATTTCAAAAGAACTTAAATATGCAATTAACTATGCTGTTAAAAAAGTTACGTCGGACATTGAAGAAATTAAGTTTAACACGGCTGTTTCAACTCTTATGACTCTTTGTAACGAAATATATAAAGTTGGAAAAATCAACAAAAAGGAATATCAAACTCTTGTTTTGCTTGTAAGTCCTTTTGCACCACACATTGCCGAAGAAATTTGGGAAAGATGCAAATTTGAACCTGAATTTAAAAACGCAAGTTGGCCAACTTTCGACGAAAGCGCGCTTGTTAAAGATGTTATAAATCTTCCTGTTCAAATCAACGGAAAAATGCGCGGAACAATTGAAGTTGGAACAGGGGAAAACCAAGATTCAATTGTTGAAAAAATCAAAAATGAACCTTCGCTTTCAAAATATTTGGAAAACAGCGTTATTAAAAAAATAATTCTTGTTCCAAACAGAATCATTAACATAATTTGTTAAAGAAAAATATAAACCTTAACTCGCCTTAAACAAAGGGCGAGTTTTTTGTCATAAAGCCCTTTTTTCGCCCATAAAATACAGTATCACTTTTGGAGGTTTTTATATGGGAAATTATGGTCTATATGAAGATATTGCAAAAAGAACCGGAGGCGACATTTATGTTGGTGTTGTTGGACCTGTTCGTTGCGGGAAATCAACATTTATAACTCAGTTCATGCAAAATCTTGTTGTGCCAAACATTGAGGACAAAAATACAAAACAAAGAACAATCGACGAACTCCCTCAAAGCGCCGACGGGAAAACAATTATGACAACTCAACCTCGCTTTGTTCCAAGCAAGGCGGCGGCAATTCGTGTTGACGACAAAGTTGATATGAATGTTCGAATGATAGATTGTGTTGGCTATTTAATTGAGGGCGCTCTTGGCCACGAGGAAAATCAAAAAGAAAGACTTGTTAAAACACCTTGGAGCGACGAGGAAATGCCTTTTGAAAAAGCGGCAGAACTTGGAACAAAAAAGGTTATCGACGAGCATTCAACAATCGGAATTGTTTTAACAACCGACGGAAGCATAACCGACATTCCAAGATCAAGTTATGTTAAGGCGGAAGAAAGAGTTGTTAGCGAACTTGCCGCTCAAAACAAACCTTTTGTTGTTGTTTTAAACACAAAATTGCCAAAAAGCGAAGATGCAAAAAAACTTGCAAAATCATTGGAAGCAAAATATGGCGTTCCTGTTATGCCAATGGATGTTTTAAAACTTAATCAAAATAATATCGACGAAATTTTTGAAAAAATCTTGTTGGAGTTCCCAATCAAATCGCTCAAGATTAAAATGCCAAAATGGATGCAAGCGCTTTCATTTAATCACCCAATCATTTCAAATGTTGTTGAAGAGGTTAAAAAGTTTGGCGAAAATGCAAATAAAATTGGTCAAATTGACAAAACAAATGTTGCATTCCTTGAAAGCGACGATTTCGAACCAGTTGTTGTTTCGTCAATTAAAATGGGCGAAGGAAAAGTATATTTCGAAGTAACGCCAAAACCAGGCTTGTTCTATCGCGTTCTTTCAGAGCAGTGCGACACAGAAATTACCGACGACTTCCACCTTATTTCATATGTTAAGCAACTTGCCCATGCAAAAGCAGAGTATGACAAAATTAAACTTGCTCTTGCCGATGTTAAAGAAAAAGGCTATGGCGTTGTTATGCCAAATGTTGAAGATATGACTTTGGAAGACCCAGAAATTGTTAAACAAGGCAACAAGTTTGGCGTTAAACTTAAAGCATCCGCTCCAAGTTTGCATATCATGAGCGTCGACATTGAAACCGAAGTTAACCCAATTGTTGGTTCGCAAGCTCAAAGCGAGGAAATGGTTAAATATATGATGAGCGAATTCGAACAAAATCCAAAAGCAATTTGGGAAACAAACATGTTTGGAAAGAGCCTAAGTTCGCTTGTTAAAGAAGGGATTGATTCAAAAATAACCCTAATGCCAGTTGAAGCGCAAAGAAAAATGAGAAAAACACTTGGAAGAATTATTAACGAAGGGAAAGGCGGAATTATTTGTATTTTACTTTAATAAATAATTAAAAAACAAAAAAAATAATTAAAAAACAAAAAAATAATTAAAAAATTTAAAAACGAGGATTTTCCTCGTT
>CALHLT010000018.1:0-4134 GCA_938034555.1 uncultured Bacillota bacterium
AAATGTTTTTTATTTATTTTTTTATTTTATTTTTAAATAAAAAAGAGAAGAAAATTCTTCTCTTAATTTTTTTAAATTATTTTTTATTTTAAAGAATCAATAACTTTTTCTGCATACGTGTTATTAACAACATCTTCAAAGTTAATTCTTTTTTGAAGTTCGCCCGCGTTTTGCATAACGTCTTGCAAACGTTCAAAATCTGCTTTGTTCATAACTGGTGTGCTTTTCCACATGTCAAAGTCGATATAGTTGCGAACTGCGGAAACGATAATTTCGTCGGTTGTTGTTGAGAACGATGGTTTAAGCGCATCAATAATCTCTTGATCGGTTGCCGAAATTAAATAGTTATATGCACGTGTTACAGCACGTAAGAACCCTTCAACTTTGCTTTCATTTTTGTCTAAATAACTTTGCATTGCCATGAAGCATGTGAAAGGAACTTCCCCGCTCGCTTGTCCAACAGCCGCAACAATATATCCTTTTCCTGCTGCAACATATTCGCTTGCAGTTGGTTCGAACATTGTGCAATAGTCGCCTTGCCCTGCCTCAAACGCTCCAACAACAAGGTTAAACGCAACATCAAGGTTAATGTTACATTGTTCTGGGGCTGTTCCAACAGTGTTTCCCGCTTTTTCAACAGCATATTGAAGCGACATTGCTGGCGAGCCGCCGCGGCGTCCTCCAATGATTTCTTTCCCTGCAAGATTGCTCCAATCGAAGTTTGTTTCGTTTGTTCTTCCAACAAGCAAAGATCCGTCGCGCTTTGTTAATTGTCCAACAATAACTGGCGCATTTTTTGCTCCTTCACCAACAACATAAACTGCTGTTTCTGGGCCAAGAAGAGCCATGTCTGCGCTTCCGCTTAGAAGAGCTGTCATCGATTGATCGGAGCCGCCCCCGTTTGTTAAATCAATTTCAATTCCCTCTTCTTCCATATAGCCAAGATTGATTGCCGCATAGAATGGTGCATAGAAAATGCTGTGGGTAACTTCGTTAACACGAATAACATTGCTCCCACCGCAGCCTGCAAACAAAACAGAAATGCTTCCAACAATCAGCGCAAGAAAAATTGCAAATTTTTTCATTCTACCTCCTTAAAATTTACTAAAAGCATAATATGTTTTTTGCAAATTTTTTGTCAAAAAAAATTATATATTTTAATGTGTGAACATATTTTAATATCAAATGAAAGCGCTTCGAATTCACCCCCTAACCTTTGTGTTTTTGCTGATTTTGGTTTTAACAGGCTTTGGCTCGGTTTTAATTCCATACATAATTGCAATAACTCTTCACGAACTTGCCCACGCATATGTTGCAAAAAAACTTGGCTATGGACTTAACAAAATTTGGATTCTTCCCTATGGCGCCTGCGTTTCGTTTAAAAACTTTTGTTTCAGCCCTCGCGACGAAATTAAAATTGCGCTTGCCGGGCCAATCATGAACGCAATTTTGCTTGTTATAACAATTATGCTTTGGTGGATTTTCCCCCAAACTTATGTTTTTTCCTACACCTTTGCTCTTTCAAATTTTTCGCTTTTAATGTTTAATTTGCTTCCTGCTTTCCCTCTTGACGGGGGAAGAATTTTAACTTCTCTTTTAAAATTAAAATTCAAAGAAAAAACAGTTTATAAAGTTTCTTGCATAATAAATTTAATTTTTTCATTAATTTTTTTAATTTTTTTCATAATTTCTGCTTTTTTTCAAATTAATTTTTCTTTTGGACTTATTTCAATTTTCCTTTTTGCTGGAATTTTTGACGGAAAATTTAACGGAGAATATTCGCCAATTATTAATCAAATTGAAAAAAAGAATAAGGAAGTTTTGCAAGTTAAAAATGTTTGCGTTCTTTCCTCCGCTCCACTTTTCAAACTTCTTCGCGAAACGAACAAATTTAAATACACAATTTTTTATGTTAAATTCAAGGACGGAAAAATTAAAATGCTAACCGAAGACCAACTTCAAAAGGTTTTTGAAAGAAACAATCCCGGGCAAAATCTTGAAGAAATTTTTTATGGGAAGAATACGGATTAATTTGTATTATTAATAAATATTTGTTATAATCCCTATATGGAAATTTTAAAAGACATTAAACAAATTGAATCAAAACTTAAACAACTTTTCGGATTTGAAATTGAAGTTGACGCTGATGCGTTTATAAGCCGCGCGCTAACAAGCGAGGAAATTGAACATCTTGCAAACAACATAACAAAAGAAGAATTAAGCGAAGAAGACATCAACTCTTTTTCCGATTTAATTTTCCAACTTAAAAACTATATGTTTGCTCTTTCAAATTTTGTTGCACTTCTTTTAACTGCAAAAAAATATGAAAGTGTTTTCCATTTTGTTAAAAAGATTTTTGTTGGGCAAATTGGACAAATCAAATACACTTCCGTTAAAGAAAGTTATTCTTTCTTGGAAAGATATTTCGACCGCTTTGTTGAAATTGTTAAAAACTGCGAAATCGACAAAAACTTATATTTGCCGCTTATCATTAAAGCGTTTGAAAGCGACAAAACAGAAACTCTTTTCAATTGGAAACGCCCTGCTGTTGAATTCATGCAGAACTTTTTTAATGATAACGAAGACTGGACAATTTCCTATCTTAATTCCAACAAGGAAAACAAATATAAACTTCTTGAAATCATAACCGATTTTAACACCGCCCGCGGAATTAGAATGCTTATTGACGATTTTGTTTCGGATAATGCCAACGAAGAACAAAATTCTCACATTCTTAAAAAATTTAAACGCGAAACATTCTTGGAACTTGACAAACGTCTCTACGACAACATTCCAGAAGAAGAAAAGGAAAAACGCTGTTCGGAGCTTCAAAAATCGTTCGAAATTGCCGTTCGTGCAAAGGATGTTCAGGAAACCGTTGAGATAATGCGGGAAATACGACGTAATCTCAAGGATTATCAACAATATTGGTTTTGGGGAATGTACAACGAAATTTGGAAGGTTCGCTTGTTTCAAGACAAAAGTGTTCTTGAGGAAATGCGGCTTTTGGCAGAAGAAGTATTCAGAGTGTGTCCCAAAGACCAGCATTATGCGGTTATCGGATGTATGGCGAACATGGAAGATGATGAACACATCGATGCTTTTTTGGACGCATATGCCAGTCGTGAAGATATGTCCCGTTCCGCACTACTGTTCAACAGATACAAAATGCGCGAGGAACTTGACAAAATCGAGCCTGTGCGGCAGTACGTTCTATGGATGGAGCTTTCGCATATCATAAGTGCGGCGAACGATTGGCAAGTCTATTTGTGCGACGACCCAAATCATTTTATTTGGTTTTGTGAAACGCAGCTTAATTATCTTAATGCTGTAAACAATTTATCCCCCGATAAGAAGTATTTGGTGAGCGGAGGAACAGGCGCAGATTTGTGGTGTGAAGAGCGAATAGAACTTGGAATACGCTATACGGCTTCGTTTGCCAAACTCAAAAAAATGAATGAAGCTTATGATGCATTTGAAGACACATTGCGCGTGATTGAACAGATCATGTCTGTCACCGATGAAGAGTTTAAAATAGGCTGCTCGTCTCCCGCATTAAAAGGATTTACTTTGGAATGTGAAATCAATTGGATCGAAAAAGACGGTAAAGAATACAAAGAAATCAGTATGTTGCATAATGATTGGTGGAATTGGATCGTCCCGCTTGATTATCAAAAAGTCTTTAAGCGCGATTGTTTTGACATCATGAGAGCAGACAAGAGATTCGATTCGCTTTTTGAGAGATTGGATAAATGTGTGATTTGCAGGGAATTACAAACGGACTGAAGTAGCTTTTGTCTTTGCTTGCTTTATGGTGCTTTTTACAGCCCCTAAAAATTGCGCTGCGGTAAACCTGCTAAGAAAAGTCAATAGGTTTATCGAAAAAAATTGAGAAAAATTTTGAGGTAACAGAAGCAACACCAAAAGGGCGAAAAAGGGGTAATTTTTTTCGCCCGAGAGATATTCGGTTGTATGTAATCAGATTTCTAATTCACGGTAGAGATCGGTAACTTTACCGTAGTAAATGCGAAGGAATTTGTTAATGCCGGCAACTAAGGCTTCCTTTCCGCATTTACCCTCGGAACGCTTCTTCTCGATGAACTCATACACAGGGTCGCCTTCGGGCTTGTGCTG